>CAXBSB010000119.1:0-24498 GCA_963977965.1 uncultured Schlesneria sp.
TTCCGATCTTCTGCCAGAGAGAACAGAATTCCAACCCGTGCTGAAGGGCGAGTTCAACTGGTTCATGGCTCCGGTGATTGTCGGAGGCACGTTTGCGGCCATCTCGCTGTTCGATTTCTCGCAAGTGACTGGAACGGATCGACCACGATCAGCGAGCGGATTCACTCAGTCTCGGAAGCGAAGCATTTCAGAGACTGATCCAGTCACACGCGTCTCTGTTCACACAGATCAACAACGACGTCCAGAGTGGCTCGATCTTCCCACGATTCAAGATGGTCTCTCTGAGCGACGTGTCATCAGCAGTCAGCAATTCTCAACAATCGAAGAGGCCGAACAGGAATTACAGGCAAAAGCCAATCAGATTTTGCGTGATGATCTGGCCCGGTTGTTCCCAGGGGAATCAGCGGTTTCTCCCTGGAATCCGTCACTCGAGTTGCTCAAACAACACACGGTCAAGGAACAGTATGCGGAAGTCGTAGAACGAGACTTTGGATCGTTTGTCCATCCAATGTACCGCGTCTGGTGGCAGATCGAACTGTCGCCTGAAGTGCGTGTCGAGTTCCTGCCAATCTGGAAGAAGGGGCTGACATCGGCCCGAATTCGTACGGTATCGATTGTCGTAACTTCTGCCGTACTGGTGATCAGTCTGATGGCATTCTATTATCGTACGAGTCTGCTGCAGACGGGCTCGACGCTTCGTCGCCTGTGGCTGATGCCAGTCATCGGTCTGGCCGCCTTGATTCTGATCAAATTCTTCCGCTCCATTTGAAGCCATCCCAGGTTACGACTCGCTGTTATGTCAATCAGCCCTGACGAAGCTTCGCTTTTGAAAGAGATTCGTCGCGGCGATCCGCAGGCGTGGGAGGTTTTCATTCGTCGGTTCGAGGGGCGATTGTTGTCGTTCGTCGAAGTGCGTTTGTCGGATCGCAGTTCGGCACAAGACGTCGTCCAGGAGACATTCCTCGGCTTCCTGACATCGCTTCCCAACTATGATGAGAAAACTCCGCTGGAGTCCTTCCTGTTTGCAATTGCTGCTCATAAGTTGACTGATACGCTGCGTCGAATTGGTCGGCGTCCGATGTTGCCGCTCTTGCTTCCATCTGATTCGGGAACGGGGGAAGAACCTGTCGCACGCACGCGCAAGGCCTCCAGCATGGCACGCAGTTCGGAAAGCCACGTTGCCATGGAGCGAGTCATCGGAGACACGATGCGAAGTCTGGTTCAGACCTGGTTGAGTCGCGGAGACTTCGAACGACTCAAATGCATCGAACTCTTGTTTGCCCTGGGCTGGTCAAATAAGGATGTGGCAGCATCGCTTGAGATCAGTGAGCAGGCCGTTGCGAACAACAAGAGCTTTGTCATACAGAAACTGAAAGCCGCGGCTGAACAAGCTCGACTACGCAATATTGACTGGGAACGACTGACGCCGGTCGAGTCATCGAATAACGCCTGACGAATTCAATCACGACTGGCGATTCATGCACGGAACTGTTTTTTGTTCCGATTCAGTATTTCCCATCGCGGACTTCGAAGTGAGTCGGTCGGTTCAGTGTTTCTCCGCCTTGGCGAAGCCAGTCTGAGATCCAAACCAGCATCTGTGGAACGGATATCAACGGCGGTCCAAACCACTCGTATGACATTTGGGCATCCCACAACCACGCTGTCTGGGCTTCGGTACCGATCAATTTTGGGGATCGGCCCAGTAATTCCCCGAATTGCTCCGCCAGTTCGCGAATCGACAGCCGTTCCAATCCCGTCACATTCACGGGAACCGCGGGGACCGCAACGTGATCCAGCGATTGGAGTATTCTCGCATTGGCATCACCCTGCCAGATGACGTGAGTGGCTCCCATTGACAGATCAACGTCTTCGCCGCGAAACACCTTCTGGGCCAGATCCAGCAGAACTCCATACCTCAGGTCAATCGCATAACAGAGTCGTACCAGCACCATGGGAGTCTGGTTGCGTTTTGAAAAGTACTCATACACACGTTCACGCCCGACACACGCGTTTGCGTATTCTCCCGGCGGAGTCAAAGGATCGCCTTCGCGTGATCCTGGCCCGCTCGTTGCCACCAGGGGATAAACACATCCCGTCGACATCGCCACCATTCGTGAGTTCGAAAACCTCTCGGCGATATTCGCCGGAATCACGGTGTTTGTCGCCCAGGTGAGTTCGGGGGCTTCATTCGTTCCAAACTTCTGGCCAGCCATGGCGATCACATTGGGACATTCGGGCAGTTGGTTCACAGCCGATCGGTCCATCAAGTCGCATGAGATCGTCGTGACGCCCGAACGCTGTAACGAGTCGCGAACAGTCGATGAAGAAAAGCGTGAAACGGCAAAGACGCGCCGCTCGGGCATACCGATCATGTCGAACGCGCGACGGACCATCATGGCGAGTGTCGGGCCCATCTTGCCCCCGGCACCAAGAACCATGATGTCGCCAGGCACGCGACGCAGCGTCTCCAGAACGCCAGCAGTCGGCCGACTGAGTGCCTCATCCAGGTCAGAGACGGTTCGGATTCGTGTCGAACTGTCGTGCACAGGCATCCTCAGTTCTTCTTGTCAAGAATCTTAACCTGCTCCGGCTCTGTGATCGAAATGCGAGGTTTCTTTTCAACGAGGATGACGGTCCCGGTCACCTGAATCGTTTTCTGTTTGAAGTGTTCAGCGGGGTTTTCGATCCCGACTTTCTTCATCTTGTCTTTGACATCCTTGGAAATGAAGATCGTGAAATTCGAATCCAGTTTGAAGTCTTCTTCCGAATTGAGGTAACAGTTTTCGCGCCCGCCGGTTGACTTCACCAGCATCTCAACCGTGACTTTTTCCTTGATTTTTGTGGATGCAACTGCTGGCGTGACAGGCTTGGGGGCATCCTCGGCAAACGAGAGGGACGAGTACAGTACGGTCAGGATCATAAGCAATCGCATATCGCGTCTCCCGTGAATAAGCTTCGTTCTGCCAGGCTTCCGTCGATGCCATGAACGCGCGGACAGAGAAATTCGTTGTCGATTCGTGGACCACTGCAAGCGTCAGCTTGAATCGTCCAAAGAACTTCACCACACGTGGCGAATTCAGGATACCGATCGCGATACCATTTCGGAAAGGAACCCCGGTCGATTCAGCGTCATTGCGACTCAATCGATTCAGTGGTCGCGGGATGGAATGAACTGCCGCCGACACGTCCAATCCATTTGTTGCACAGCGAAAGCAGAATCGATTTGTCGATCGGCTTGCTGGCGTAGTCATCGCATCCGGCGTCCGTGCATTTCTTGCGATCTTCAGCCATTGCGTGAGCTGTTAGAGCAATGATCGGCAGCGTACTGCCGCTTGTCCGCAGATGATGCGCCAGGCTGTAACCATCCATTTCAGGCATCTGCATATCAGTCAGAAGCAATTCATAGCGAATACCATTGAGGCTCGCTTTTTCGATCATTTCCAGTGCGACCAGACCATTTTCTGCGATATCAACTTCGGCCCCAGCACGACGAAGCAGGAAAGAAATCAGAACCTGATTGTCGCGGGAGTCTTCAGCGAGCAAAACGCGTCCCTGGAGGCGAATCTGCTGGACCGTCAATTCGCGATTCACGGGGGCAGACAAGGAATTCAAATCGTCGATGACCCCCGAACCCGCTACGTGCTCGACGATGACCGACGCGGTGAATATGGACCCAAGCCCAGACTGTGTTCGAACAAGTTGAACATCGCCACCCAGTAACCGCGCCAGGCGTTGACAGATCACCAGCCCCAAACCGGTACCACCGTACTTGCGAGTGACGGTTGAATCCCCTTGCGCGAATGCTGCAAACAATCGCTCGGCCTGTCCTGGTGACATGCCAATTCCCGTGTCTTCAAACGACACGGCCAGGCGTGTCTTTTCACATTCCTCTGTGGCGTTGAATCTCAGCGTGATACCACCCAGTTCCGTGAATTTGATCGAATTGCCAAGGAGGTTCATCAGGATCTGACGCAGTCGTGTCGGATCAGTGACGATGCGGCACGGAATCGGCGTCTCGCAAATCACCTTCAGCCACAACCCTTTGGCAACCGCACGCGGCCTCATCAAACTGTCGACGCTTCGCACCAGGTCTGGGAATGAAGTTTCAATCTGTTCCACCAGCATCTGCCCGGCTTCGATCTTCGAAAGATCGAGAATATCATTCACGACCGTCAGCAGGTGCTCACCCGCTTGTCGAATCGTTTCAATCGCTTCGGATTTGCGTTCCGGCGATAGAGGGTCTGAAGATTCGTCAGTAAGGAGATTCGTGTAACCCAGGATCGCCGTCAGTGGAGTGCGGATCTCGTGACTCATGTTGGCAAGGAATTCGCTTTTCGCGTTGTTGGCAGCTTCGGCTTTTAATCGTGCGCGAGCGAGTTCGATCTCGGTTCGTCGTCGGTCGGTGATATCTCGAGCGACCGCCAGCATCTGAATGATGCGAGTGGGATCAACTGGATCTTTCAGCCCAACGGCGTATTGCTCCATCCATCGTCGAGTCCCCGCCAAGCTGACGATTTCAAATTCGGTTGTCGTCGTTCGACCCGCAAAGACCTCTTCCAGAGACTTCTGGAATGCATCCCTGTATTCGGGGGCAACCAACTGCGAAACATCTTGATTGAGGACTTGATCAATCGATGACGCATCGATCAGACGCAAGCCTGCCGGATTAATATCGATCAGGCGACAGTCTGGTGAGATCAGTTTGACACATTCCGGTTCCGAGTCAAAAATCGCCTGGAGTCGAGCCTGGCTTTCCTGAAGGCTTGCTTCTGCCTGACGTCGGGCGGTGATGTCGTAAATGTACCCGTGCCAGAGAATACTTCCGTCTTCGAGCAGTTCGGGTTTGGAATGCCCTTCGCGCCATTGCACTCCCTGAATGGGTAAATTGACGCGATAAACACACTGCCACGGCTGCAAGGTTTTTACGGAGAGCTGAATGCTCTCGACGACCATGTCAAAGTCATCCGCGTGGATGATGGAAAAGACAGGTTCGGCCGATTCACGCACCTGCTCGGGCGTCACTTCGTAGATCTGCCGAATCCCTTCGCTGGCGTATGGAAAACAGCTCCGTCCATCGGGATATTGACGGAACTGATAGATGACCCCGGGGACTTGCTCGGACAGCTTTTGGAGTAACGCGTCGCGCTGCTGTAATTCCTGAACGATTCGATGCTTTGTCGTGACGTCGCGGACGTTGATCACGACCCCTTGGATATCAGGGTCGGTCAACAGATTCGTCAGGACCATTTCCAACCAACGAACGCCATCGGGAAGAACAATCCGATGCTGAATGCATCGTGGCTGATCGGGGCACGCCGCAAGGATCTTCAATTCCTTGCGAGTCCGAATACGGTCGTCAACGTGTATGAAATCAAAGCCCTGTCGACCAATCAGATCTGCAGGTTGAAGGCCAAGAATACGACGGATGGACTGAGTCGCGTACATGATACGTCCAACTCGGTCAACGACGACAGAAGCATCCCAGGCGTTCTCTACCAATTTGCGAAAGCGTTCTTCGCTGTGACGAACCGAATCCAGTGCGCGTACGCGATCCGTGATATCGCGCGACGTGGTGATGACCCCACCCACCAACCCGTCCCGTCGGATATACCGTGCTTTTGTTGTCAGATAGCTTCGTGATTCTGCTTTCGTTGCGTCGCAGGTTTCGATCGTCTCCGGCTGCCCGGTCTCCATCACACGACGATCGGACTCCTGCGACAGCCGGAATTGCTCTTCGCCCAGCAGGCCACTCGCGTTTCTTCCAAGAACCTCAACGGGCTGGATTCCTGATCGCGAGGCCGCCGCTTTGTTGTACAGAAGAAATCGTCCTTCACGATCCTTGACGGTCAGTGTATCGTCGATGCTGTCAATCACCGCTCCTAACATGTCGCGGGTCCGATTGGCTTCGATCAACTGAATCGCGAGTTGACGGTTTAACCGATGCAGTTCAAGCAGCGCCGCAATCTGGGATGCGACCTGCGTCAATCCCTGGATTTGCAGTGGCGTAAACGGATGAAGCGAGCGATCGGCAACCGACAGATAGCCGAAACATTGCCCGCCTGATGTACGGATCGAGACCGCGATCCAGGCACGAATTGCAGGACCGCCACAAATCAGAGGATGATTCCGGGATGCTGCGCATTTGTCGACATCAGCCACAATGACGGGCGAGTCCGCAGGACGGATCGGCGGCCACGAGACGGCATGGCCGGGATCGACAATTCCAGTTGTAGCCTCAACCCTCAACCGGTCATTCTCAATCGTGCTGAGAATTGCAACCGGGCAATTTGTGAGGGAAGTGACGATCTGGAGTAGATCGGAAAACTGAGGTTGAAGCGCAGCGTCACCAATCCCGCATTCCAGTAGCAGGGCGAGTGGATCACAGGAAGCGGAAGCTAACGTGTCGAGCAGCATCGTCAGTCATTTCCGTAGAACACGAAGTCATTTTCATTCTTTCGGTCGCTGCACGGTCGAATCCGTTGCTAATCTTAATGTTGGCGCAACCCATTACTGGAAAACACATTGAGAATTCATTTGCGGCGTTGCGTCTTGATGCGTGTGTGCTATTTTGCGTCACGCAAAGATTGCGAGTGCCGGACAACGCTCTACTTAATCAGCTTCGCTGTCATTGAGATGAGTGCGAACTAGCCCTAACCAGTCTTGGCAGTTCTTGCGACGGCGTTGCAGATTGTCGGGGGAGCGATATAATCTTAAGGCTTCGGTTGAAAGAAGTTAACTGGCAGTTTGTTCCGGATGCGGGCCGTTTGTCCGCAGTTCGGATGCAATGATTTGCCGAAGAGCCCGTACGAAAGGTTGAATCGACTGTGATGAAGCCGTTGGAACCCGTCAACATCCGAGCGATCCTGAGTAACAAAGGGCATGTCACTGCTGACGAATTGACGCAGATGCGACGAGCCGTCGCGAGCGATCAAGTTGTGCAGGCCCGCATTGAGATCGAATCGTTGCTGCGTGAAGTCGAAGGGGGCGGAGCCTCTGGATCGACCGTCCGCGCCGGCATTGGTGCGTATCTCCTTGGACAGCATGCCATTGCTGAACGTTTGCTGTCGGGCGTCGGCGACGATGGCACAGCACTTTATGTTCTGGCGTTGGCTCAGTCCTCGCTGAACAAGCACAAAGAAGCGGAAGCAAATTTCGCGGCCGCCGCGAAGGCTGGATTCGATCCTGTCGAATGCACGTTGAAACGAGCGGGCGCGCTGCGGATGCAGGGCAAACTGGATCTCGCTGAAGCGGCTTTGAAGCAAGCGGGACTTGAAGGTGCTCGCCGAGCGGATTACTCCTATCAGATGGGATGTATTCTGTCGGATCGCGGGGATACCTACGGTGCGATCGAGTACTTTGAACGTGCTGTCGACATGGATTCGCACCATGGTCAGGCACTGTTCCGGCTCGCTGGTGAAAACGCCCGGTACGGGAACGACAACGAAGCGATTCGTCTCTACGAGCAGTCACTCAGCCGCCCCCCTTATCACCTGGGTGCGTTGATGAATCTGGGACTGCTCTACGAAGACAAAGGAAACTACGCAGCCGCAGCATTCTGTTTTCGTCGTGTTCTGGCATACGATCCAGCACACGAACGAGCCAAGATGTACATGCAGGACATCGAAGCGACCAGCGAGATGTACTACGACGATGACATGGCCCGCAACGAAGCTCGACTGGCACAACTGCTCAGTCGGCCAGTAACCGATTTCGAACTTTCCGTTCGCAGCCGCAATTGCCTCGCCAGCATGAACATCGTGACTTTGGGCGATCTTACGAAGATCACCGAGACCGAATTGCTGGAAGGTAAGAACTTCGGCGAAACGTCGCTGGTCGAGATTCGAGATTTGATGGCCGCACACGGCCTGTCGGTTGGTCAGAATCTGCAGCCAGCCAAGACGAAAGATCCGTTTGCTGCAGTGGCGCCAGCAGGTTTTGGGTTTATCGCCCCCGATCTGTCTCCACAAGAAGCCGCGATGCTATCGCGATCTGTCTCGGACCTGAATCTGTCGGTTCGTGCCAGGAAGTGTATGGCCCGACTGGCAATCACCACCCTTGGTGAGTTGATTCAGCGGTCACCTGATGAATTGCTCGCAACGAAGAACTTCGGGGTGACATCGCTGAACGAAATTCGTCAGCAGCTCGCCGAGATGAACCTGAAGTTGCGAAACGACTGATTCGGAGTGGAAAGTGACGAGTAACGACAACCGGTCGCCGGGGGACTTTCAAAAGTCGCTTGGAGTCTGGTTGTCGTTGCTTGCTTTAGTCTTCTGTGCGGTCATCGCAATCCAGATTGACTCTCGTCAACCGCTCCCTTCGCAGGCAATCCCTCCTACAGCCGCGCGTGTCGCCAATACGAAGCGTGCCCCTCAGGAAAAAGTTGCTGTTGGCTCAACACCTTCAACGACAGACATCAAGCCGGATCGCTTGGCGAGTCCGTCGAAATCTCCATTGATTCGAGTCAATGTCACCCCCGGTGGTACCGCTTCATTCCAACTGGAGGTTCGTGGCCCGTATTCGATTCGCGAAGTGGGGAAATCGAAGACGCTCAGCAGCGGCCCATCGCTGGCAGCGGTGGCTGTTGCCCCGACAGCAAACGGTTTGCGGATTGGGGAAAAGTCGTATAGCGCGACGCAACTGGAAGTCGTTTCCAAAGACTCTCCTTCGATCAAAGTCGACGACCACCTCTATCGCGGCGTCATGCGATTATTTCGTCGTACAGACGGATCGGTGTCGGCGGTCAATGTTCTTCCTGTGGAAGAGTATCTTGGCAGTGTCGTCGATTCTGAAATGCCAGCCGCATTTCCCGCAGCAGCACGTGAAGCTCAGGCGATCGTGTCGAGAACTTACGCCCTTTATCAAATGGCACATGCTGACCCTGTCGCGGTCTACGACTTGTTTTCCTCACAGCGCAGCCAGAAATATCAGGGGGTGGAATATGTGGCCGGCGGACGACGTCTGGCGGGCGAATCGGAATCGAGCCGTCAGGCTGTGGCCGCTACTCACGGAGTCATCTGCACCTACAAGGGAAAGTTGTTTTGCACGTATTACTCAGCCGTTTGCGGCGGTCGAACTACAGAGGGATCTCAGATCTTCACGGACGCTGTCGAGATCCTGAAACCGGTGACCTGTGACGGGTGTCGTGACTCGGAATACTACCGCTGGACAGCCTCGATCACGAAGGACGACTTTTTGAAAGCTGTTCAGCAAAAGGGAGCCATTTCCAGAATCGCGACGATTCGCCAGTTTGAATCCCCCGGAAGCGGCAAGATCTCGAGATTCGAATTCTCTGACGGAAAGCGAACAGCAGCACTGAGCGGAGTTGAACTGAGAGAACGATTCCCTGCGGGCGTTCTTCGCAGTCCACACTTCACGTTGCATCTCGAAAAAACAACCGTTCGCGCCGATGGTCGAGGCCACGGTCATGGCGTCGGCTTCTGCCAATGGGGAGCACGAGGTCTCGCCCTCGCTGGCAAGAAATCGCACGAGATCGTTCACCACTACTACCCTGGGGCCAAGCTCGAAGTCAAGAAGTACTGAACGGAAGACGAATCCGCTTCACGCACTGATCAGGCTGCGTATTGAATCCTGAGGCGAGTGATCGTCACCCCCGCGATTCACGGATCTCAAAGTCCTTGAACTTTGAAACGGCAAACCGTCCGGCGCAAAGATAAGGGCCGGATGAGCAATCACTCATCCGACCCTCTTTTTTCAGTTCCATGTCGAGTTTCAGTGTGACGTTCTGCGGAAATCAGAATGCAGCGTCTGGCCGATGTTCCGACGCGACATGGAAGTGTGCCCGCACTACTTGCTCTTCTTCGCTTTTGGCAGCTTGTAATGAGCCTTCTGTTCGTCGGTCAGCAATCCGTGGATTTTTTCCTTGATTGATGCCTGGAGCTTGGCCATTTCTGGCTGAACTTCGGCGCGTTGCTTCTTTTGTTCGTCGGTCAGCTTCAACGCTTCTTCAACCGCAGTAGCGGCATCTTTCCCTTTCTTGCCGTCGGCTTTCGCCTTGGCGGCCGCTTCCTTTCGAGCGGTCTTTTGCTCTGCGGTCAGAACGGCATCCAGCTTTTCCGTCAGTTCGGCGACCTTAGGGCCTTCTTCCTTCGTGATCGCATCGAGCTTTGTCTGCTGCTCTGCTGTCAGAGTAATCTCTTTCGGGATTGCAAAAACTGGGTTTGCAGACCCGTCTGGCTTCTTCTTTTCCTTGGCAGCTTCAACCGACCCTGCTGTCAGAGCCATTGCCACGGCAAGTCCGGTGCACAATACCGTCTTCATCAATCCACGCATCTGAGCAATTCCTTGAAGATAACGAAACAGTTGTCACAAAGAGCACGTTTCCAACGGGCTCAAGCTCGTCTCAAGATCATCCGCATCTCTCAACTCAATCGGCGGCCACCGAAGTGACAAGCCGCGTTGGCTGCGAGGTACGGAGCACCTGAATCATGCAAACAGGTCAGGGATGATTTCCCCGTCCCGAACGATCATCACAGGACGACCGATATTTGTCTGGTACTCCTTGTGCGGGTCGATTCCCAGGTTATGGAAGAACGATGCCGCAACATGATCGGGCTTGAAGCCGTCGCCAACTGGCCCCAGTGCTTTATCGTCAGAGGCCCCCAGGACCTGACCTGGCTTGATCCCCCCACCCGCCATCAGCATGAACATGGCGCGAGCATAGTGATCTCGACCGTTGCGCGTCGTATTGATCTTTGGAGTTCGGCCGAATTCACCCGTGACGAAGACACAGGTTGACGACAGCAGGCCCTTTTGAGACAGGCCGTTCAGCAGTGCTGCCAGGCCTTCGTCAAACGGTGGAAGTTGCTTGGTCTTCAAGCGAACCCAGTTGTCCTGATGAGTATCCCATCCACCATAGTTCAACGTGACGAACTTCACACCCGACTCGACCAGTCGAGTTGCCAGCAGGCAGCTCATTCCAAAATCAGTCGTGCCGAACTGCCCGGAAAATGATGGCGATTCCTTGCTGACATCGAACGCTTCACGTGATCGAGTCGACGTGATCATCGAATAGGCCTGCTGACCAAATCGATCCAGGCCGTCCAGCAATTGACTGCTTTTTTCGGCCCCCTTGAACGTCGTGTCCAGATCCTTGAGTAAGCCCTGACGCTTTTCTACGTCTGAAACCGTCAGACCATTCTGAAGCGAAACCCCGCGGACGCTGTAGGGAACTCCCGGCTTCGGGGCCGAACCAGCATTGAGTGGTGCGTAGCGAACGCCCAAGTATCCAGCCTTCTGCTGACCTGATCCCATCGCGACGTACGGAGGCAGGTCTGCAGGACCACCCATTTCTTTCGAGATCACCGAGCCATAGCTGGGGAATTCGATCGAAGGGAGCGGACGGTTGCCTGTGTTCACGTAAAGTGAACCGAGTTCATGTGCGGCGAGTGAGTGTGAAACGCCTCGCAGAATTGCGAACTTATCCATCTGCTGTGCCAGCTTTGGCAAGTGCTCGCTGATCTCAATCCCGCTAACGTTCGTCTGAATCGGGTTGAATTCCCCTCGGTATTCCGACGGAGCATTCGGCTTCAGGTCGAACGTGTCCATGTGTGACGGACCACCGCCCAGATTGATAAAGATCGCGGACTGAGCTTTGGCGTTCTTGACTTCGCCAGCGTGTGACATCCGCAGGTAGCTGGAGAGAGTCAGAGCTGATGCTCCTAATGCTCCCACTTTCAAAAAGTCACGTCGCTGGATTCCGTCACAGGTACGATGCATGGCCATAAATCGGGTCCTTGAGTAATGGTGAGTCAGGTCTGGGTTGAAGTTTTAAGAATTACTGGAATTCACGTGGTTTCGATCAGGTATCACCCGATCACGGGCAACATGGCATACTGGATTATCAGTGGTTGACGACAAATTCTTTCGTATTCACCAAGGCCCACAGCAGGTCTCGTGTCCCTGTGGCAACATTGCCTGATTCTTCAAAGTGCCGCAGGGCTCGTTCCGTTTCACTCTCTGTCGGATATCGGCTGAGTGACCGCAGGTATGCCTGGCGAACAATCGCTTTGACATCAACGACCTCCGTCTGCTTTTCGGCAGGCTTGTCCGCTGGGGTGTCTGCCAGTTTCTGTTCCCGTTCTACAAGCTCCTTCTTGATTGCTTCGACGAGCTCGGGTTTCCCCTTCTTTTCCATCACAGCCAGGCGCTGTTTCAACTTACTGACTTCGGCTTCAGCGATCCGTTTTGCCTGACGCTCTTTTAGGTCAGTTTCTGACTTCTTTGCATCCCGTTCAGGCTCATTGCGTTTGACGACTTGTTCAACCCAGCGACCTTTACCGCTGATCATAGTCAGAACTTCAGTGTCGTTCTGCAGGTAAACGGTCTGCAACAGACTGGCTTCTGATGAACGATCGCATTCGCAATTGCTTTCACGAATCGAACGTCCAAAGATCGACAATGCGTAACTCGACTTACCACGAGCTCGCGAATCGACAACAGTATTGCCGATCGCTCGTCCCTTGACTGACGTCTTCCACGACGCCGCTTCGAAGTCACTCATGGTTGCCATCTGAAGAGCATCGAAGGCCACTTCTGCTGGCAGTCGATGCGGCACAGCCCTCGCAAAATTGCGTTCATCAAATTCATTCGTTGCGTTTGCGTGCCAGCTCAACTGGTACGTCCGACTATTGGCAATCGTTCGATGGAGCCATTTCAAATCGTACTTATGATTGCGGAATTCGGCCGCCAGGTAATCCAGCAGGGCTTCGTTGCTGGGGGGATTGGCAAGACTGAGATCGTCGATCGGTTCGACGATCCCAACATTGAAATACCCGGCCCAGATACGGTTAACGATCGCTTTCGCGAAGTACGGGTTATTCTCGTCCCGCATCCAGTCCATCAATGCAGCGCGAGGGTCTTCAAGATCTTCGATCTTTACTTCTTCTCCACCCAGAATCTTGGCCGTTCGTCCTGCCACAACCTGAGGCCGCTTTTTGTCATTTCCCTTGTTGTTCTTGTCGCGAGCTTCCTGAGCTCCCTTCTTGGGCGCAGGGACGTACAACTCGCTGAAGGGCATCACCTCGCCCTTGTTGAGCTGCTCGCGAATGGCTTTGCCGAGATCATTTCCTTTGAGATTCTTGGGATCGATTCCGACCTTTGTCAGCATCGCCATCTCGTCATCACGGGTTCCCGGAGCATTGCCGTATTGAGCTCGTGAGAAGAATTCCTTGAACCGATCAAAGTCATCCTTGGTCCATTGATCAAATGGATGCTTGTGGCATTGGGCACATTGAATGCGGATCCCCAGGAACGTGTAAGCAAACCCGAGAGCGCGTTCTTCCGGCTTCGTGAATTCACGACGAATCCAGTAGTGAGTCATCGATGGCTGATCCGCGAAGCTTCCTTTTTGCTCCTTGTTGTAATAGCCACTCATACGTTCGCAATACTGCGCGTATGTTTCATTTTCGAGTCGGCTGACGGCGAGAACAATCCCTTCGGTGATTTCGTCATAGGGAATGTTCTTTTCGATTCTGGTTCGCAGCCATTCGTACCAGTCGGAGGCCAGCGTACTCGAATCGATTCCCGACTTGTTGTTGTTGAGCTTCCCGGCATTGTTTCCGGTCCAGTCTGACATCTTGGTCGCCCACCAGGCAGCATACGCAGGGCGTTCCAGCAGTTCGTCAATCTTCTTTGCCCGCTTGTAGGCAGACTTGTCAGCAAGAAACTCTTCCACCTCGGCTGGTGTCGGCAGAGTTCCAATCATGTCCAGGCTGAGGCGTCGCAGGAATTCTGCATCGGTACAAAGGTCCGACTGAACGACTCCCAGCTTTCGCAGTTTTTGAACAACCAGTTCGTCGATCTTCGTCGGCGTTGGAACGGCAGGGTAGTTCGGTCCGAACTTTTCACTGACGGGTTGAATGACCTGAATCGGCACGACGCCGTTGTCGTAGAAGACGACAACGTGCGAATCGCCTGGACCAGTCGACGTGACCAATCCCTTTTCGTCGACCGACGCGATCTGATCATTATTGGACTGGAATCGACAAAGCGGGGTCACGTCTTCTCGACTCCCGTTGGACCAGACTGCGACCGCCTTCAACACAAACGTCTCTCCGCGTTTGCGGGCGACGATTTCTTCGGGCGTCACATCCAGACGGACGAATTCAGGCGTCTCTGCACCAATCGGCTTTGCTCCGGCTGCGATCCAGCGGCTCAACACCTTGTGCTGCCAGGTACCTTCCTTGAGTCGAGTTCCCCCTTCATGTGGGACGACCTGCAGAGGCTTCTGCAGCATCAGGCTGTCGGCAACAGCAGCAGCGTTAATGCGGGGTTTCTCACCGAGCGCCAATGCTTCGTGATCGGCTTTGAAGTCGTATCCAAACAGCGACAGTCGCAGTCCGCCGCGCCCCTGGAACGAACCATGGCAGGCACGTCCGTTGCAACCGAGTTTCCCTAACAGTGGCACAACATGCTGACGGAAGTCGGGCGTTTCTGTGACGTTATCCACTGAGTACCGTTCGTCGATGCGTGCGGCATCCCCCGCGTTCGCACTAGAGGCTAAACCTCCCAGCGTTGCCAGTGTGATAATCCAACTTGTCCATCGAGTCTGAATCACGTCTTATCTCCCTTTACACCGGTCGCGTCCGCCGCTGGTCGCTTCGCTTTAGGCTTCGCAGGCGTCCGAGCCGCCGGAAGCGTCTTTCTTAAATCCGTCAACTGCTTTTCAATTGTCGCATCCGCACGAGATGTCATGTCCTCAATCTGCTGATCCAGCCGAGTCACACGCGACTGCAACCGATCACGTTCGGCACGTTGAGTCCCCAGCCGAAGCTCCAGGCGCTCCCGCAGTGCGGCTCGCAGTTCTGCTTCCACCGTCGGGTCTTCCGACATCGCCAGCCTGGCTGCCAGGAGCCTGATGCGCGACGAAATCTTCCAGTCTGCGATTTCAACCTGATAACGGTCTGGTGACTTCTCTTTGAGCTTCCCGATCCGCTCAACCGTTCGATCCAGATCCGCGAGCGCCGCCTGATACTCGCGTGGAGCGTTACGCTTCAGCCCATCCAGCAGGGCAGCCAGTTCGGAATGATTCTCGCGAGCAAACAAGATCGCAGCGGCTTCTCGTTCTGGTGAAATCGTCACCACAGGCGTACGAGGCTTTTCCACTTTGGCCGGGTTCTTCGCAACGTCCTTCGTCTTATCGGACTGCTTTTCGCTGGCTTTTTCGCGAGCTTTGTCATCCGCCAAGGAAACGGAATTTAAAACGTGGCCCATGATTGCAACGACAACCAGGACGACCATCTGAAACCGATATGTGACGGGATTCGGCATAACTAGTTCTCCTGGACCTTGCCTGAGGCCCCATCAATACCATCGCCGGGGCCGCGTCCCCCGAGTTCTTTCGCCTGGGCTTCCAGTGACACGGCAGCGATCATCCAGCCTGGTACAGCAACGTCGTCATCGACCGAATCATCGACATCTTCCAAGTCTTCATCGGGGACTTCCCCAGTTCGCCAGAGAGAGACCAACTGGGCGGCAGGATCGTTGCTGGCAACGGATTCGACCGTGTCAGGAGTGCTGAATGGGATCAGACAGAGAGCAACGACTGCCATACATACAGCGGCAACGGCGGCCCAGGCACCACGTGCCGAGCGACGCGGGTTCGTTGCCGGAGTGCTCACCGCAGGATCTGGAGCCGAAACGGCTTGAACAGTCAGCATCAGGCGACTGGCCGACATCACGGCCTCACACGCTGCCAAATCGTCCGCCAATCGAGTTTCAAACGACTCTCGGTCGGCACCAGACAACTCACCCAGCACGTATTGCGTGGCGAGCCAGTTCAGATCTTCGTCAACCTTTGACGACATGATTCACAACCTCGGTTTTGTTCAGCCCGCGTCTTCGCGGCCGAACCATTTTTGTAACTTCTGTATCGCTAATCTCATTCGCGTCAGAACTGTCCCCAAGGGGACCTGCAGTTCGTCAGCGATCACCGCAAAAGTCTTTTCTTCCTGAATCCGCTGCCGGACGACAAACTGCTGTTCCGCCGGCAACTGCTGCATCAAATCCCGCAGCCTGGCAACTTCTTCTTTCCGGACCAGCGACTGTACTGCAGTCTCAAATTCGCCTTGCTCTTCCTCGAGCCTATCCATTACCGCTCGCTGTAATCGTTCACCGCGAGAATGTTTACGTCGAAAAGCCATCGCCTCATGAAAGGCCACTTTGAACAACCAGCCGCGAACCGTTTCGTTTCGTGCCAGGTGTCCAACTTCCAGAAGTCGCTGAAATGTGATCTGGCTCACATCCCACGCCGATTCCGGATCTCGAAGCACCCCAATGAGAAACGTCAAAAGATCTCGTCCATGAACCTCGTACAGCGCGCGGACCGCTTCGGCAGAAAGTCGCTCGGGCGAAACCAGCTTTCCCGAATTCGTCGGGTCGCCGTCGTCACTTTCCAATATCTCCTCCTGCGTCAAAGCGTCCTGTTATCTACGATGCTGTGCCCCGGATGGTTATTCTCGGAAATCAAGATTTTTCAAAAAGAAATTCGAGCGACTTCTTCTAACAATCGCCTGTGTCTGTGGTTCCGTCAACAGTGGAGGCGTAGAATGGTGACTGGAAATATTGCCGTATGTGTGACGGGTCTGGAGGTTGCCGATGAGTGATGTGATGATCCTGAGTGCCTGCCGGACCCCGATCGGGAAATTCCAGGGAGCCCTTTCATCCCTCACCGGACCGGAGTTAGGGGCCATTGCCATTCGAGCAGCCCTCGTCCAGAGTGGCGTTTCTGCCGGACAGGTCGATGAAGTGATCATGGGGAATGTTCTGGGGGCCGGTGTCGGTCAGGCTCCTGCACGCCAGGCTGCTATTCGAGCCGGCCTGCCTCATTCGGTCTCTGCACTCACGATCAACAAGGTGTGCGGTTCTGGACTGAAAGCGATCATGCTGGCGGCACAGGCGATTCGAGCGGGCGACGCCGATGTCATTGTCGCAGGCGGACTGGAGTCGATGAGCCGTGCGCCGTATCTCGTTGATCGGACAGGCCCCAGTCTGGGCGACCGAAAACTGATCGACAGCCTGCAGCATGAAGGATTGACCTGTGCCCTTTGTGATCGCTCCATGGGACTGATCGCAGATTCGCTGGCTGCGTCGGCGGGGGTTTCACGCCAGGACCAGGACGCGTTTGCGTTCGAGAGTCACCAGCGTGCCCTCGCAGCCATGCAGGCTGGACGTTTTGGTCACGAGATTGTCCCGATCACGATGACTCAACGCGGCAAGGAAATCACGATCGCTCAGGACGAAGGTCCGCGCAGCGATGCCTCGATCGAGAAACTGGCAAAACTATCACCTGCCTTTGACAGCAGCGGTTCCGTCACCGCAGGCAATGCTTCGATGATCAGCGATGGTGGGGCTGCAGTCGTCCTTACATCGAGACGGTTTCAGGAGACACACGGCTTGAAGGCGATGGCGAGGATCGTCAGTTCCGCCACTGCAGGGCTTGCCCCTGAAGATTTATTCGTGGCACCTGTCCCAGCGATCCGTCAGGCGTTGAGTCGGGCCGAACTCAACGTGAACGATATTGACCTGTTCGAGATCAACGAGGCCTTCGCTGTTCAGGCATTGGCTTGTGTCCGGCAACTGGAATTGCCGCATAGTAAAGTCAACGTCAATGGCGGCGCGATTGCACTGGGGCACCCTCTGGGCTGCAGTGGTGCCCGCGTTGTCGTCACTCTGTTGCATGCGATGCAGCAACAGAGTGCCCGCCGAGGGGTCGCTGCACTCTGCCTTGGCGGCGGAAACGCCGTTGCTTCCGTGTTTGAAGCGGCCAGTTGAATTACCGGAGCAGACCGTATTTCTTCATCTTGTTGTAGAGCGTGACGCGGCTGATTCCCAGTTCTTTGGCCGTCTTGGTTCGACTGAACGTGTTCTTGAACAGCGTCTGCTCGATGATATCTTTTTCACTCAAGGCGATCTGACCACCCAGAGTTCGATCATTCTGAACGACAGGAGGTGTTGGTGTCGTTGAGTAGCCCAGCACAACCGTCGGATCATTTGTTGGTCCCGCAGTTCCCGAAAGAACGTGATGCGGCAGATTCGCTGCGGTCAGGTTTCCATCGCTGCAGTAAATGACAGCCCGCTGAATCACATGCTCCAGTTCCCGGACGTTTCCAGGCCATGGGTAGTTGATCAGTGCACTGTACAGATCCTGCGAGATGTGCTCGATTCGAATACCATGCTTGATCGCAAACTGGCGTGCGAACTTCTTGGCCAGCGGGACGATGTCCATCCGTCGCTGTCGCAGCGGAGGGATCACAAACTTGAGCATGTTCAATCGATAGTACAAGTCCGGTCGGAATCGTCCCTGCTCGACGAGCGGTTGCAGTTCCAGGTTGCTGGCCACGATCAATCGAGCCTGACAGTGTTGCGTCTGGTTTGACCCCACAGGTTCAAACTCACCCGTTTCGATGACTCGCAACAGCTTGACCTGTTGTTCGGGGCCCAGTACATCGATTTCGTCGAGAAGAATCGATCCGCGTCGGGCTGCCAGGAACTTTCCTTCCTTATCCGCATGAGCACTCGTGAAAGCCCCCTTCATGTGGCCGAACAGTTCCCCTTCGATCAAGTCGGCGGGAAGTGCTCCACAGGCGACGGGAAGGAATGGTTCATGTCGGCGAGGGCTGACTTCGTGAATCAACTTGGAGAGGAACGTCTTGCCTGCACCCGTTTCGCCGATCAGCAGGATCGTCACGTCGTGTCGAGCGGCCACTTCCAGGTCGAGAAGCATCTGCTGAAGTTGAGGCGAATTCGTTTCGAACTTGCGACCCATTCCGGTCAGGACACCCAGCGACTTTTCTTCGCCCAGGTCATTGGGAAGTAGTGTCGATGTCTGATGAGGCATCGGTCGAGCCGGTACGACGGGTTCGATTTCTGGCTGTCGCGGAAAGAGCGTGTGAAACGCTTTCAACAATGTCTGGCGATCGAGTTTTCCACGACACATGGCGATATCGTGCATCGCGGCGTGCCTGGCCAGCGGCTCAGGACATTCCTCAGACGTCACCATGGCAACGCGTAGTTTGGGGAATCGTTGTGTCACCAGTTCCAGAATGCGATTTTCAGCGTGACCGCCACTCCCCACACGGCGGAAGTCGGCCAGCAGGGCCTGTGGTTCGAGGCTGTTGCTCAGATCAATCAGTTCCTCGACCGAGTCGCAGGCACGAACGTCGGCTTTACCATCAAACAGTCCCGGAACTTCTGATGCCATGAGTTGATCGCGGCTGAGAACAACGATGACTGGCAGCGACATTTGATTCATCCTGTCGAGGGAACTCGGTGAGTCTGCCTAAACAGCGGCGTATCAGGACCCGATTATTGGGTTACCGATGTCAATCTGTTCAGGCAGCGAAACGATTCGATCAACTGAATAACAAATGGAATGCCAAACCGTAAAAGTGAACGGACGATTTGCTTCCAAGTTCAATAACCATTGACAGTTAAAATCCTTGAACAGAATTCGTGCCTCGGTGGAGGTCGAGATGGATGTGGCGTTCTGGCAACGGTGCACGCAAGAGCATGTTGACGAATCACAACATGTTGCCGATTGTCGCCATCATTGTGACGTGTCTGCAGATCTGACTCACAAGGAATCGATGGCACTCATTGCGACACCGAATTCGATCGTTCACAATCAGCACGTTCACTGCAACCAAGCGACCAGCACGACTATAAGAAGGACTCATCGGGCGATGTTACGAATTCTGATTACGGGCGCAACGGGTAAGGTCGGGCAGACATTCCTGAGCCGCTTTATGGCTGACGAGCGGTTCGACGGATTCCAGATCCGAGCCCTGATCCATAATCGCCGATTGCCGGAAGACTCTCGCATTGAACAGGTCCAGGGTGACATCGCTGAGCGGGATGTCGTCAGTCGCCTGATGGATGGGGTAACCCATGTTCTGCATCTGGCAACGTGCAAAGAAACGCCCGAGCGAGTGATGGATGTTACTGTCAAAGGGATGTTCTGGCTCCTGGAGGAATGCCGATCCTCATCCTGCTTCCAGCAATTCATCCTCGTTGGGGGCGATGCAGGAATGGGCCACTTTGTCTATCCACATCCGATTCCCGTAACCGAATCCCAGCGACATTCGGCCTATCCGGGATGCTACGCACTGTCGAAAGTGCTTGAAGAGGTCATGCTGGAGCAATACTACATCCAGTACGATTTGAATGGATGCTGCCTGCGAGCCCCCTGGATCATGGAGAAGGATGACTTCAAGTACACACTTTCATTCGGCGAGGACGTTTTTGGGGGGCCGCGATGGCGTGACATTGTCGGAAATGAAAAGAGCGACGAATATCAACGCCAGCAAACGATCCCGGTTCTCTGCAATGACCGTGGTGAACCAATTCTGCGGAATTTCGTGCATGTCGAGGATCTGGTGTGCGCCCTGATGTGCGCCATCGATCACCCCAAAGTCCGGCAACAGACGTTGAATATCTGTATGGACGAACCCGTCGACTATCGGGCCGTGGCAGACTACCTGGGGAAGACGCGCGGACTTCCCAGCGTCGATGTCCGGACCCAGTTTCACAGCACGTGGCTCGACAATGCCAAGGCGAGGTTTTTGCTGGGCTGGCGTCCGCAATACGATTTGAAACGATTGATTGATTCCAGTTGGGATTACGTCCGGTCTGCCGATGATCCTCGAAAAGTCTGGTATCCCGGCTGAAATCCAACCGTGGGAAACAGCTTCCGCATTCTCGATTTTTCGAAAAGGTGTCGATTGAGGATCTCGCCATTCGACAAGTCTTTGAACATCTACTGAAACATTCCATTCTGACGGAGTTCTCGAAATGCTGATTCCGACGCTCGCTGTTGTCGTTGCCGTGATTGTCCTGTTCGTCATTGTGATTCAACTGAAATCCAATGATTTTTGCGTGAGTCGATCACTCAAAATGCGAGCAACTCCGGGTCAGGCATTTGCTCAGGTGAACGACCTGCACCTGATGAATGAGTGGAATCCGTGGCTCAAACTCGACCCGAATCTCAAGCAGACCTATGAAGGAGCGGCCTCAGGTGTCGGAGCGATTTATTCGTGGGACGGCGACAAGAATGTGGGTGCCGGTCGGCAAACGATCGTCGAGACTCGCTCGCCAGAATTCGTTCGAATGAAACTCGAATTCTTCCGTCCATTTGCCGGCGTGAACGAAGTTCTTTTCACATTTGTTCCAGAAGGGGATCAGACCGTCGTCACCTGGAACATGTCAGGAAAACTCAACTTCATCACGAAAGTCATGGGACTGTTCATGAGCATGGACAAGATGTGCGGCGACAGCTTTCTGAAGGGGCTGGCCGACTTGAAGACGATACTGGAATCACAATGAAAACAATCAATTCGTAGCGGAACTCGTAAGAGTTCCGTCTGTCCTCTCTTCGTCTTTCCTCTTTTCGAATTTCAATCCGTCGTCATGGAACCGCGTAAGACCTTCAGGATGCACCAACGACAACGCCCGTGAGAAACTCACGGGCGTTGCCAGATCACGAAGTCGACCAGCGACTGTTAATATTCTTTCGCGTTGATCCACTTCATCATGCGGCGCAGTTGCTTGCCGGTTTCTTCAATCTGATGTGAACGTTCACGACGCTTGATGGCCTGGAACGTTGGCTGGTTGGCCCGGTTTTCCAGGATCCATTCTTTGGCGAACTGACCGGTCTGGATTTCGTGCAGGATCTTCTTCATCTCTGCCTTGGTCTGTTCCGTCACAATTCGAGGACCACGGGTGTAATCGCCGAATTCTGCGGTGTTCGACACGCTGTAACGCATGTAGTTCAGACCACCCTGGTAGAACAGGTCGACGATCAACTTCAGTTCGTGCATACATTCGAAGTACGCCATTTCCGGCTGATATCCGGCTTCGACGAGGGTTTCGAATGCGGCCTTGATCAGGGCACTGACACCACCGCACAGAACAACCTGTTCACCGAACAAGTCCGTTTCGGTTTCTTCCGCGATCGTGGTTTCGATCACACCACCGCGAGTACCGCCGATCCCCTTGGCGTAAGCCAAAGCGAGCTGACGGCTGGTCTCCGAGGCACCGGGGCTCAGCGCGATCAAGCTGGGAACGCCGCCACCCTTTTCGTATTCGCTGCGGACCAGGTGACCGGGGCCCTTGGGAGCCACCAGCGCACAATCAACGCCTGCGGGAGGAATCACCTGACCGAAGTGCAGGTTGAAACCGTGCGAGCACATCAGCAGGGCGCCGGGCTTCAGATTTGGCTTGATTTCATTGCGATAGGCGTCGCCCTGAACTTCGTCTGGCAGCAGGATATTCACCAGATCAGCGACCTTCGTTGCTTCGGCCAGCGAAACAGGCTTGAAGCCGTGGCTGACAGCCAGATCGTAATTCTTGCTGCCGGGACGCTGCCCGATGACGACGGTGCAACCGCTGTCACGCAGGTTCTGGGCCTGGGCATGGCCCTGGCTTCCGTAACCCAGGATGGAAATCGTTTTGCCCTTCAGCAAGGACAGGTCGGCATCGTCGTCGTAGTAAACCTTCGCGGCCATTGTGCAATCTCGGCTGGTAAAAAGGAGGGTGGACAGGTCAGGAAGCGGGATTGGCACCCGACAGAGCGCGTTCCCAGAGACTCTCAGCCGTTTACAACGGCTTCTTCATAGGCAGGTGGGGGTTGCAGTGCAGATTCGATCGAAAGCGACGAATTCCGCGACAGCGCAATGCGGCCTGTTCGGACCATTTCAATGATCCCGTAAGCACGCATCAGGTTGATGAATGCGGTCAATTTGCTCTCGGATCCCGAGATTTCAATGATCAGATGCTCTTCGCCAATGTCGACGATTTTCCCTCGGAAAATCTCGACCATTTCGCGGATTTCGCTACGAGTTCCGCCGTTTGCGGAAACCTTGATCAACATCAAATCGCGTTCGACGATGTCCTGGTTCTGGTAGTCGACCACCTTCACAACGGTGATGATCTTTTCCAACTGCTTGCGGACCTGATCCAGAACCTTGTCGTCACCCGTCACGACGAAAGTGACGCGGGAAAAGGCTGGATCTTCGGTTTCGCCAACCGCCAGACTTTCGATGTTGTAGGCGCGCGAGGCCAGCATGCCTGAAATATGGGCCAGCACACCTGGCTGGTTCATCACCATCGCGGACAACACGTGCTTCATCGAACGAAAACTTTCCAGACTGAAGGCCACCTTGTATCAAGCTGGCAAATGAGTTACGTCACATCGACTGAATGCGGGTCCAGACACTGCCGGCCGACATCAGCCCATCCCGAATTCGCTTGGGGACGGATCAACTTTCACGGATTTGAATTCATCAGCGCAAGTCAAATCTCGCGGAAGACTGGATATGTTATTCGGCAGCAAGGGTGGACACAAGCATTAGTTGCGAAACACGTGAATCATCCAAACGAAATCATCGCGTAGTCTTGATTGAATGGGATGTGCCGGAACACAATCGGCAGGATGGGAAACCAGACGCGACTGCTCCCGGGGAAATCTGGGTAACGGTGTCAAAACGTTGAAGACGCATCAGTTCAAGGAATTCGCATTTTGGAAAAATCGCTGGCTGGAAAAGTCGCCATTGTCACCGGGGCGGGGCGAGGATTAGGACGAGCATTTGCCGAAAGACTGGCGGCCCTGGGGGCTGATGTCGTGATCCATGGAATGCGAGAAAACGGTCCCGCTGAGTATGGCGAAGGGACGACTCTGACCGACGTCGCCCGCGAGATTGGTGAAAAGTACGGCGTTCGCACGATTCGCGTCCTGGGCGACCTGACCAACAACGCTGACGTGGAACGAGTCGTCCAGACCTCTATCAAGGAATTGGGGCCCGTCGAAATCCTGGTTCACAACGCTGGCGGAGACGTCGCTGCGGCGGGTGGAAAACCCAACCCTAATGACGCCGTCAACGTCAAGGAGATTGACGTCAAAGCGGTTCTCGATCGCAATCTCCTCAGCACTATCCTCGTCTGCCAGCACGTGGCGCGAGGGATGATGGAACGAAAGTCCGGGCGCATCATCACCATCAGCTCGATTGCAGCGTTTAAAGGAAACGACAACAGTGTCATTTACGCAACCGCCAAAGCTGCGGTTGTTGAGTACACTCGCTGCCTCGCCGTGCAATTGCGTCCGTTCAACGTCAACGTGAACAGTCTGGCTCCGGGCGATACTCGAACAGGCCGTTTCCTGGGAACTCGACACGTCCCCGGTGAGCGACTGGTTTCAGAAGGAACCCTGGACCGAGTTGCCATGGTGGATGAAGTCGCCCGCGTGATCGACTTCTTCGCCGGACCACTGGGTGACTTCGTGACAGGCCAGGTTCTGCGTGTTGATGGCGGTACGCAGTGCTGGTCGGCTTAATGCCGGTCGCACTTCCGTGTCGCGTCGAAGCATGGGTTAGCAGCCCGTGGCTCTTTTGCCACGGGCTGTTGGACTCTGCGCGGGTGGCCCCGGTTGGCTGCCTTGAGCCTACCGGGGTGGCGCAGCCAGAGGAAGTTTTCTTCACTGAACCCACT
>CAXBSB010000120.1:0-24350 GCA_963977965.1 uncultured Schlesneria sp.
TCGCGACCTTACAGGTCGCATACCCTGCGCCATCCGTCTCCACAGGGCTGAAAGCCCTGTGCTTTGTTCTCGTGGGCTTTCAGCCCACAAACAGCCCACCCCACAAACCGCCGATGATCGCCACATCGCCACCCAACCGAGACAAGGATCTGGGTAACGATGACTCTACCCTGCATCCTTCCCAGCTTAAAAAGGCATTGGCCCTGAGATTTCGCGGGGCTGAACCCAGAATTCGGTACGGGTCGCACTTACACCATTCAGCACCTGTGAACGGCGATATCTGCGTACACTCGAAACAAAAAGCGGGTCGGAGCGTCAGCATCTCGACTGACCCGTTCCCATAAACGCGAACAACCTCCGCCAGGTTGAATCCTGACGGAGGTTGCTCTATGGAAACGGCTCGGCTCGTCACCGTCCGTGGGAGGGTATGACCCTTCAAAGCCGGCGATTGCCGGTATGCTGCATCAAATTGTCGAGCTGGCAGAAATCTCTGAGCTCAGGCTGCTTCGCTCATCCCTTCCTCGTCTTCGTAGACAAGGTAGTAGATTTCACTGGCGCAACCATCGAGCATCGACTTAATGGTTTCGCTGGCCACTGATTCGCTTAGCAGCTCCAGCGCCGCGACCACTCGGTCGACTTCTTCCGAACAGATCTCTTCGTATTCGTGCTCACTCACGTCGTCAGCCTCCAATTCCGGCGATTGGTGATGTTGGGGAAAGTCCTGTCGCACCGGATTTATCGGCGTATTCCTTTCCGACGTGCACCTGAAGTCGTGTCATGGAAGAGACTTCGGCCGACCTTGCCCGCAGAATTCGAATTTGCAGCAAGGTTTACCTTATTTACCCGACTTGCCTTTTCGGTCTCCCTTCTTCGCCCCTTTTTCTGCCTTGGCTTCTGCCTTCGCCGCAGCTTTGGCTTTCTTAGACTGCTTCTCTTTCTTGGCCGGTTTGGCAGGCTTTCCTCCGTTGGAGAAGATCTGATCCCAGCCAGCCGAGAATTTTTCGTTGGAGCCTGTATGTACGGTGTAACCAGTCATCACGTTCCCTTCGACTCGAATGAGGTTAGTCCCCTCAACCTGCAACGAGCGACCGCTCGAAAGTTGAAACGGTCGCTCCCGTCGGCCGCTCGCCTGCATTCAATGAGCGATCGCAATTTCTAAACGATGCAACAATTCAACAGCCCGTGGTTTGTCAAAGCTAAAACGGGGGTTCAATCTGATGGGAGGGCGAGGCTCCCGCCGAGCCGCTAAGTCGATGTGCCAACTCCCAAAAGCGACTCAGCAGGAGCTTCGCCCTCCCGATCATTTACCCCCGTTTTGGTCTTTGACAATGTACTAGATCGCATGCCGGGTCTAACCGATGTTTCGATGCGACACGGAAGTGCGACCGCACTAGACCTTGGCAGCACATTCCCGAACATGCTTCAAGCAGGCTTCAATATCCGGCATCGGGTTCTTGGCGTTTTCCTCATATTCGATTGCCAGGCAATACTGGTAATCAAGACTCTTGAGGGCCTTCAGCAGATCGACAACCTTCAGATCGCCTTCGCCTGCAATCTTGAATTGCTTCTGCTTCTTGCCATCGACTTCAGTCGTCTTTACATCCTTCAGGTGACAGCCGAAAACTCGCTTGCCCAGACGCTGAACGGCTTCAACAGGATCTTCGTCGCTGCGCAGGTAGTGTCCGGTATCAACACAGGCACCAATCTTGGGATGGCGGTCTTTGACAACCTTTTCAACGTCGCTGATCTTGTTGTAGCGATGACCGGGGCCGTGATTGTGAATTGCGATGGCGACGTCGTATTCAGCGCAAAGCTTGTCGAGCAGATCAAACGTTGCCTTGTCCGGCTTGGGATCGGCACTGATCGACTTGATTCCCATGGCCTTGGCAAATTCAAACCGCTCGCGAGCCGCGTTTTCGTTTTCATCAAACGGCAAGACACCGTACGAGATCAACGTGACGCCATACTTGGCGAGCAGATCCTTGTGCGCCTGAATCTGGGCAGGAACCGCTGTAATCGGCAGGTGATTTCCAAACGATTCCCAGTACTTGAGGCCCAGGGTCTTCGTGTGTTCCAGTGCAGCGTCGTTTTTGAATTCGCGCAACGAGTAGCTTTGAATCCCCATCTTCAGACCAAGATACGGATCCTTCTCAGCAGCGCGTGCGATCCCGCCTGCAGCGGCCACGGCCACTCCGGCGGCGGTTGCCTGCAAAAACTCGCGACGATTGAATGATGTCGACATGCTGTCACTCCAGATGTTCAAGTAGAAGTCAATGACTGAGGCCAGGGCCGTTGTTTGCCCCCAAGTTCAGGCTCATAACCAAGATACCGTGGTCAGCGAGAAGACTCCACAATCCACGACAGTTTCGCGGAAACTCGATAATTGAAGCCGTGAAATCGAAGAAGTCACTAGATCGGGATGGCTGGCAGTCACCGGGTGAATCGCATTATGGCGAAACGTACAGCAGCGTTCTTTCGCCCGACGGGAGAGCTGCCCGGTTTTGAATCTTGAGGCCAGTCTGCTGCAGAGCTGCTTCGAGGGCTGGCAGTGAATAGTCGTCGTACTGGTCCACCTTGTTGCGCAACAGACTGCGCACCATGGGATCCTGTTTGCTGGGAAACTCGATGATGACTTCAGACTGCAAGCTCGCCAGCCAGTCAACGACTTCAGGAAGCGGGATGTTGCCCGCGATCACCAGATGATGTATCAGGCCCAGGCACAGGATCAGATCGGGACGGCCGCGATCTTCCAGCCGACTTCGCTCGCGTCCGCGCCAACCCTGAGCCGGTGATGGATTTAGCAGGTCGATCCGAAGCGGCACGATGTTTTGCGGGGTGGCTGCGTTTGCAGCGAGTTCCAGATACAGCCGCTCGACACAACCGTGATCCTGATCCATCGCGATGACATCGTCAGCATGCTCTGCTGCAATCCGCGAAAAATGCCCGTCGTTACAGCCCAGATCCCAGACCAGTGACCGGCGATATTTTTCGCAGACCTGGCGTACAAAGCTGGACTTTACTTCCAGATCCTGAACAACGTGAGGAAGTTCATGCCGGTAATGCGACCACTGAGTCGTATCGGGTTGCCACTTCAATTGCTGCAGCAGTGTGGTCAGCTTGCGCAGATTCTGTTGAATCAGTCGTCGATCAAATCCGCTCGACTTCAACCCCCCCACGGTGTCTGCCTGTGAGGAACTTGTCTGTCGTTCCAGTAACGATTGCAACCAGCCGTGGGTGAACACTCCGGGCCGAAAACGATCTCGCCACGACAAATGCCGCAGGAATTCTTTGGCCGAAATTCCATCCAGGCGTGTGCGCAGAACAGGCTGAAGATCGATCTGTTTGTAAGCCTGCAACAGCAGAGGAAACAACATCAGTTCGCAGAATTGCCGATAGCCTGTCCACGGTTCGTTCTCGCCATGAGTAACGAACGACCCGATGTCGATAAAGACAGGTTTGGTTCCTCGGAACTGGACGTTGTAAGGTGAAGAATCCTTCAGGATTGATCCGGCTTCAATCGCTTTGGTCAGGATTTCAAGATGCAGAAGCGCTGCGGTTCGAAGCATCGAGAACGACCATTCGTACGGGTAAGTGACGAATGGAATACGATCATGATGCAGGACGGCAGCGATTGATGGTGACAGGTCAAACCGTGCAGCCTCATCAGCAGAGAGTTCGCGAGTTCGGATTACCGAACAATCTGAGAGAAGTTGCTGAAAGAAGGGCTGCTGAGAAACTCGAAGCCAATCTGCCTGAGCCACAGGCATCAATGCTCGGTAGACCTCACCGCTCCGCAGAAACACGCGAGAAGATCGATCGCGGAATGAACCCGTATCGTAGTTCAGATTTGGCTCGGCATCTCCTGGAGTTCCGACAGGGCTGCCGTTGATGCGACTGGCTTCGGAGCCATGTACTGATTCCATAAATACCGCCCCAGAACCACAAAACCACTGAATCCACCCACCAAGGCCTGTAGAATCAGACTACCGTTTCCTGGATCAAGATACGCCAGAATTGGATTCATTTGAGTCTCTCCACCGCCAATAATCTCGGCCAGTTCGAACGTCACGCAACAAAACCACGAACCACCAATTTCACATTTTGCAGCTGTTGCGCCCAAACCAGCCGGGACTTACAGCTGCGAACAGTATCTGCGACAGGCCCTTAAGGGAAGATGAAGTTGGCTCGCAGAAACAGCTACGGGACCAATTTAAATCCCCACAACATCATTAACCCCAAACATAGGTCAAAGTGTCGCCTGAAAAACTTGTAAGTTCGGGGGCTTGTTCAGCGAGGAACGAAAACCATGAGAATTCTCATTACGCTTATCACCAGCTTGATTTTCGCAGTCAGCTCAATGGGACTGTCGGAATCAGACGTTCTTGGCCAGGAGAGGTCGGTATCGACCGATTGGGCTGATTTTCATGGGCCACTCGGTAACGGAACATCGGCAGAACGAGGCCTGCGGCGCGAATGGCCAGTCAACGGTCCCGAAGTTCTCTGGCGAGTTCCCGTCAAACCTGGATGGTCATCACCTGTGGTTGTCGATAACGATCTCTACATCTGTTCAACGGAAGAACCCCGAGGTACGGCCGAAACCATCACCTGCTTGAACGCCTCGACAGGACAGCAGCGCTGGACTCTGACATACGACGTCGGCCCCTATTGGGAAAAGAACATTGGCTGGGCTCGTGGTGGTTTCCGATCAACTCCGTGTGTCTGGAAAGATCGAATTTACACCATCGGCGCGATTGGTCATTTTCATTGTTGTGATCGCCACACGGGGAAGGTGCTGTGGAAACGAAACCTGTGGGATACCTTCAATCCTTCGGGGGAAAAAGGATACTCGTTTTCACCGATGATCGCCGACGGAAAGTTGTTGCTGTGGTACGGCGATGGTGCCAGTGATGCGAGTCGCGGAATCGACGCCGATCGTGAAACAGCGGGATTTGACATCATCTTTCAGTCGCTGGATCCGTTGACGGGGAACGTGATCTGGACATTTCGAGAACCACATCGCAGACCGGCGCGAATGGGCGAAGGTCAGACTCCCTCCATTACAGAATTTGCAGGCGAACCATGTGCCGTGATTTCTGCCAATTGTGAATTGAAGGCTTTGCGTATTCGTGACGGACGCGAAGTCTGGAAATTCCCGGTGGCTCGCCCCGATGCGCGTGGCACAACGATCCCGTCTCCACTTGTTCTCGATCGCCAGATCCTCAACGTTGCGGACAACGATGGGACAAGCCTTGTCACCCTGGACCGAAAGTCCCCGGAAACACCAGCGCAGATTCACTGGAAGAAGAATCTGGAAACGTACTGTGCGGTCCATCAGTTCCGGCATCACAACGGATATCTGTACGGGTTCACCGGAGAAATTCGAGGAGCTGATGAGCAGGTCGCGAGCGAGTCGATGCTCAATCTGACCTGCCTGGATCTGGCAACGGGTCAAGTGGTCTGGAGTGAACCGGGCTACCGTGCAGGTGTCGCGATGACCCTGGCAGATGGACTGCTGTTTGTACGCAGTTACCAGCGCCTGCGGCTGATTGAAGCCTCTCCCAAAGGCTGCCATGTGCGAGGAGACGTGAAGACACATGACGTCTGGAAACCGACTCTCAATCTGCTGGACTTTGTACAGCCCGTTCTTTCCAAAGGGAGACTGTTTGTGCGAACTCCCGCGGAGTTGATCTGCTATCAGGTCGCGAACTGATAGTGATATCTGGTCTGAATGAAAGCAGATCAGACTCGCAATCTTCGTCGGCGAATGAGCAGCGTCGGCACTACAAAAACAACAGCGACGGCAAGCCATGGCGTCAAGCCGACAGCCACCAGCAAGAATCCCTTGGCCATCACGATCAGTGATTTGCACGACACATCAAATGTTCGAGAAATCTCTGTCGAAAACGTCGGAGCCGTTGCAGGAGTGTAATTGACGATTTCGTGCAACGTCACAATGACGGTTGCCAGATCTGTCTTGTTCTTCAGAAGATTGAGTTGCCCCTGCAACTGCTCGATTTCACCGCGAACGCGAGACAATTCGCGTTCGACTTCCAGCGTATCTTTCAATTCTCCAGTCCGATCAAGGTGACTCAACAATCTCTTTTCGCTCGATTGTTTGTTACGCAGTCGGGCATCCAGATCGGCATAGGCATCCGTCACATCCTGAGCTTCACGAAGATGCTGCTGTAACTCGCCGATCGCTTCCACGTCGGCGACGAATCCATCGTATTTCGCCAGCGGAACACGAATCGTCCATGAGCTTTCACGGCGATGCCCCTTCGATCCGGAGACTTCCTGCCGTGCAAGGTAACCGCCCGAGTCTTGAATTGGCTTGTACAGTTTTTGAAGTTGCTGGAGTGCCACTTCCATGTCTTCAACGACAACATCGATTCGGCTGGTCGAGATGATCTTTCGTTCGACCGTAACGGGTACGCCGCCAGCAGCGCCAAGAGCATCGGCATTCGCAGCGACACGAGGTGGCTGGGCAGCCTGACCTTGAGGACCTGCGTGCTGGCTCGAAGGAGCAGCACCACAACCACCGCAAAATACGAAGACGCAAAGCAGCACAACGTGCCGCCAGACGCGGAACGCCACCATGATGTCACCCCGTAGAAATCGAGGAATGTCGGCAGATGTGAAGGTCGTTAACACTTCAGATCCACATTCCTCGCGAGGTATTCCATCGAAATGACGTTGCAGACCGGAATTCGCGAAGTTTCCCCGGTGATTCGTCTGTGGAACTCAACCTAAAGGACTACTTGATTCCCAACATTCGATCGAGTGAATCAGCGGTCTGGTAGACAAGTGCCTCGGGCCAGTGCTGATAGGGATGGAAGTATTCGAATGTCAGATAGCCCTTGTAGTTGATCTTTTCGAAGGCATCGAGCACGGCAGGCCAGTTTGTCGTGCCATCCAGCAGTGGCCGGAACGATTCGAGCGAGGAATCGGTCCCCTTCTTGGTGAATTCCTTCAGGTGGACGTTCTTGATTCGCTTGCCGAGAATTGGAATCCAATGTTCCGGGAACTGGTACTGCATGATATTCCCGGTATCGAAGTGGACGTGAATCCTGTCGCTCTGGAAACTGTCAACGAACTCATTCATCTCCATCGGCGTCATCAGGAATCCGTTGAAGAAGATGTTTTCCATGTTCAGATTGACCTTCAGCTTTTCTGCTGCCGGGATCAGCTTTCCGATTGCCTCTTTCGCACGTGACAGGCAAAGGTCATTTGCGACAGGTTCGTAGTCGGTCCGCCAGGGAATATGAACAGCACCCGGAACGACCAGGACATTTTCAGTTCCCAGGTCATGAGCCGCCTGTGCGATGAGACCGGCCAGTTCGAGTGCTCGCGCCCGCTTGGCGGGATCATGACTCGTGAACGGATAAGGCCAGAACAGGAATGAGCAGATCCCGCTGATCTGGATGCCAATCTTGTCCGCCATCTGGCGAATCGCGGTGTATTCTTTCGTACCCGATTTCGGAGACAGATCATTATCGAGGTCGTAATTCAACTCGATCCCATCGAAGCCGGCTGCCTTGGCCAGCTTCAGGCATTGCTCAATCGACATCTTGTCGGGATAGGGGAATGCCCACTGATTAATCGATTTCTTCATCGCATAGCGTTTACCCGGTTTCGCAGCCACATCCGCCGCCGCCACAGCAGGCAAGCCAAAGGGCCCATGCATCGCCGCCACTGTCCCTGCCGCAGCCAGTGCCGAACCCAGAACTGCCCGACGTGAAAAGCCTGCTGATTCATGCGAAATCGATTGTTCGGCCATGGTGGACTCCAGGTAGGTAAAACTCAGGAACGCTGCCCGAAGAATCCTACCGGTCATCTCAGCACAGAGCAATTCGATGCCGGGAGACATGATGTCCGTGCGATCTGCAGTTCAACGGTCGTTCGCAGTTGCCAGACTTAGATGAACCAGAAGCACACGACCGCGATCAGGGTCGGCAGCATAGCTCCCAGTAACAACCCCAGAGGACTGATGCCATCTGAGCCGAAGGCCTTTGCCGACTGCAGAATTCCGATGCCAGCCGGGTTCGGGGCGTTGGCGATGACGGTGAGCCCGCCACCTGTGACGGCACCAGCCACCAGGGCATACTTCAGATCAGGGCTGAGACCTTCGACCAGCGAGCCCAGATACGTCAGTGCCGCGTTATCTGTAATCGCGGTCAGTCCTGTCGCTCCAAAAAACAAGAGTGATCCATTGAGGTTGGTGATCAGCGGTCGTAACCAGTATTCCTGCAGGCTGCCGAGTGTCACCAGACCCGCCAGAAAGAACCCGACGAGTAATCCTTCGCGGAGTTTCAATGAGTCCTGGTACTCGTGCGTTGCGGTTGTCAGTCCGAGAAAGAGCATGAAGACACCGAAGAAAACATCGGTATGATGCGCAAACAGGACGACCGCCGCGAGACTCAACAGATGCAGAATTGTCAGCCAGACGGGGACTCGCCCGCTGGGGCTTTCAACCGCTTGGACCGCGAGTAACTCTTTTCTGAAAATCAATGACACGATCACCGTCGAAAGCGTTGTGCTCATCACTGCTCGCCAGCCGAAGTGAGTCAGCATGAACTGCGTATCCCAGCCCCACGTATTTGCCACCATCAATACTGGCGGGGCAGCAAAGTGAGTCAACGTGCCACCGATCGAAACATTGACGAACAGTAGCCCCAGCGTCGCATAGGCAAGCGTCCGACTGATCTGTTGATCGAAGTAGCGTCGTTTCAACACGATGGCCAACAGAGTCATTGCGGCCGGCTCGGTGATAAACGATCCCAGCAGAGGGCCGATGGCGAGGGCCGATATGTAAAATGCCAGCCCCTGTCGCATTGGTAATCGGTATGCGATGACATTCAAAATCCCTTCTGCCAACGCAACCACCGGACGCGTTGCCGCCACAACCATCACGACCAGCACGAACTTCGGTTCGGTGAAGTTCAGCCCCTCGATGTAATGGACCGCTTTATCAAGTGAGCACTCAATGGCCGCAATGCAGAGAAACAGGACGGCAGCCCACAGACCAAAAACAACCTCGGTTTCTGCCAGGAAATGAAGAGTGTTTTCGGGAATCGACCCATGCGGGTACTTGTGAGCCCAGCGGGCAAAGTATTTCACTGCGAAGGTGTGAAGCACCGCCAGAACGAAGAGAACTGTCGCAGCGATCTCGATCGGCGTTGGGTTCATGAATTCTGTCAGGTCTTGGTCTGAAGTCGGGACGATTCGAATTTTATCGAGGAGCTATCCAATTGGTCCTCAGTTTAAACCAGTCCAGTCCAAATTGGCCATCCGAAGACGGAATCAGACAGAGTGACGAGCATTCAAACGAACGTGTCAGTTCGAACTGAATTTAGGGGGAAACCCGCGAGCCTCCACAAGTGGCTTCGCGGGTTCTGGCCGGTCCATCTGTTTCAGGAGTTGCCAAAGCATCTGGCTGCGAAGATCGGAATTGAGTTCGTCGAGAAACAGTTGTGCCAGCATCGGCTCGATGGGCAGTGCCGATGCGATGACATCGCAGATGTTTCCCAGGGGCAAGTCCACAGACATCGCCTGTTGAATCAGTCGCTGGAATTCGACCCCGGGGAACAGCCTGCAGAACAGGGACGTGATCTCTTCCGCACGCTGTTGACGGTCAAAGTCGGGTTCAGGAGGAATCACATCCCGGCAAAGTTCGAACTCACCAATCCGGTAGGGTTGTTCCGTCGGGATTTCGCGAATCACGCGAGCTCGCGACACTCCGCGCAGGACCAGCATGTAGCGTCCATCTTCCAGCTTTTCATGTGCCACAATCCGCCCCAGTCCAACGATCGGATGGATCAGCGGCAATCCGTTGGGCGACGTGCCACCCGGAACCAGAAGACTCATGGCGATCAGCCGCTCACCCTCGAGAACATCCGCCGTCATTTGACGGTAGCGAGGTTCAAAGATATGCAGTGGCATGGTTGCGTGTGGAAACAGCACAACACCGGGAAGCGGGAACAGCGGTCCCTTTCCTGAAAACTGCAGCATTGAATCGGACTCCACTGCCATTACAGTAAACCTTCTTCAATCGCGATGATTTTGGGAACAAGTTCGTCTTTGATCGACACGGTCGTTGGATAGGCCTCGGTATTGGCCAGCAACTCCTGAAAGCAGATTTCGAAATCTGCCAGGAAACGTCTCAGTGCGATTCCCATGTACTCTTCACCCAGTGGTGACAGTTTCTCGCGAGCGGATGCATAGAGCTTTTTGGCTCCCCCGAAGTTTTCATTTCCAAAATGAAACAAAGCCACGGCCGCCTGGATCATCCCCTGCAGGAACTTCTTGTCATCCCCCTGGGATTCGGACCAGAGTTCTTCGAACACTTCATGACATTCGAAAAAGTCTTCATCGTTGAACAGTCGCAGTCCTTCACGATACCGTTCTTGAAAATCGATCGTCACGCGAGAAGCTCCTGAAGTCGGTTCCCCACAATATGGGGTGCTGGTCACTGGATGGTCTCGTAACTGGGCCACAGACTAACAGACACGACAAACTGCGGTCCACGAAGAATTCCTGCTGGAATCATAAGATTTATGGCAAAAACCACTGCGGATGATGACCGAAAGCAACGTGCCCGCAAGATCGTGCGCGTCCTGGCTAAAACCTATGCAGATGCAGTCTGCGCACTCAACCATGACTCCCCATTTCAACTGTTGGCTGCGACGATCCTGTCGGCGCAGTGTACGGATGAACGAGTCAACATGGTGACTCCAGAATTATTTCGTCGCTGGCCAACGGCTCATGAATTGGCCGAAGCCCCTCAAACGGATGTCGAAGAGGTTGTTCGATCGACTGGATTCTTCCGGGCCAAGGCGGGGAATCTGATTGGTATGGCCAAAGGCCTGGTCGAAAAACACAACGGAGAACTGCCGCAGACGGTCGAAGAATTGATCGCTCTGCCCGGTGTCGGTCGCAAGACGGCGAATGTTCTGCTAGGAACCGCGTTTGGGATCGCCAGTGGCGTTGTTGTTGATACGCACGTCAAACGTATCAGTCAGTTGCTTGGTTTGACGGAGAGTGATTCACCAGAACAGATTGAGCGAGATCTGATGAAACTGCTGCCCGAAAAGGAGTGGATTAACTTTTCGCACCGGCTGATTCATCACGGGCGACAAATCTGTATTGCTCGCCGTCCCAAGTGTGATGAATGCCCATTGCTCGCACACTGCCAGCGAGTGGGGCTTCCAGATCTGGAGTAGCAATGCGTGGAATATCGAACTCTTTCGACGCTACTACAAACACCCTGACAAGCTCGATCGCATCCAGTTTCAGCGTGGCGTCCCGCGGGTACCGAACTGAAGCGTCAAACACATGTTTCGACGCGACACGGAAGTGCGACCCGCACTAAAAGCTGTCGGATGCCAGTGGAACGACGTCGCCTTCGTGTTCGAAATTCGCCAGTGGAAGATCGTCCGGCTTACGCATGACCGGGCGCATCTGAGCAATCGAAGGTTCGACGACAAAATCCTGGCCAATTTCGGGGATTGCCACGGGCAGATCCATACTTGGCGGAGCCACCGCCGTTGCACGCGACGAAGGGCGCTGCTGTCGTGGATCGTCGACCTTGATCTTCGTCGATTTGGCAGGCGAAGCTTCCGTCTGCAGTCGGAACCGAACATCACCAATGGCGAGTTCATCACCCAGAGTCAGTCCAGCTTCTTTGCGAACTCGCGTTCCATTCACGAACACGCCATTCGTACTTCCCAGATCGCGAATCACATACGAACTGTTGACCTGTGCAATGCAACAGTGCTTTCGCGAGATCTTGCGACTGTGCGTTAACGAAACATCGCAATCGGATTGGCGACCAATCAGGACAATCGCCTTTTCCAACGGAATCAAGCACAGCCCTGGATCGAGCGGGACAAGAAATGCCGACATGAGGTGGCCTCCGGAAGTGCAGTTCCTTTGCGAATATACGCAAGAAGATCTGTAAAGGGAATCCGTACCTTTGATTGTTAAAAAGTTTGTACAAAACTTCAGTGGAAATGCCCGCTTTAATTCGATCGGCAAAGCTGCAACTTACCGGACAGAAAAGAAGCAAGTTTCAATAAAAACAGTAACGAAAGGAGTGGCGCTCCGTCGCCCCTCAATCACGCCATCTCACCCCTTTTCCGGCAAATACCGCCGAGCGAGGAGCATTCCCCAAAAATCCGACAATGTCATCGTACAAATGTCGAAGCGATCGCCGCACAGATTGTGGTCAGGTGTGGGCCTGATCACAGCCTCATCGACATACATTCTATGGTGGTTTAAAAAATCGTGCCCCATATATATTGGGTGATTTGACGCTTTTGTCAATCCATTTCCGGGTCACGCTCTGGTAACATTCGACCGGCCAATCTTGCCGAACGGCGTTGCAACCGGTAATTTCCACCTAATCCCTACAGTCGTTAAGTCGGAATTCGGGTTGCCTGCTGGATGTCCCATGGGAGAATTCCAGAGGTTCTGGTTGCTGGATGCGACCTCTCGAAATCTGTGATCTGTAGCGGAGGTTTCCCCGTTCACGCGTACCGTTCGAAAGGAGCTCAAGGATGAGCCAGCTCAGCGTGTTTTGGCCGGAAGAATGCGACGTATCATCGGACGACATGGTCGACGAACGGATGATCCTGCCATTTCCCCGTTCTCGATACGAAGCCGCGTACCCTCGGATGGATGTAATTACTCGCGCCCGAACGCTGTTCGAGAACCGATCGTGCAAGCACTGCGGGTATCCCGTTGTGGAACCGATTGAGTTGGATGACGGAATGGTTAATTCCAGCGGACGCGAAATTCCAGGTACCGCGACTCTGATTGGCTTTGAATGCAAGTCGTGTGAAGCGACTTGGAGCATTTGAGTCGCCGCGGTCCGTTACCGGATCTCAAGGTCATCACGAGACGCGTACGAGCCTTGAACGTTGCTCGTTCGGGGTGACGAACCTGTCTTCGCACGACGTGATTTGGCCGAAGGTTTCGGTTAGAACCAAGTCGGAGACCATCCCAACCCAGTGAAATCGTGGTTTGGGATTGGGTACCGACGTTGTCTGGTATCAGACTGAGCCGGCACAACGCCATAGCAACGGCAGACGCTCCGGATCCGGGATGGCGGACACTTGGCTGTAAAGGGACTGACATGGCAGACGGGCAGCAGGCAATTTTCGGCGCAGGCGGGCATCATCGCTGGTTCTCGTTTCATCGTCTAGCCCGCGGTAAAAGGGGTCAGGCCCTCTCCGGGGATACGATTTCCAAGTCAAATCGACGGCCCTCCGAAGGGTCTGACCCCTTTTACCACGGGCTGCTAGGTTGTCTCGTTCTGTTGATCGTGACATCGCACGCTACGTCAGCGGGCGACTGGCCGCAGATCCTGGGTGTGAATCGAAATGGAATCGCAGTCGGCGAAAAGATTGCGGACAAATTCCCTGCAGGTGGTCCCGCAAAGGTCTGGCAGGCCACGATTGGTTCGGGGTTCGCCGGTGTGGCTGTCGCAGACAAGACGCTGGTGCTGTTTCATCGCCTGGACAACAAAGACACCCTGACCGCTTACGACGCCGAAACAGGAAAGGAACTCTGGTCGCAGGGATTCGAAACCGAGTTCGTCCCGCAGATCGTCCCCGACGATGGGCCTCGCGCGGTCCCGACCATTCATAAGGATCGTGTCTATGCCCTGGCCCCCAATGGTGGACTCTCTTGTGTCGATTTGAAGTCCGGCAAGCCGCTCTGGCAACGTCAGGTACAGCGGGAATTCAACGCTCCGACAGGTTACTTTGGTTCTGGCAGTTCGCCCCTGGCTGAGGGAAAACTGCTGATCGTGAATGTTGGCGGCGACAAAGCCGGAGCTGGTGTCGTGGCGTTTGATCTTGAGACCGGAAAAACAGAATGGAAATCGGTCAACGATCAAGCCAGCTATTCATCACCGGTTGCGGTGACAGAATCCGGCACTCGGCATCTGCTTTGCCTGACTCGACTGAACTTCGTTTCGCTGGATCCTGTGACTGGTAAAGAACGCTTCCGCACGCCGTTCGGACAACGTGGCCCGACGGTGAACGCTGCGATTCCAGTGATGATGAAAAACCAGGTTCTGCTGACAGCCAGTTATGGGATCGGAGCTGAACTTTTGACCATTCACCCAGACAAGGTTGATGTGACCTGGAGTGACGAGATCCTGTCGAGTCAGTACACGACGCCGATCGTACATGACGGAATGATTTATGGCGTGGACGGGCGGCAGGACGGTGGATCAGTCACATTGAAATGCTTCGACCCGCAAACACGTAAGGTCGCCTGGTCTCAACCCGCGTCGGCCTATGCCACGTTGATTTCCGCTGACGGAAAACTGTTGATGATGCATACCAACGGGTTGCTGAAGATTGTCGACCTGGACAAGAAGGCCTATCGCGAAATCGCTTCGGCACAGTTGCTTAGTGGAACAACACGTGCGTTGCCGGCACTGGCCAATGGTCGACTGTACCTCAGAAACGAAAACACTCTGAAGTGTGTTTCGCTCGACAAGTAAGCCCGATTCCACTGAATCCTCACCATGATCATCCGGCTCTGGCAATCACATGATCTTGACGAACTTCGACGCATCACGATCGAAGGCTTCGAAGGAATTGCGATTGATCAAAACATCGAACAGAAATTTGGCATCCTGGCCGGTCATAATTGGCGAGATCGCAAGGGACGTCATGTGGACGAAGACGTTGCCGCGAATCCTGATGGCGTTTTCGTCGCAGAATTCGAAGGCCAGGTTGTCGGCTACATCTCCACTCGACTGGACCGCGAATCCAAAAAGGGGCGCATTCCGAATCTCGCCGTCGATAAACGGGTGCAAGGTCGTGGCTTTGGCCGGCAGTTGATCGAATACGCCCTCGAATACTTTCGACGCGAGGGGATGGCCTTCGCCGTGATTGAAACGATGGTGAACAATCCGGTCGGCCAGCACCTGTATCCGTCGTGTGGATTCGTCGAAGTCGGCCGACAGATTCACTACGCCGCGAGGTTGTAATCCCTCCATTCTTGCATCTGTCAAAACAGATCAGCAAGCGCGGATGCCGCTTCCGCGATGGTCTGGAATCCCGGGCAGACACGGTTTACGATTCGTGTTATCAGAAACAGGTGTCTTTCACGAGCATAAGAAATCCGCAATGACGAATTCGACAAGCCATCGCCCGCCGATCATCGCCCCTTCCATGCTGAAGTGCGATTACGCCAATATGCAGCAGGAAATTGAGCGACTCGAAGCGGCTCAAGTGCAGTGGTTGCATTGGGATGTGATGGACGGTCACTTCGTCCCGAATCTTTCGTACGGTGCGATGGTGATACGCAGTATCCGGTCCCGAACGAAGACCTTCTTCGATGCTCATTTGATGATTTCCGAGCCGGCACGGTACCTGGACGATTACCTGGCTGCTGGCTGTGATGCGATCACGATTCACATCGAGGCGGTTCCCGATCCGACTGAGGTTCTGCGCCGAATTCGGGCCGCGGGTCGACTGGCTGGACTGGCACTGAACCCCGGAACCCCTGCAGAACGCCTGTTTCCCTATCTGCTGGAATGCGATCTGGTGCTGGTAATGAGTGTCGAACCAGGTTTCGGCGGCCAGAAGTTCATGCCGCAAGTCCTTGATAAGGCAAAGGTTCTGAAATCAATGCTCCCTGCCGGCGCATTGCTGTCCATCGACGGCGGGATTGCGAAAGAGACAATCGCATCAGCCGCCACTGCTGGGTGTGAGGTGTTTGTGGCAGGCAGTGCCATTTTCGACGAGGCTGATTATACTTTCGCAGTCCAGAATCTTGAACGACTCGCCGGGCGAGTCGATTAAATCGGGTGTGATCCGTCATTGAAGTTTGGTGTTTGTGTCTTGCGACTCGGTAATGAAGCGGGCGCGGAAAGGTTATCCGTACCCGAAACATTGCCGAACGACTGACACCCGAGCGAATAAAAATTGCCGGCGTTTCAGCGGTCATCAGGCCTGCCGAACAAGAAGGAAGCGTCAGAGATGAGTACTGCCACTCCCAGCGAAGCCGAATCCAGTGGCGAGATCCCACGTAAGAAGCGTGGCGTTCCAGAAGGGCTCTGGATTTCGTGCGAAGCTTGTAAGAATACGGTCTTTCGAAAGCAGGTCGAAAAGAACCTGTATCTGTGTCCGGACTGCGACTATCACTTCACGGTTCCAGGTCGGGTTCGTATCCAGCAGTTGCTTGATGAAGACAGCTTCGAAGAATGGTTCACGCAGCTTACCCCGAAAGATCCTCTCGGTTTCGTTGATTCGAAACCTTACAAAGACCGCCTGGTTGCCGAGCAGCGGAAGTCGGGGCTGACTGAGGCCTGTATCGCGGGACGCGGTTACATGCGAGGTCGTCCGCTGGTGTTTGCCCTGACAGACTCTGCCTTCATCATGGGGAGTATGGGGTCGGTGGTCGGTGAAAAACTGACTCGATCCGTCGAAGAGGCGACTCGACTGAACCTGCCACTGGTGATTCTGAGTGGTTCAGGGGGCGGGGCTCGTATGCACGAGGGGATTCTGTCCCTGATGCAGATGGGAAAAGTCTCGGCCGCACTGGCACGTTATCATGACGCCGGGGGACTGTTCCTGTCCGTTCTGACCAATCCGACAATGGGTGGGGTCGCAGCCAGTTTCGCATCTCTCGGCGACATCATTATCGCGGAACCCAAAGCACTGATTGGTTTCGCCGGACCACGCGTGGTGAAGGCGACCTGCAAGATCGACCTGCCGCCGGGCTTCCAGACGAGTGAATTCCTGCTGGAACATGGATTCGTGGATCGCATCGTCCCGCGTCCTGAATTGCGATCCGAGATTTCGCGACTGATCGACTATTGCGGGATGTGACCTGCACCGACCTTTGTCTGACTCGGAATCTGTTCATGCTCGAATTCCTGAAGAAGCTATTTCAATCGCAGCCCAAAGTGACGCGATTGGACGTGACCAAGCGATTTCAACTGGTCAGTCGCGTCGGACAGGGAAGCATGTCCAAGGTCTGGCGCGCGATCGATGGACGCACCGGCAAAACCGTTGCGCTCAAGCTGCTCGATATCGACAAGACCAAGCGACTGGAATCACGGTTCAAAGGGATCAAGACACCCAAGCCGTCTGAAGGTGAAGTCGCTGTCAAACTGAATCATCCTCACATCGTCAAGACCTATGAATTCGGGATCACGACAAACAACGAACAGTACCTGGTGATGGAGTTTGTGGAAGGAGTCAGCCTCAGCTTCCTCGTCGATGTTCAGAACGAAGTCATGAAACGAAATCGCCTGCGATTCATGATCGAACTCGGCGAAGCCATCGAGTACTTCCACCGCCAGAACTGGATTCACCGCGATATCTGCCCACGAAACGTGATTCTCGACGAAGAATACTCCATCAAGCTGATCGACTTCGGGCTGGTTGTCCCCAACACCCCTGAATTCCAGGCCCCCGGGAACCGGACTGGCACTGCGAACTACATGGCCCCGGAACTAATCAAACGCCAGCGAACGGATCAGCGCATTGATATCTTCTCGTATGCCGTAACCTGTTACGAGATGTACGCCAAGAAGCTACCGTGGGAAGCGGCCGAAACACTGGATGCGGTGGTCCAGCACATCAATACTCCACCCGACGATCTGCGGACTCATGTTCCTGATGTCGATCCGCGGATTTCCGAAGTGATCATGAAAGGCCTGGCCGTCGATCCGCGTGACCGGTGGCAATCGATGGGTGCAATGCTGGAGCCGCTTCGTGAAGTCCAGGCTTCTCAAGCCAAACCGAGCCGCAAGTAAGCCATCGGTTGGGTAGGTTTTTGGTTCTGGGAAGGGAATCCAGAGGACCGAAGGAACGATTGTTTACGACTTTGGTCAATTGGCAGATTCCCGAAGGATCAGGTTTAGCCCGTGTCATCGTATTCTCCATTTCTTGGAACCCCTGCCCCGCGTCCCGGCTCGCCAGCCCCGGCTGCCAGTTCGTCGCGTCCGGTGACGGGTGCCTCGCTGAATGAACTCAATGCATCACAGCGCGAAGCGGTGCTGACGCCATCCGGGCCACTTCTGGTTCTTGCAGGAGCTGGCACAGGCAAGACGCGTGTGATCACGTTTCGAATGGCGGAATTGATTCGGCAGGGAATCGAACCCAACCGGATTCTGTCGGTAACGTTCACGAACAAAGCTGCTCGTGAAATGCAGGAGCGAATGAGTGGTCTGCTTGGCAAGCGGATGAAGTCGCGACCGAATATCTCGACATTCCATTCCCTCTGCGTACGAATCCTGCGAGAAGAAATCGAAGCGCTGGGATACCCCAAGCAGTTTGTGATTTATGACCGCGGCGATCAGGAGTCTGCGGCGCGTAAGGCCCTGCGGGACATTCGTGTCACAGATGCCGCGATGAAACCGGCAGATCTGATTTCGCGCATCAGTCGCTGGAAGATGGATGGCATTCTTCCTGAGCAAGCTCGTGACTTTGTCGTCGATGATCGTGACTCACTCGCAGCCATGGCCTATCGTCGTTACCAGCAATCGTTACGAGCTGCTGGTGCCGTCGATTTCGATGACCTGTTGCTGTTGACTGCGCAACTGTTCGATGAGTTTCCAGAGGTACTGCAGCGCTGCCAGGATCGATTCGATCATGTGCAGATCGACGAGTATCAGGACACGAACGAGATGCAGTTCCAGATCGTCGCGGCGCTTGTCCGCCCACATCGCAATCTGTGCGTAGTGGGTGATGATGATCAGTCGATTTACGGTTGGCGCGGAGCTGAAGTGAAGCACATTCTCGGGTTCCAGCAGCAGTTTCCGGGAGCTAAGGTTGTTCGGCTTCAGGACAACTATCGCTGCACAACCCAGATTATTGAACTCGCAAATCAACTGGTCCACCATAATCGTGGCCGACACGAAAAGACGCTGATTGCTCACAAGACAGGAGCCGAAGTCAATCTTCGTTCGCATCCCGACGAACAGGTCGAAGCTGAAGCGGTCGTGCGCGAGATTAATTATCTGATCAAGGAACTGCGGGTACCACCCCAGGACATTGCCATTCTGTTTCGGACAAATGAACAGCCGCGTCTGTTTGAATCGGAATTGCGGCGTGTTCGAGTCCCCTATCTGCTCGTGGGCGGTCAGTCTTTTTTTGATCGCCGCGAAGTCCGTGACATGATGGCTTACTTGAAGTTGCTGGCCTGCCCGACGGACGAAGTTTCGCTGCTGCGGATCATCAACGTTCCTGCTCGCGGGATTGGTGATTCCTCAGTGGAACGATTGCTGAATCGTGCGGTGAGGTCCAGTCGTCGATTGTTCGACATCATTCCGGAAGCGCTGGCCGAAAAAGAGATCACCGTTAAGACGGCGAACGCAATCGAAGTATTCCGCAAGCTGATGGATGACTTCCGCCAACAGTTCCAGAATCCGAATTTGCGGTTGTCATCAACGTTTGAAAAGCTGATCGAATCGATTGATTACGAATCTGAAATTGCCAAGCAGTACAAGGATGCAGGACAGCAGTTGGCTCGAACGGCCGTGATCGAAGAATGTGTCGCAGCCATGCAGCAGTACGAGCAGCGCTGTGAATCCCCCAATCTGCTCGACTTCCTCGAACAATCGTCGCTGGCTGGCAACGATCGTGAATTTGGCGAATCAAATGAATTCGAGCAGCCCGCGGTAAAACTGATGACGCTGCACAGCGCCAAGGGACTGGAGTTTCCTCGCGTCTATCTGGTCGGCTGGGAAGAAGGAATCCTGCCACACCAGCGTTCGATCGAAGATGAATCGCCAACTGCCGTCGAAGAAGAACGCCGATTGGCTTACGTCGGCATCACACGAGCCCGCGATTTTCTCTCGATCTCACATGCACTGACTCGTATCAAGTGGGGCAAAAGACGGGAAAGCATCCCCTCACGTTTCCTGAGGGAAATGTATGTCCCGCTTTCCAGACCGGATTCCGATTCATCCGCAGACGGGCATTAGCGCGACGCACACTTCCGTGTCGGGTCGAAACATGGGGTGCAATCGATCCATAGCGAGGTCAGCTCTCGGGCTGATATGACGATTCGATGAGCAGCAACATTTCCATCCATTGAATCACTTCACCCAGCGGCTTCAGTTCTGGCTGACGTTCGGTCGCCTGACAGAAGTCGACGAACGCGAATGCGTCCCAACCTTGAGACGTCAGCAGTTGAGTTTTCCATCGACCGAGTTCCGTCGCAGCGAGTCCCGTGGAATCGTTCAACCTCAGTTGGACAAGTTCGGCGAGTCGCTGAAAATTGGGATGGCGACCCACATGACGAAACCAGTACTTGGCATTTCCATAGTCGGGCTCTCGGCGATGCAAGATTGCATGCCAATAATCTCCTGTGTGCAGTGGCCCCTCACCTTCAATCGACTGTGACGCTGCGTGGCTTTCCTCCACGTATCCTGTCAGCAGCAGCAAACCCGCACGAAGCGCCGTTGTTGCGATGCGTCCACGTTCCCCTTTGGAATGAGAATCCTTCACGGAAATTCGATCGATCACCTGTCGCAGGAATCGATCTCTGGGAACAATGCCAACTGACGTCAGTTCGGGAATCGCTCGAACACGACCGCCCCACTTGGCGTCACTATGAAAATCAACCTTTTTCGAGAGTGACAGGCCAACGACGATTCCATCCAGTGTTGCAGCGCCGAGTGTCGCGGCATTTTCAAGGCACTCTGTCTTTAAGCCGACTGCGACATCTTCCTCACACGATGCTGCCAGTAATGCGATGGTCGCAGAGACCTCCTGCAGAAAGGCTGGTTTGCGTGAACAATCATCCGGAGAACAGAGAACGACAACGTCTGAAGCTGTTGCGCAAAGAGCTCTGGAAGCCACGTCTTGCTGAAGTCCTTCAGCATCGTTCGAAAACCAGATCCGGTCGACTCCCGCTTCGTCCGCTGACTTCTTCCAGGTGGCAAGATCCTTGAGCGAAACTGACTTTGGCATGGGAAGGATGAAGGGTGTCATGAAATTGAATCTGCTTAAGGTGAACAGAATTGAAGAGGCGGACGGATCAGTCCCAAATTCATTGCGATAAGTTCAGTCACAGTCCCACAAACTCCGTAAACTTTACCCTGCCTTCGCAGACGTTTGCGAGTCCACGGAAAACCGTCGATACGATTTCGCCAGTCGGTAAACTCGACCAAGCTTGCGGCGTTTAATAGGCGATTTCCGCGGGAGGGATGGAACGTGCGTCCCTGATTGATTCACGACGGCAGTTTCCGCCGGACGAAGTTAGAGACGGTGCCAACCTCTGTGCTTCGCCACCCGAAGCATTTGATTGCTCGACATCATGCCGCATCGAGACCCCTATGCCTACTTCCATCTCTGCTCACACAACTGAACAAGCTTCCGCCAGTGATCTCACCACGATCCTGGAATTTGGTGATCGGTCGGTGATTGTCGATCAGGAGCGAATTCGAATCGGTTCCAGCCCTGTCTGTGAAATCCGTCTCAACCACGGACCACTTCTGCACAGTCTCCTGTGCCAGGATGATGGTGTGCTGTGGATTGAAGCCGATGATCCGGCGAATGCTTTGGCTGTCAATGGTCAGGCATGTCGCCGGATGGCTCTCAGAACCGGTGATACCGTAACAGTCGCAGGTGAAGAATTTACCGTCACTCAAAAAGATGCAGCCTCCATCCAGGGTGAGACTGACCTGACCAGTCTGTCAGCAGAAGAACTGTGCGATCGGATCATGAACGAACAGGCGATGGTTGACGAATTCGATTCCAACCGTCTGCAAGGCTGGCAAGACCTGATGACTGCGATTCAAAACGTCGATCTGGATTCGATCGACAATGAAATCGAAATCGCGGAACACGAACGGGTTTCAACGGCCCAGTGCGAACGATTGCTGGAACAGATCCATGAGATTTCGGCCATGATGAACGGACGATCTCAGGAACTGGATGCCTGTGAGAATGAACTCGCTGCTGCCACGTCGCTGCTGCAGGAAACGCAAGATCGCGTTTCTCAGCAGATCCAGGAAGTCCTGGACCAGATCGGGCCACGCGAACTGCGAGCGAGTGCTTGATTGCAAAGTTCGGGTTGAGTACAAGCGTCCCTTTCGGTTGGGTCGCGTTTCCAGGTGATGCAAGTTCGCCGAGGTAAATGCTTCATCGCAAATACCTCGGCGATTTTTTTGCCATGGGCCAGACTTGGTGGTTTGTCAAAGTTAAAACGGGGGTTCAATGTGTTGGGTGGGCGAGGCTCCCGCCGAGCCGCTAAGTTGATGTGAGCCAAATGCCTAATCGCATTCCGTTTCAGTGTGGCGTACCGCGGGCATCAAACTGCAGCGTCTGACGCATGTTTCAACGCGACACGGAAGTGCGACCCGCACTAAGCGGCTCAGCAGGAGCTTCGCCGCTTCGCCCTCCCGATCATCTACCCCCGTTTCTGCCTTTGACAATTCGCTAGCAGCCGACAGATTTCCAAATGAAGGTGTGACAACGCGCGAGATGTCTCGGTCGACTTTCGACAGAGAGTCTTGAGGGAATGCGGGAGAATTGCAGTCGTGAGTCGAGATCGAGTTGGATTGCGTGATGTCCGCGGCGTCTTGTTCGACATGGATGGCGTGATCTATGTCGGGACTCGCCCGCTTCCTGGCGTCCAACAGGCGATTGACTATCTGACAGAGACCGGTCGTCAGTTTCTGTTTGTCACAAACAACGCCAGCAAGACACCCGTTCAGTTTGTCGAACGATTGGCGGAAATGGACATTCATGTCCGACCTGATCAGGTTCTTGGCAGTGCAGAAGCGACCGCATGCTGGCTGGCCGAGCAGGTAACGCATCGGGGTTGGCCTCGCGGCCCCGTGATTGTGATGGGTCAGGATGGACTCAGGGTTGCCCTTCAGAACAGCGGATTTGAATTGACGACCGATCCTGACGCTGCCACGTATGCAGTGGCTGGGATCAACTTCAAATTGACCTATGAAGAACTGGCAAACGTGACACTGGCCGTCAGGCGGGGCGCGAAATTCATTGGAACCAATTCCGATGCCACATATCCCAGCGAACGAGGCCCCTTGCCCGGCGCGGGAAGTATTCTGGCTCTACTGGAAACGTCGACAGGTCAGAAGCCACTGGTGATCGGCAAGCCAAATCCTGGCATGTACGAACAGGCAATGGCCCGCTTGAACCTGCGACCGCATCAGACATTGATGGTCGGTGATCGTTATGACACCGATATCTCGGGCGCAATCCCGCTGGGAATCTGGACGGCAGGCGTGCTGACAGGGATCAGCACGCAAGCCGAGTTTGAAACGGCATCGCCACCGCCGGATCTGATCGCGACAGACCTGCCGGACCTGATTGAGCAGTTGCGGCAATCCGATCGCGTCTGACGACATGCAACCCCGTCATCGATTCATTTCGCATTAAACTTGTGGCTGGTCAATTTGCCCTTGTCGCAGGCATCTTGAGTCGTGACGAGAACTTCCTTACCACCCTGATCAATGACGATTACCATCGATTGCCCGGGTCGGTTCGGCTCTTGGTACTTCTCGACAATTTTCCCCATGGCATCGAGTGCGGAAATTCGTTCCGAATCAAATGTCTGTGGCATATTTTTGGTGAAGCCCGCAGCCTTTAACGCGTCACCGTCGATTTCAACGACGACTCCAACCTCCTTGCCGACGAATGCAAATGCATCCTGAAGCGGCGTACGGTTGAAACTGACATTGATCCGCTTTTCCAGTTTCTGACGGACAACACTCTGCTTGGGATTTCCTTTGTTGTCCGCCCTGACTCGCGTCCAGTGCCAGATTGTGGGTGTAAGTTGATAGTTTCGAAACTCTTTGCCTCGTAGCAGGCCGGGAATATCCCAGAATCCATTTTCGTCCACTTTATAGACAAACGAACCCCCGTTTTTGGGATCACCTCCGACGGCGTAGAAGGTGAAAACATGGACGTTGCCACTTTGAGACAGCTTGAATTCCACGGTGTGTTCGTGAAGCTGTTTTCCCGTGGCGATGTCAAACCGTCGCAAGGTTTCTCGATTGCCGACGATCTGCTTTACGCTACGAATCGTTGGGGCCCCTTTTCCTTCGTTTCCGTGAAACAGTTCCCACTCGCCTTGCAGCAATTTGAGGTCGGCGGCAGTCGGGTCTTCAGCGTCATCCTGTGCCATGACAGACCATGTACCGATGGCCAGAAACGCTAGTACCATTGATGCAACGAAATGCCTGTTTTTCATATTTGTCACCTGTGATGCGAGTGCTTTCGGGTTCATCCGAAGTTTTGGGGGGAAGGGTTGCAAAAGCGGACATGACAGTCACCAATGGAGTTGTGCTAGCAACACGATTCCAAAGGGAGACAGCATGTCCGCGAGCGTATTGTATCAGGAGA
>CAXBSB010000121.1:0-23865 GCA_963977965.1 uncultured Schlesneria sp.
AGGCCCAGCGTCATGAGGTTTTTGAGTCCTTTCAAATGCATCATCCCGGCGTCCGTAAATTCACCACGGATATCAAGCTTGGTCAAACCCTTGAATTCACCCAATTCCCGAAGCCATTCATCTGAAATCACATTCATCACCGCAATATCTGTGAGATGTGGCAACTTGCCGACGTCATGTAATCCTTGTGCTGTGATCTTCGTCCCCAACAGGTTCAGCGAAGACAGACTTTTTAGCTGACTCAATTCAGCCAAGCCTGCGTCCGTGATTGCAGTACCGCTGAGGTCTAGGGTTGTCAGGCTTTTGATTTGGGCCAATTCTTTGACACCTGCATCCGTAATCTTTGTCCCATGCAGTCCCAACGTTTGAAGTTTGTCGAGCGACCTCAATTCCTTGAGGCCCGCATCTGTGATCTTGCAGCCGTTCAGATGAATCGAAGTCAAACTTTTCACTTTCGCCAGTTCCTTCAAGCCGACATCTGTAATGTCGAAATTGAGCTGCAACGTCGTGAGGTTTTCAAACTGTGGCAATTCCCTCATACCTGCATCCGTCACCGAACTGGCCAGCAAATTGAGTGACGAAAGCTTCTTGAATGGTTTCAGCAAATAGAAGGAATTGTCGCGGAAGCTTAAATTCGCACCGTGCAGTGCGACCCCAACGACCGGGTTGCCTGGCATGGTGTTGTCACGGGTGATCGTGCCTAGCTTGTTACGTATTGCGTCAATTGCCGCTGCTTCATCGACTTCTTCTTGAGCAACCACCGCACAGGGCGACAAAAGAGCGACCGTGAACAGCAACAAAAATAGAGAACGCATCAATTGGTCTCCTGCCTGCTAATGCCAAAAACATTGAGTTTAGCGTGGGGTCAGATGATACGATAAACGCTTGGAACGGTTAGTGGAATCGGCCACAACATGGTCAACTTCGGCCCAGTTGCGACAGTCCCAGAAAAGTTCAAAGATCGCAAATTCTATCAACACAATCCAACGGTGACTCTGATGCGCACGACGGTGGAAGAGAACCGAAAGCTGGGGGAAGAGATCGGCCGGAAGGCCGCGGCGGCCACGGGGCCGACTTGCATCATGATTCCGCTCAAGGGGCTTTCAGCGATTGATCAGACGGGCAAGGCATTTGACGACCCGACGGCGAGGCAGGCGCTGTATGATGGGATTCGAGCGACACATAGCCAAGTGGAATTGATTGAGATGGACAATCACATCAATGATACAATGTTTGCCGAATCGGCTGCTCGAAAACTGTTGAAATTGATTCGCTCCTCAGCGGTTGCCGCCATTCGGCCGCAATCTGACCGAGATTCGTGAAGGAGAAGTTATGAATCTGCGCCTACTGTCTACGATGTGTGTGCTTGGTGCGATTTGCATCGTTGCGGCAGTAACGGATCGACGGTTACCTGTGGCTGCGATTACTTCAGGCAATTCCAATCGACTGGAAATACAGCCTGCGGAAACACTCAGCGCGGATTTGCCCGCCTCGATCAGCGTCCCCTCAAGTTCAAAGATTGCATTCAACACCGCAGAACTTCCTGACAAGGTAGCCGAGCTCAAGAGTGCGCTTCAATCACTGCACCTAATTGCTGTACGGTCCTTTGTGTCGATGCCTCAGTTCGGCGCTAATCGCGCAAGACTTTATACGCCGACTTATTCAGCTATGAAGTTTCCGGTACAGCATCTGCCAGAATTGTTCGAAGTTCGCGGCGATTGGAGGGCCGAGCCCTATCTTCGTGTTCGTGACACTGGCCGCAAAGACGCAATCGAAGGTTATGAGGCGTGGTCCTGGCTTTATGCAATGCACGGGATTACGAGTCGAGGTTTGGTCTATCGGCAAACCGACTTAAGACTTGGCTGGAAAGATCGCCGTAGTAATGACACAGACGAGACTTTCGTCGTTGGATTACCCACTGAGTCTGGGAGAATTGATCTTGATGAGGGCTACTTGAGGCTCGATGCGGCATTGCCTCTCGTTCCGAGTGATCGCTTATGGGGACTGCATTACATGCAGCTCATCAGCATTCTTGAACACGATCCGCCCGTGGCTTATGTCATGAATCCACCGGATATGTTTCAACGAGAGGTGCAGGTGACGACCAGGTTTCTCGAACACGACGAGCAATTCGCGCTGCAGCGGCTGTCGGCAGGCGAGGATCTCGTGATAACTTGGAATGAAGATCAGGGGCAAGCAAACCTCGTCGGAGCGATTCGAGCCGAGGAACATTGCTTGAAATGCCATGAAAACATGAGCCGGAATGATCTGCTGGGCGCTTTTACGTATCGATTTGAAGAAACAAAAGTCGACCGTTGATCTCCGATTCTTCATTTTGCCCAGTCGAGAGACAGGGTCTGGCGGTGTACGGTGGCTGTGAAACGATGGTTGTGGGTTAAATCATCCCCAACATTGTCAACTTCGGCCCAGTTGCGACAGTCCCAGAAAAGTTCAACGATCGCAAATTCTACCAGCACAATCCAACGGTGACGCTGATGCGAACCACGGTTGATGAGAATCGAAAGCTGGGTGAAGAGATTGGGCGGAAGGCAGAGGCCGCTACGGGGCCGAACTGCATTATGATTCCGCTGAAAGGCGTTTCGGCGATCGATCAGGCGGGGAAGGCGTTTGACGATCCTGCTGCGCGGCAGGCGCTTAACGATGGCATTCGCGCGACACGTGGTTCCGTGGAATTGATTGAGATGGACAGTCATATCAATGACGTGGCGTTTGCCGAAGCGACTGCGCGACGTTTGCTGGAACTGATTGGCAATTGAAGTCCAAACAGCGAATGATGGGTGCCGCCGCGCAGCCGCCTGTGGTTGGTTTGGTATTCTGGCATGACATTAACCTGCTTGAATCCGTTTGCAGTCCGCAACTTTTCCGGTTTAAGAATTGTGTTCAACCTAAAAGTACTGCGAAACCAGAAAGCGTTGATGCAATATGGCGTCGGGCTCGCGTGCGTATTGTTGACGGTTGGATTGTACTGCTGGAAAGGAATCAAGCCCGATTCCTCGCCGCACCCCACTCGGAAGGACGCTTTGGCTGCGTCGCCGGAGCTTGGGGATAAAGTCCTGCGTCAGTATCTCTCTTCCGCAGATGTTGTCATTGAAGCACGAGTCGTCAGCGAGTCGTACGGAAGCATGAGTGACGGTGTCACATACGTCACCAGTGTCGAGGTTCTGGACGTAATCCAAGGCAATGTTCAGGAAAAGCAGACGCTCAGTATCTGTTATGACCGGGAAGGTTCCGAGGATATACTTCGAATGGGCGATCACTTGGTCCTTTTTCTTCGAGAAAGAAATGGACTACCAGAACTTGAGATCGCGAATCGCTGGTTCGGCAGCCTCCCTTACAGTCGAGCGATGGTCGATGCGTTGCACCGCGAAGTGGCAATCATCATGGAGGAAGCTCGATGGGCACCGTTGAAAAACGTGAAATACCCGTACAAGACCGAAGATATCCCAATTCTGATCAAGATCGCGGATGGACCAGACAAGGAAGTTGCCTTCAAAGCGTTGTCTAAACTCAGTTATTTTGACGAAAAACATGGCTTTGAGAGGAACGAGGAACTGGTTGCTTTTCTCAACCGGAAGATGAGGGATCCCGATCCTCACCTGTCGCTCCATGCTGCTGATATCAGTTGCTACAGTGGCGATTGGTCGGGATTTGACGTGATTCTCGAAAGATTGGATCACAGCGATCCGAAAGTCAGATATCTCGCGGCCGAATCGCTCGGCGACCCCCGGTTTTCGAAACACTCTGAAAAGATCAGGCCGTTATTAGAGAAGCGACTTCGCACCGAGAAAGAGCCAAATGTGCTCCGCAGGGTCGATGAGACAATTCGGATTTACTAAATGGAAGCAGGTCAACCTGCGCCTGACGGATGCTGTCGGTGAAGTTACGATGGAACCGCCCATGTCAGGCCACTGAGCAATCGACCGGCCAGCAACCAATCAATGGAGTTGTGTGATGTGAGTGCAATCGGCCACAACATGGGCTCACCTGCATCATGATTCCGCTGAAAGGCGTTTCGGCGATTGGTCAGACGGGCAAGGCGTTTGACGATCCTGCTGCGCGACTAGCCCTGTAAGATGGCATTCGAGCGAAGCATGAAAACGTGGAGCTTGATCACATCAATGATCCAGCGTTTGCTGAGACAGTTGCATCGAAGTTACTTACTATGATCGGTCAGACGCATTGACAATTGAGTGACACCCGACCGTGATCCGGCGTTGAAATGATTCAGTCCAAATGGATCGGGACGACAACCGACGTCGTGTCAGTGCCAGAGACCAGAAATGACAACGTCGCCCGCGAGGCATGTGGGGATGGCGGTCGATCAAACTGAAGCGTCATCCGATACGTCCGTTCGGTGGGACTGTCGATCTTTTCGGCGGAAGACACTGTCACCCACTCAGGCCACCCCTCGCCCTGTTTGCACGTCCAATCAGAAGTGCTGCAACTGAGCAAAACTTGACGTTTGACTGGAAGTGATGCCGTTGACACATTGAGCACCGCCGGTGTCACTCGAATGAGGGGTGGGCATTCGATCGTCACTCGAAACGGCTCTAATCCAGGCACAAGAGGATCGAGCGTGGGAACAACCGTGACAGTCTGCAGCAATTCGGGTCCGCCATCCGCTTCGATCTGAACACGATACGTTCGCGCGACGATCTCGTCGTTAATTTTCAATTCCACAGGTGGCTCGGGAATGGTCACGCGACATCGTGGAGAGTCGATGGTGAACCCGCGCAAACACGGTGTTGAACCAGTTTTCTCCCATATTTGGATCGAGACGTCCTTCGAATCGGTGCCATTCGACGGAATCGCAAAGCGAACATCTGCAAAGGGAGCAGACATTTGAGGAAGCGAGATCGAGTTCCCCCGAAGCTTCAATTCCACCAGCAGCGGTCCCTCAGAGGTTGGAGTCGTCGTCATCGTGACACGGACGACCTGTTCACCGCTGGCGGGAAGATGAGCTTTCAATTGAATTTCGACGATGTCACCAACGGCGATCGGTTGATCTGAGGCGGAGAGCAACTCAACACAGGAACAACCAAAATTGATTCCTGTAATCGAAACCGGAGCCGTACCAACGTTTTTGACGCGTATGGTGGCTGTTTGACAGGCAGAAGCCCCATCATCTGTGCCGACGAGCTCGATGACGGGGGTCAGAACTCTCAGCCCCATCGCGGGCAACACTGGTGCGCGACCGCATCCCGCCATAAATGCAACTGCCAGGCAAACAACCAGAACCTTGGAAATCATTTTAATCCTTCAGAGGCGATCGATTCCCCCCCGCGGCTGGTCCCCAACGCGCGCCAGACCGTCAAGTCGATTGAGTCATTGATAAACCGGACCGATCCGTCGCCCAAGGTCGCATTGACTCCCCCGACATGCCAGCTTCGCGCGGCGTGGCCGCCGGCTGTGTTGCCGCCGAGAATTCGGCTGCCGCTGCAGTCCGGTGTGCGAGAATTGGGGGTTAAAACATGGTTGTACCAAGTGTACCCATAGCCCGCCGCGAGCCAGCAGGTTCCACCGTAACTGAAGTTCGTTTCTGGAGGATTACCGACTTGGCGGCAACTGTTCTCAGCCGTCGCGGCCGAGAACCCGTCGAAAGTAGAGAGGTAAGCATTATCCCGCCAGGGAGTGTAGTACGCTGGGTCCCGATCGCCAACCAGTCGCTCAGACATGATGACCGTCTGAGACAGTCCATCGGTGAATGCGGCCTCACTATCAATGTCAGCTCCAATGTAACCCCTGATTGCCGCAGCGGGAGGTTGCAAATCGTAGTTGCCATGCAATCCTGGCGATGTCCCGCACGACAGGACATAACTGTTCCCACCCGCAGGAACGGAATCCGACGGACACTCAAAAACGGCGACGCGCTGCTTCAGCAGGCTGGCATTCTGCTGGCTGGCGACTCCCGTGCTCAGAAATTTGATGTCGTCGTACTCGTATCGAACTTGTTGATACACGTTGGCTTTGTCGAGGTAGGGTAGAAGCATGGCTTGAATCGAAACGAGGGGCGAAACGGGCCCAAGCGGCGATGTGACTTTGGGAACCGATTCAAGGTTTGGCAGACGCTGACCGGTACTGGAGAAGTTGGAGATTGCCAGGCCGATTTGCTTCTGATGATTCTGGCATTGCAGTCGGTTGGCAGCTTCACGCGCACTTTGAACCGCTGGCATCAACAGGGAAATCAACAGGCCGACAATCGCTGTTACGACAACGAGATCGACCAGTGTATAGCCTGCTCTCGTTCCAACATTCACGCTAACTTTGCGAGGCTGCTTTGTGCTGCAGATCAGGCAACACAAGCCGACAAGTGCGAGAATCGCCCCTCCCGCGAATGCCACTCGATGCCAGCCCAGCCAACTTGGCACAACGCGATCAAGATCAGCCTCTCGCGCCGCCAAGTGTAGCGCAGTTCCGTCCCAACCAAGTTCATTCCTGAGGCGTTGCTCTGAAATCCACTCGGGTCGATCCGGAAAGTCCTGGATTTTTGCCAGCCCTTCACGTGCTGCAAGTAGAACAATGAAGTGACGACGCTTGTGCGCGGTTGCAACGGGGATGATCGCAGGACAACTTCGCTCCGCGAGAATCGGCATGCGTTGCCATTCCACGGCGCGACACGGCAAGTGCCGGGATTCCGCAAACGCAGCCAATTCCGCGAACGAAGCATCCGCGCCTTGGCGCGGCATGCTTTCGCGAATCTCACTCAACGGGATGCTAACTCCCAAGTCATCGAGGACCAGCCACAGACCGATCGGGCCACAGATACGCAGATCGATCCTCGTCACCGGTTCATGGACGGCAGAATAGCAAGCGACGATGAGTGCTACTGTTTGTCCAATGCTCTGCAACACAATTCAGTCCCACGACATCGGAAACGTCCGGCAGACAGGCACCGATCAAGTACGTTCTTCCAATTCAGTAATCGATACGACTGCAGTGCGAACAACTACGGAGTTGTATACACCGCTGAGGGCATGCCATTGCAATTGACACCTGTTGCCATGCCTGCAACACCGACGACCTGACCGGACGGGTAAATCGACGAGCAAGCCTGCTGCGGATCATACCAGTGCGAGGTATAGCAGTTTGGGTCCCAAAAAAGTGTTATATTTCCTGTGCACGGTGTGGCATTCAATCCGCATGTTGGATTCGGGCTGCTCGCGAACGAGGTTTGCCAGCAAACGGCATTTCCAGACACTCCCGGGCACTTGTAATAAAGCGTGATGTCACTCCCAGTCGAGTAGTCGTGGAAAATCGATGGACTACAGCTACCGCACGGCGGCGAACCCATGGTCATCGTCCAGGCACAATAGTAAAACGATCCCGCCCGATTGGCCGCAGATTCTTGCGATGTGAGAGCGCGCGCCGGAACACTTGAGGTTCCCCATAGCATCAGAGTTGCTGCCACAACACAGACCAATGCACCGATCTTTCGCATACCATCCCTTTTTGAAAGAACCTTAGAAGCAACGTTGCCATCAAGGGCGACTTCTCTGCCATTTCCTGAACGACACCGCTGCCGACAAGACAACTAAGCTACCCAGCACTGGCCACCACCAAGCCCATTTGCGCGGTCGAGCGTCTGGAGCCAAACTGACCGGAGGGGTTAATCCTTTTTCTGGTTTTAGTCCGGGGTTCCCAGTATTTTTGAGATGGATCAACTCCGCAGATCGAAGCATGTTCTGTCGTTGTACGAGCCCCTCCTCGCCGCCATGCAGAACAAGCGTGGGTTGTCCCGAGGTCTGGTCATCAACCTGTGTCCCAGGCACGGGGGTTGGAATGAAACGCGTGCCCTCAATTGATTGATTCAAGACCACTTTATCGATCTGGAACACGGTCGCCACATTTCCCATGGCGACCTGTGCTCTTTTGGGAAACCAGCGCTCGCGACCTAATAGCGGGTCTTCGACGCGGAAGTATTCTGTCACTTCGATCCGACCAATCGTCTCGCCAGGAGCGAGTGTCAATACCATCGGCTGCTTGCTGGAAGCCACCTCGGGAGGCCTTTCTGCCAATCGACGTGGCCCCCATTGCAGCTTGCAGGGGAGCCAATCGACCGTGGAATCAAACCAGACGATCGCCCTCGTCAAGAACTTGCCGCCAACCGGCACATTGTCAAATTGCACTTTTCGGCAATCGCGGTCTCGAATTCGTTCGATTCCCAGATCTTGCACCGTCTCCGCTGTTCTTCGGCTTAACCAATCCAGCGTGTTGGAATCACAATTGCCGACATGCAGTCCCAACATCGCGCTCGGTACGGCGCGATGAAAGTAACTTCGGTTGATCGCCGACCGAATTCGAATGGTCTCCAGTTTGCTTCCATCCGCTTGATAACAGGAGGCCTCGTAGGCTTTCACGCCATCGAAGCTATACCATTCAAGGTACGATTGCCCATCCGCAATACGCTGCGGATCTGAGCGAATCAGCTTCTTGGCGCCATCAATCAGCCACTCCCAGCGAACGGCGCGATCGAGATTCTCCTGAGACAACGGACCTTCGGCAGGGGCCATCGCTATCACACGAAACTGGACTTCGACACTGCGAATCGAGGAGTATTGTTCCGCAAGATTTCTCTCGATAACCGCCAAATTGTCTTCTGCATTGCCGATTCCCGCCACCAGAATCGAGGCGGCTGTCAACACGTTCCGTAAATATCTCGCGATCTTCATCTTCGAGCTTCCGTAACGAGCCGAACACTTTCGTGCGTGCTGAATTGTTGCCATGCACTACTGCGACCGCAAAGTGCATATTAATACTCCCAGGCGACGAAGACATGCGAGATGATACACAGAAAGCCGCATTTGTCAACAACACCACATTCAGCAGCCGTGCATGTATGCAACAAACCCCTTAACCACAACAGCCCATCACTGGCATTTTCGTCAACGACCCAATTGGTCGCGCCTGCGCCACAGATTCTGGCAACCTGGAGGTTGCCATGGTCGGAACTTGATCGCTGTCGAAACGGCTCAGAAAATGATTGATTACATCCAAGCCAATTCAGTTCGACGAAGACTGGCCGTGCGGCCCACGGCTGGGAATGGTCCAGCACCAGGTGGTATGCCGGTCACTCGCCAGATCTTCGACAGAACACCCCGCCGGCAATTGAAGCCTTTGGTGGAGAATTTCAATGATGGCAATCTGGCCCAGGTTATGACGGTTAGTTCGTTAGACCAGCGCGGGTTTCATCAGGTTGTGGTATCGAACGACCAAAAATCAATAAATCCCTGCGAATCGCCGAAGCGACGGTCTCTAAAAACATCTCGTGCATTACTCAGCCATGCTGTGATGTCGCGTTCGATTGTTGAGTCATGAACATGCAAATGAATGCTGCCGTAGCTTCCTGGCGCCAGGTCGATGCAAAGATAATCGCCTTCGTAGTCCGCAATCGGCAGATAGCTCTTGTTCCACCAATTGGATCCGTCCGCAGTCTGATTAACTTCGACGAGGATCTCGCAGAGCATGCACCACGCTTCCGCGATTTCTTCACACGAAAGCAAGATGCCATGTTCCGTCAGAAGCTCAAGGCGTGATGGATCACTTTGTCCGTTGTGAATCTTCAACGATTGACGGAAGTCCTGCGGCAAAATCAGTCCAGTCTTGCTTTCGAGCAGGTCGAGATCACAGTCCGTCGCTGGCGGGTTGAGAGTTGGCAGTACCGTCGGAGCGATCGTGGCGAGCAGTTCTTCAAGCTCATTCCATAGACTTGCGATGTCACTCATGTTCGCTCCGTCACAATGTCTTCAAATCGCGGTTCCCTCGATCGCATCCGGGATATTCACCGGTTGAGGGGCCGGTCGAGGTAACTCGAACTCCATTTCCATCGGTAGGTCGATCGGAAAGTCTCTGGGGTCCAGTACTGGTTCATCGATCATTTTGGGGCCTGATGGATTTGGCTTGCCTCGAATCTGAGCCAGCCAGACGGTGGCTCGTTCGCCAAAAACGTGACGCAGTTCCTGTTCGGCGAGTTCGCGTTGAGCCCCCGGTGTCAGCCTTCGCCACGCTCGACGAGCCGCTTCCATCAAGTCAGTACTTGATGGATTACAGAACAAGCCTTTGATTGCCAGGTTCCAGGCGGATGGGAATTGGTTCTCGACCATCTGTTGCTCAACCAGTCGCAACCAGATCCCGGTCAATGTCGGGTCGATTTGAACGGCCTGCTCCAGCAGTGGCGTTCGTTGGTCCGGTCGAACCGAACGATCAAAATCGGCCTTGTACCAGAGGTACCGACCGTTCGTCACGGGATGCATCGCGAACTCGATCGCAGGCAGCATCGCCAGATGTGCGGCCATCGTACCTGAACGAATCAGTGTAATGTACGACCATGGCCCGCAGCACAACCAGGCCACAGCGGCTCCATAAATGACACCGCTGATGTGAGCAACATTGGCCAGCGGCAGCAGTCCGAGTCCGGTGATGGGGATGCCAGCAAGGATGAAACCCAGCGAGAACAGCAGCGTCCCTTCAGGAATCTCATCCTCGGCGCATCCCAGATTCTGCAGCGAGATCTGTGCTCCCAGCATGGCACAAACCGCTCCTGAGAATCCCACGGGGATGTTACCCGCGAGGATTTCCAGCAGGAGTGGAAGCGTGACGGCAGGAATCATGAACAGCAGGAAACGCAGGCTTCCCCATCGCTTTTCCAGACGGCGACCCAGATCCCACGCAAAAACGCAGTTCAACAGCAAGTGCAGCCAGTGAGCATGGTGAAACGCACTGACAGGAATGCGCCACCATTCTCCGTTCCACAAGTCAAACGGTCCACGCGGCTCATTCGCCAGGGCTTCCGGTGCCCCTGCCACAGGGACCGCAGATTGCTCTACAAGTGCTCCCCAGTACCGCTGAGCTTCCCGAAAAGTGATTCCTTCCATGCTGCCCATCTGACAGACGATGAACAGCGCAGCGCAAATAATCAGGCATTCCGTGATCACCGGTGCTGTTCGGAACGGACTCACTCGAACTGCTCCTTCACCGAGGCGTCCGTGTTCCGACGCGACACGGACGTGCGACGCGCGCTATTGAACGAGTGCCGTGGCATACGTCAGCAGATCTCCACGTTCTTCCGCACTGCGCATCAGGACATCAAACCGCCCCGCCTGCTGACACAATTCGGCGAATGCCGCGGCGAAGTCGGGATCGGCCTTCACCAGGTATTTTTCGGCGAGCGGTAGCGCCTGTTCCAACTGGTTGGTTCGGGCCATCAGATCGACCATGACATAAGCAATCAACGCCTGATCCGATGCATCGGGTTCGCGATCCAGTTGCTGCTGGAAATAAGCCTGAGCCGTTTCGCGATTGTCATTCAGCAGGAACTTGAAGAACTGAATGTGAGCCGGATAGAACTCCACAAACGGAGCTTCACCGGCGTACTGGAATTGCTCGGACAGTTGCGAGCCGTATTCGGCCAGATCGAGAGCCAGCTTCAACTCAGCATTCTCGGGCGACAACGATCGAGCGAACCGAACCGTGGAGTGCAGGTGCGAAACGTCGATGTGATAGTTGTTGTCAGCGAATAGCCATTCTCGTCCGGCGATCAATTCACGCAATGTCGATGCGGGCGGAGCAAACGGCATCCGCTGTTTCACTTCGTGCTGAATCGACTGCAGCAGGTCGCCATGCAATGACTTTACGAGGATCGCGGCACATTGCGCCCGCTGTTCGGGTGACAGATTCTGGAACTGCTGATCGAGCGACGTGATCGTGCTGCAGGTCCCGTGAGTTCGCAGCATGATCTGCATTCCCTTCACAGGGTGGACCAGCTTGTAGAACCCGAGATCAATCAACTCTTCGGACTCATCACTGGCCTCGCGCGGCATCGGTGCAGCATCGATTGCATCGCGGACGGGCTGCGTGTCGCGAATGGCATGAAAGTAAATCCAGGCCTGACCGAGTTTCTTGTCAGCCAGCAGCAGTTGCCCGACTTCGCGAGCTGCAGACATGTATGCCGCTTCAAATTCATCACGTTTGCCGGCAGGAACATCGTCAAGCGACGTTGGCCGATGCAACGGTGCACGCAGCTCATGCTTCTTTCTTGCACACAGAGCGTCGAACAGCTTGTGGTAATCCTTCTGTTCGCGCAGAGTTGCGGCAAGCTGGTCGAACACAGCATTCGAACCACCTGCCTTGAATTGTTCCTGAAGCTGGGCAAACGGAGTTTCGGCGGCCATCAGGCGGATTCCCGGTAGGAGTAAAACGGTCGAGTCTCGGCGAGAAACAGATTATGCCCGGAAAAGGGAGACTTCACATCCCTGTCTGCAGAAATCGGCTCATTGATTGTTTGTGGGCTGAAGGCCCACGAGAACAAAGCACAGGGCTTTCAGCCCTGTGGAGACAGATAATAGCGCAGGGTATGCGACCTGAAAGGTCGCGAGAAATTCGGCCATAGCGATCTACTCCAATCGGTCGCGTCTCGCGACCTTTCAGGTCGCACATATTGTTTTCCATCCATTCACAGGGCTGAACCCCTGTGCTTTGTTCTCATGGGCTTTCAGCCCACCGGGAGATCTGTCAGCCCGATCCAGATGGAATTCCGGTCCGGCAATGCAGTCTGCCGTTTGAGCCGCTATTCTGTGGGAGACTTGGATTTTCTGTCTTCCTGAATTTTGAAGCCGCCCGATTCCGAATGAACACGATTACGAACATTGCCGCGTACAAATTCGCTTCTCTCATCGACTTGAAGCCACTTCGGGAACGGCTGATCCGTGATTGCAAGCAGTGGGGACTGAAGGGAACGATTCTGCTCAGCCCTGAGGGGATCAACCTGTTTACAGCGGGTGCTCGCCCCGACATCGACAAGTTGCTGGCCGAACTGCGAGCTGTCCCGGGGCTGGAAAGTCTGGAAGTCAAGTTCAGTGAAAGCGATCACCAGCCGTTTCATCGAATGCTGGTGAAGATCAAACGTGAAATCATTGCGTTTGGAGTCGAAGGGATCGAACCCGTCCGAAACCCCGCCCCACGAATTGCCGCTCGAGAACTGAAGCAGTGGCTTGATGAAGGTCGGCCGGTCACGTTACTCGATACCCGAAATGACTACGAAGTGAAACTGGGGACGTTTCGTAATGCAAAAGTGATCGGGATTCAGCACTTTCGAAACTTTCCCGATGCCGTTCGTCGGCTACCCGAAGAGCTGAAGCAGCAGCCGATTGTCACCTTCTGCACGGGAGGGATTCGCTGTGAAAAAGCGGCTCCATTCATGATTCGCGAAGGATTCGAGCAGATCTATCAGCTTGATGGCGGCATCCTGAAATACTTCGAGGAATGCGGGGCTGCACACTACGATGGTGAGTGCTTTGTGTTTGATCAGCGCGTCGGTGTGGATCCCACTCTTCACGAAACCGAGAGTGCTCAGTGCCATGCCTGCCAGACGCCGTTGTCTGCCACTGATCAACTCGACACGCGCTACGTCGAAGGGAAGTCGTGCCCCTATTGCTTCCGCAGCACGGAAGAGCAGCGAGCGGAATCGATGCGGCAGCGGCAGGAGGCGATTCGGCGGGTCTGTTCTCCGCTGCCGGGTAGCGTCCCGTATGACAATTTCCGACCGGTCAAAATTCCCGAGACCTACTCGGGCAAGACGCTGCTGGAATGCCTGGTCGGGCTGTTTCCTCATGTATCAACCGAGGATTGGCAACGGCATTGTCAGGAAGGCCGGATGTTGAGCCCGGCAGGTTTATCCGTTGGATGCGATCACATTGTGAAGACGGGTGAACGTTATCTGCAGAGAAAACCAGCGACCATCGAGCCTGATGTGAATCCTGCGATTCGGCTGTTGTACGAGGACGAAGCTCTGATTGTCGTTCACAAGCCTGCTCCATTACCGATGCACCCGTGTGGCCGATTCAATCGAAACACGCTTCAGTTCATCCTGGGCGAAGTCTACCAGCCGCAATCGCCGCGACCGGCTCATCGACTCGACGCCAACACCAGCGGCATCGTCGTCCTGTCTCGAACCAGGCACATTGCCGGGTTGGTACAGCCTCAATTTGAACGAGGGGAAATCGAAAAGGTGTACCTCGCCCGAGTTCTCGGTCATCCTCCCGAAGACCAGTTCGAATGTCACGCGGCCATCAGTGACGAATCGGGCGAGCTGGGGTCACGCGAAGTCGTCACCGAAGGGGGGCTGGCAGCTCATACCCGGTTTAAAGTTTTGAAGCGGAACGATGATGGGACATCGCTGCTGGAAGTGATTCCACTGACCGGCCGAACGAATCAGATTCGGGTACACCTGTGGCATCTTGGCTGGCCGATTTGCGGGGACCAGGCCTACCTTCCGGGCCGCCGTCTGGGCGATACGCAGACTCACACGGTCGAATCCTCGCCTCTCTGCCTGTTGGCGCAGCGGATTACGTTGACGCACCCATTGTCGAGGCAGAGGAAAACATTTGAATCGGACCTGCCGGAGTGGTGCACGTAGACCGGCTGTGACAGCAGGATCAGGAACCTGTAAATCATTTCAGGGAAATGATTTAATGGATTTGTTGTGTGCGAATTATTCATACGGATTCGACAGCAGGAATGCGTGACGCCGCAGAAATCAGAACAATTTGAATCCGAGACGCAAGAGATGCCGGAAATGCTGTTCGTTTCACTGGAGTTTCAAAAACGGGACGTCCAGTGGCGTTCGCGGCTTGCAAGGTTGGGTCCGGTGGAATACCATCTTTCCCTCTACTTTTACGTAATGGCCGTGGAATCCCGCAGAATTTGCCGTCGGTACCTGGTACCTCGCGATTTTTCTCCGATCGGGACCGCGTGAAGCCGGTGGTTTCGATCAGGACTTGTGTGACTGGAGTGGTTTAACGTGTCTATTGACAAGAGTTTAAAGCGAAAAAGCCGTCTGGCTCGCGTCCGCAGCGTCTTGACGCGTCCCGAACGTATTGAACAAATGAAGGCCAACGAAAAGTGGGTCGAAGGGGATAGTCCTTTTGGAATCCCTAAGACACGAGTCATTCGTCTGGTCCTCGGCAAGAAGAAAAAGAAAAAGGCTGCGGACGGTGCTGATGGTGCGGCCGATAAGAAAAAGGCGGCCAAGAAGAAATAGTCTCTCAGCGGGGGCGACTCGTCCTTGGCCGCAAAGGGAATTTGCCACAGCGTTCCGAAGATTTCGGATCCTGCTGGTTCCCTGGGGGGGCGGGTCGGCACTGCGGAGGAATTGAAGCGGGTAGCGGAAAGTTTGCCTCAACGGCGACTGTCTTGCTGCCCGTTCTGTTTTTCCTGTACTCGATTTTGATCGAGTGCGCGAAATGACTTGGCTGTGGTTTTCACAGCCATGGTCTCGTGCGCAGAGCGACCGCGAACCTGGGGACGATTGGTAACAGACCAGTACCCAGGGAAGGGCGGCATGCTACGTCATCTGCGATACTACGGTGGTACGTTTATCCGCGGGCGAATCCGCCGCGATGCACGTCACTTTACCAACCTGCTGGCTGATTGCCGGACGACTCAGCGTCAAACCCTGTCACGCATTCTGGAATTGAATGCAGACAGTTTCTATTCCCGCCGTCGCGGCCTGACGGCCTCCACATCCGTCGAACAGTTTCGCAAGCTGTTGCCGATTTCGGACTTCGAAACGGTTCGAGACGAAATCGAGCAGATGAAGGCCGGGAACTTCCAGAGCCTGCTGGGGCCGAAGAACAAATTGCTGATGTTTGCTCTCAGCAGCGGCACCACATCGCAGGCTAAGTACATCCCGATCACATCCCAGTTCCTCAGCGATTATCGGCGAGGATGGCAGGTGTGGGGAATCAATGCGATGGACAGCCATCACTCGCTTCACATGTCTGACATTGTGCAACTCGGCAGTAATCACGATCAGTTCCGGACACCAAGCGGAACCCCCTGTGGGAATATCAGCGGTCTTGTCGGGGCAATGCAAAGCCGCGTGGTTCAGACCATGTATGCGGTTCCAAACCCTGTCGGGCGAATCTCGGACTCCGCTGCGAAAGGTTACACAGCCCTGCGCTGCGCCTATGCCAATGCACATGTTGGCATGGTGATGACAGCGAACCCGAGTACGTTGATCCAGCTTTCCAAGGCGGCTCATCAACACCAGAACGAATTGATCCGCGACATCGCGGACGGAACGTTGTCGACGAACTTCGAAATCGATGCCGAAGTTCGCAAGCAACTCCAGAGCCGTATTGCACGCCCCGACAAACAGCGAGCCCGCGAACTGGAGCTGATTGCTGCTCGCACCGGTTCGATCATGCCACGCGATGTCTGGCCAAAGCTGGAACTGGTAGCCGTCTGGACCGGGGGTAGCGTCGGCGGATACCTCGACCCGATGCGGAAGTACTTCGGCGATGTTGCCATCCGCGATCACGGCCTGTCGGCCAGCGAAGGGCGTATGACCATTCCGCTTGAGGATCGCACCGCCGCCGGGGTCCTCGACGTCGGTTCGCACTTCTTCGAATTCATTCCTGAAGACGAGCACGAATCCTCAGCCCCGACGGTTCTGGAAGCTCATGAACTGGAAGAGGGCCGCAACTACTTCATCCTGTTGACGACAGTCTCGGGCCTGTATCGCTACGACATCCGTGACGTCGTGCGCTGCACCGGATTTATGGGATCAACGCCATTGCTCGAGTTCCTGCACAAGGGGGCTCATATTGCCAGCATTACGGGCGAAAAGCTGGCGGAATCTCAGGTCGTTACAGCGATTCGAGGCGGGTTGCAGAAAATGAAGCTGGATGTTCATCACTTCACTCTGTCACCGATCTGGGGCGATCCCCCGCACTACCGGCTGCACCTGGAGCGGGCGGACGTTCCGGTTGTCGAGATGCGTCAGCGACTGGCACACGACGTCGATGCTCAATTGCAGGAGCTGAACGTCGAATACAAAGAGAAACGCCAGTCTGGTCGACTGGGAATGCTGGAATGCCTGGCGATTCCCAATGGAACGTGGGAGCGATTCATCCGCCATCGCCAGTCGCGATTCGGGGCGAGTCTTGAGCAGTACAAGCATCCCTGCCTGGTCCCTCAATTGGCGTTCAGCGAAACGCTTCTGAAGGATCACGCCCCGGCAGAAGAGCGCGTCGACGTTCGTGCCGCGTAATCGAAGATCCGTCGCGCGGGCGTCAGATCTGCGCGACGGAGTCATGTTGCCAAACCTCAACATCACCGTTGCGTTTTGGCAACATGGAGCTTCGATCAGTAAACGCTACGACTTCAGCAGAATCGTTGCAGCCTGCATCTGCTCGCCCACAAACGATTGCTGAAAAACAAGTTGTGACAAAAATCAACGTGTGGCCAAAACTTGGCGAAACGTCGGTAAACGTCAATTCTCCGCTGACAATGCGCTAAGCAATCGATGCGCGTGCTAACCTCGTTCAGAGCGTGCCACGGCCACGATTTCACTTTTGTGATGAGCCTAAGTCGTTGGCTCGCTTGGCACGTCGCGATGTTCGAGCATCGCTGCTTGAGATGATCGGCCAGGCTTCGGCACGGTCTCTGCTTTTACTTCCTGCATCGAACACTGAAGTGTGACGCATGCGTCGACTGGCCAGTCACTGGGTGTCGTAGCGATCAATTCGCAGCGATCTCCACCACACACTTTGCTCGATGGTCGTCGTCTTCATTCGGGGCGGCGCGATCACGATGGAGCGAATTCTGAGAATGGTATTCCGTTTGGCGACGGTCCCACCTCGGTTCCAGCACGGTTGCTCGGATCTCCCGATAAATCAGTTCACATATCCCAAAAAATCTTGGAACTCAGGAGCACCGCCCATGTTTATGACTTTCTGCAATGACGAATCTGGTGTGATCATCTCGGCCGAACTGGTCCTCGTTCTGACGATTGCCGTGCTGGCAATGGTTGTCGGACTGGGCGAAGTCGCCGTAGCCGTCAACACCGAATTGAATGACGTTTCGAACGCTTTCGGTGCTCTTAACCAGTCATTCTGCGTGACCGGTTTCCTGTCATCCTGCAATGGCAAGATGAAGAGTGCTGCCGGTGGAAGCCACTTTGCCGATTCCGTCGATGATTGCGACACCAACACCACCTGTGATCTCGTCACCGGTTCGGCTGGCCCAGGCGAAGCAGGCGGCGGCAACCATCACAACCGCTGGTAATTGACGGTTGGTCGCTGCAATCGGCAGAACCCAACGCATTGATCAGCACCGGTCCCTGACCATCTGATCACCAGAAACCCGAATGATTTCGACGCAACGATCCGCGCTCAAAACGCTCGTTGCGTCGTGTCATTTCTTTGAGCTCGCGCGGGCGGCCACACTTGAGCTGGATGCGATCTACTTGTGGTAACCGAGACTCGAAATCACGTTGTAAAGTTCATCAAAGGTGATGAATCGGCGGTGATGTCGCAGTTTGTACTGGTCAACGGCTTCAGCCAGTTCGGCGATGGCGGGATTCGCATTGGTGACGGATGCCGTGAACTGACGTCGTTCGGGCACTCCATCACGTGGAGCCCCCTGAGATCGACGATCTACGAAGGTTCGCGAATTCTGTTGTTCGATGGCGGTTTGCATTACCATGCTCCGAGTAAGGATTCGACCAACAGAAACCTAGTTCAGGTTTCGCCCGTCGGCAAATAAAAATCTCGGTGGTCGCGGAAGATAATTCTCGCACGGATGGTGTCATGACAACAAAAATTGCGATCCTTGGTGGCGGAGCAATGGCGACGGCATGTGCCATCCTGCTCGCCGAACATCCTGGTCAGGAAGCCACCATCTGGGCTCGCAACCCCGAATATGCCACGCAGATGCAGCGTGATCGTGAAAACCGCCGACTTTTGCCCGGCGTGCTTCTCCCCCCGAATATCAGTATTACCTCGGACCTCGAACAGGCTCTGTCAGGTGCCGAATACATCGTTGCCGCAATTCCGACTCAGTTCCTGCGATCGACTCTGGTCAACGTGAAGCCGCTGCTCAAGCAGCCTCGACCGGTCATCAGCGTCATCAAGGGGATCGAGAACGAAACCTTTCTGCGTCCCAGCGAAATCATCAACGACGTTCTCGGAAATAACGGAGTCGTCGCGTTAAGTGGCCCCAGTCATGCCGAGGAGGTTGCTCGCCGCCTTCCCGCAACGGTCGTGGCGGCTAGTGGCGATCTGGGGTTGGCCCGGCAGGTTCAGCGAATGTTCAACACCCAGCGATTCCGTGTTTACACGAATCTGGATCTGATCGGCGTCGAACTGGCAGGAGCCCTGAAGAACGTCATCGCCATAGCGGCGGGAATCTCGGACGGCCTTGGATACGGTGACAATGCCAAGTCGGCATTGATGACGCGCGGGTTGGTGGAAATCATGCGGTTCGGCGTCAGGTTCGGGGCTGAAGCGGCGACGTTTTCAGGGCTGGCAGGAATGGGTGACCTGATCACCACGTGCGTCAGTGGCTATGGTCGAAATCGGCGAGTCGGCGAGCGCCTGGGACGCGGTGAATCTCTGGCACAGATCTTGGAAGGGATGGAAGCTGTTGCCGAAGGGGTCACGACGGCACGGAGCGTCTTCGAAATTTCGGAACAGGAAGGGATTGAGACGCCAATCATTTCAGAGGTCTATCGAGTCCTGTTTGAGAAGAAGAGTGCGGCGGATGCCACGAACTCGCTCATGCTGCGCCCATTGCGTGCGGAATGATTGCCTCGGTTCGCCCCGAGACCGAGATGGGGGCAAACTCTTAAATGGCCGACGAATGACGTTCAGTGGTTGGCATCAACAAGCATCAATGCCATAATCGCCAGCCAACTGTTCCGGTTCTACCAAGGAGTCTGGCATGTTTCGTCGATCGCTGTTGCTGTGTCTGTTTCTGGCTGGTCCAGTTGTCGCTGCCGATCCTCCCTTGAGCCCGCAATTGCTGGACCTCGGCAAGAAACTCACGAAGACTGCTGCGGCCAAGCCAAAGGAACTGCAGTCGACCGCTCGATTGACGACGTTTACCAGTTGGGTCACCAGTCTGGCATTCAGCCCGGACGATAAGACACTGGCCGTCGGAGTCAAGGACGCGGTTCAACTGGTCGACGTGGAATCGAAGGGAATCCGTCGAGAGTTGAATCCCAAGTCCGGCCAGGTTCGAGCTCTTGCATTCTCGCCCGATGGAAAACGGCTGATTACAGGCAGTTATCAGCGTGCGACGATCTGGAACGTGGAAACAGGAGAACTGGTTCAGGACCTGAAGGGACATCGTGGCTATGTGACCAGCATCGTTTTCAGTCCCGATGGCAAGAAATTCGCAACGGGATGCGAGGACGATTCTGCCCGAATCTGGACGGTTGGTGCTGAAGCTGCCGAGCGAGTTCTCAAGGGTGGTCTCCCTGTGATGGGGGTCGCGTGGTCGCCTGACGGTCGATTACTTGCGGGGGCCTGTGGCGATGACATCCGCCCCACCAAGGCTGGGAAAGTCATCGTGTGGGATGCGGCATCAGGGGCTGTCTCCAACGAATTTGAACTCCATACCAAGGCCGCCACGGGCGTCGCCTTTTCACCGGACGGCAAGTTCCTGGTTTCGACCAGCGTCGACGAACATGTCAACGTCTACAATCTTGGCGAAGGCAAGCCGCTGGGCTTTTTTGGCGGACATTCACGGCCGACGAACGCTGTCGTGATGTATCCCGATGGCGAAACTGCAATCAGCATCAGTGGCGGACGCGCTGTCGGCAAGAACGAGCTGAAGGTCTGGGAATTTGAATCGGGTGAGGAACTCGCGACTGCTGAAGCCCACGAAGCTAAGATCTCGGCTATGGCTTTGTCACATGATGGTCGAGTTGTCGCCACGGGAGGGCAGGACAAGACAGTTGCCCTCTGGAACATCAGTTTCCTCGCGATCGGAATTCCCTCGGCAAAGCCAACCGCCACCACGACGGAGGTTGCCGCCGATACTGCTGTCGCGAAAGCACCTGAGGCCCCGGCAGAATCCAAAGTCGTCCGGGCTGGCATCATCGGTCTCGATACATCACATGCTATTGCCTTCACGAAGACGCTGAATGCTGCGAAGCCAAACGCGGCTGTTGCGGGTTACCGGATGGTCGCAGTTTATCCCAAGGGGAGCCCCGATATTGAATCGAGTGTGAAACGAGTTCCAGGGTACATCGAGGAAATCAAAAAGCTCGACGTTGAAGTCGTTGATTCGATTGACGAATTGCTCAAGAAAGTCGACGTGGTGTTCCTGGAAACCAATGATGGGCGACCACACTTTGAACAACTGTTGCCGGTCCTGAAAGCAGGCAAGCCCTGCTTCATCGACAAGCCGATTGCTGCCTCATTGACGGATGCGGTGGCGATATTTGATGCCGCCCGAAAGTACAAATGTCCTGTGTTCTCTTCGTCATCACTCCGGTTCGGCAAGAATACCCTGGCGGTTCGAGGTGGATCGATTGGCAAAGTTTCCAAGTGTGAAACCACCAGTCCTGCGTCGCTGGAGCCGACTCATCCCGATTTGTTCTGGTACGGAATCCACGGGGTTGAGTCTCTGTTCACCGTGATGGGGACAGGATGTCAATCGGTGACGCGAGGCAAAACTGCGGAAGGACAAATCGAAGTTGTCGGGCAATGGTCGGGCGATCGCGTGGGAACTTTTCGTGAAGGAAAGGGATATACGGGGACTGCAACGGGTGAACAGGGGACCGCGTCTGTCGGGTCGTATGACGGCTACGATCCGCTGGTCTTTGAGATCGTAAAGTTCTTCCGAACAGGTCAGCCACCCGTTTCAGAAGCGGAAACTCTTGAGATCTATGCGTTCATGGAAGCCGCCGATGAAAGCAAACGCCAGGGCGGTGCCAAGGTGACCCTGGAAAGCGTGCTGACTAAGGCGCGAGCGGAAGCCCAGAAGAAGATTGCGGATCTGCCGCAAAAGTAGCAGAGCACGCGAACGCCGATTCCGTTGAAGCAGGATTCAGGCTCCAAAATTGGCGAATAGAATCGTCAGCCGATTTCCCCAACTTCATTTCGGGATCTACGAGCGGTCTCGTAATGTGCGGAGGCCAAGTGCCGATCGCCTTTGGCAATTCCTGAATCGATTTTTCAACTGGGTTTGTTCGCAGGGACTTCAATACGGCAGCACCCCAGATTAAGAAATTGTCGTGAGTTGCCAGTTGCCTTCTGCAGCAAGTCCTGACGCAGACTGTAGACCATGAAACGACCGTCCCGTTTGACGTCCACCAGATCGGCATGCTTCAGAATCTTGAGGTGATGAGAAACCGTCACCATTTCTGTTTCCAGAAACTCAGCGATGTCACCGACGGTCAGTTCGCCGTGGCGCAAGATATCGATGATCCGCAACCGAATCGGTTCGCTGAGTGCCTTCAACTGGTCAGCACAGGACTTCGACTGAAACGCATCACTTTTCACAGGTTCTACCGCTGTTTCGATGGCAATTGTCACATGACGGAATCGCCAAATGATAAAGCCAGTTGTTCGAAAACGCCAACGTCAGTCGGCATGATCCCCACCTGTGATGTGACACATTCCAAGAATTGTCAGAAGTCCCCGATAATTTCCCCGCCACTCTTCGTCACCAGACCTCGCAATAGTTTGTAATCGAGGTTTTCAGAGAGAAATCGGGCGCTCCCGTCGCCCAGCAAGACATGCGCTCCCCCCGTGTGAAAACTGAAAATTTCCTCGAATAAGCCACAGTTATTGACAGTCCAGGGGCAGGATGCCGGCCCTCCGAGCGGATTCTTGTTGTTATTGATGATCATGGAAATTCCAATTCCACTTGCATCAGGCTCTGCCCAGCGCCAATCTCGCCGTGGTTGCCCGTCGAACGGATCAATGTACACATTGCCCGGCTGAATTCGTTCGTCCCGGCCAGCGTCTTCCACGACCAGGAGCGTGTTGCTGAGACCATCCGTGACGCCAGACATACGGTTCCAATCACGCGTGATGATCCCGTCGACTCGCAGCAACTTGTTTCGCAGGCCAGTGGCCGGGTCGATGTCCACGTAGAACGTGGCCGCGTAATCGGTGACGCCGAAACCACTCTTGTCCGTGACCGATGCTCGCCATGCTTCCGATGGACAAACGAACATCGAGATCGGCTGCTTCGCTGCTGTAATGTTCTGAGGGATCGCGTTGTACGCAGATCCAAAATCGAACTGCTGGTACGAACTCGCTCGATCGACGTAGGGAAGGATCTGGCTGAACAAGGAATGAGTTCCAAACCAGGTGGCCGGGGGACTGACGCTGTAATCAGTTCCCTCGCCGCACGATGGAAACCGGCTGAATGTGCTTTCGTAGTTGTGGATTGCCAATCCAATCTGCTTGAGATTGTTTTTGCACTGCATGCGTCTGGCGGCTTCGCGTGCTTGCTGGACCGCTGGCAATAACAGAGCGATCAGGACCGCAATGATGGCGATCACTACGAGCAATTCAATCAACGTAAAACCACAGCGTCGTCGCATGACCGTATCTCCAGGATTCATTCTTACACATCTACATTCTTGCGAATGTGCGAATGACGGGAGGAGTATGCGCAGGGAATAAATAGAAATCAACCGTACGGCGTAAACGACGTCGTTCTGGAAAATCATTTCGAATCAACGTGATCGTCGGTGTTTCGTGTTTCATTCTCTGGTATTGGTCCTACGTGTTCCTGCCGACTGGATCATGGTTGCCGTTTATCGGCTTGGAGTGAAAATGCCATGATCCTGCCATAGAATGTCACTATGATGACATCCGATACCAGCGAACAAGCGATGGCGATAACGCCGAATACCTCGGGGCCTGACGAAGTTGGTACTGGCCGAGCGAAATTTCCGACTGCAACAGATCCGATACCGGCAACATTTGGGGGCGAACTGATGCGTATTCTTGTTTCATCGTCATTGCTGTTTTTGATGGCCGCAGTCAGCGGGTGTGGTTTGAACTCGCCCCCCTCGCAGTCGACTGCACCTGCTTCGCAAGC
>CAXBSB010000122.1:0-23741 GCA_963977965.1 uncultured Schlesneria sp.
GAGGAATCCATTTGACTGCCATCCTTTTGTCTGGTTTTGATTGTCGCGATGTAACGCAACTGAAAGAAAACCGGACGCTAGCGCGTACCGGCTGATGGCCAATTGTTGCTCAACGCAAATTCGCGAACTCGATCGCATTCGACAAATGTGTGGCGTCCCGTGGGCATTAAACTGCTTGTTCTGACGGGACACGTATGTGCAACCCGAATGATTGCAACGCGTGATGCTTACGTCGTCAGATTCCCTGTGAGTTGCCAATCGAGCATTGCAGTTTCAAAAATCGTTACCCGCGTTGGTGCCGCTGTTTGGTGATCGCCAGATTCCCGGCGAGTTTTGCCGAACGGCACGCAAATCGTGTCAAACCAGACATCGGGAACGGCGGGAATCGTGTGGTTCGTATTGTCCCTGCCTCGCCCGCGTTCTATCGTCCGATGCTCCACTTCTCCCTACATTTCCAGCGCAGGTCACACGATGTCTCGCTTCGTGCTGTATCGATTTTCTATCGTAGCATGTCTGCTCTCGTTGCCTGGCTTCCTGAATGCTCAGGAAATGCGAGTTTACACGACTGTCAGGAATCTGCGCGGTTCGGCGGTCAGTGAAGACCGGGCTCCTGTGGTCGCCCGCAGCCTGACTCTCTTTCACGCAGGCAAAGTCTATGACTATGTCGAAGCGGCAAAAGAACTGACGATTTTTGAACCATCGCATCATCGTTTTACGCTTTTGAGCGAACGACGACGGGTTGCCACTGAAGTGACTCAGGATGAGGTCCGGCAGTTCCTGAATCTGGTTGAGCAGGAAGGCTGGAAACAGCTCACAACGACGACAGAGCAGGCGGATGCGCAGCAGGGAAAATCGCTGGCATGGCTGAAGTTTCAGCTCAAGCCGGAATTCGATGTTCAATTTGATGGGGCGAAAAATGTCCTGTCGCTCACGGAACGAGCGGCTCGCTACCACGCTGAACTGCAGGCACCGCCAACCAAGAGTGCCGTCGAGTCGTATCTCAGATTTGCCGACGCCACCGCGGAACTCAATTCCGTGCTTCATACCCAGGCACCTTTGCCACGACCACGGCTGGCACTGAACACCGCCATGCGTGATCACGAGCTATTGCCGATTGTGGTGGAGCTGAAAGCCATGGATGATCGGTTGCACCTGCAGGCCCGGCATGAATGGACCTGGAAATTTCAATCGCGAGATCGGCAGTTGATCTCGGGTTGGGAATCTCAATTGAGTGACTCGGGACTTCGGCGAATCACGTTCCGCCAGTACCAGCAGGAATCGATGGCGTCGGAAGTCAGCCGAAACCGGTAACTTTCCTGTAGTTTGCTTTGCCGCCGCCCGTTCTACCCACGTATACTCTGTCGGTCACGTGGTGAACCGGATCGTGGTCAGTACCACCCCGCCCACCACTTCGCTTGCCTCAGGTAGGAAACGAAAGCGGGATGGCGGAAAACTTATTGCGTCTGGCGATGACAATACGTGACGAATCGCCGCGTGTTCTGAGCGTGCGCGATACCCTGCTCGAATTTGTTTCGCGTGAAAGCGGCGTTCGGGTCTCGGCATTCGGAACTCCCGACCAGATTCGTATCGGTCGCAAGCAGTTTGATCTGGTGCTGGTCCTGGGTGGCGACGGAACGATCCTGCGAACCTGCCGTCAGCTCGGTTCACGCCAGATCCCGATCATGGGGATCAACCTTGGTCGACTCGGCTTTCTCGCGGATCTTTCGCCCGAAGAATTCCAGACGCGGTTTCACGAAATCCGGGCTCGGAAATACTCGGTCGTTCCTCACCTGATGTTTTCCTGCCGTCTGATCCGTGCTGACGGAAGTCACGAAACACATCTTGGCCTGAACGAAGTTGCTGTTCATTCAGGCGGGGCCTTGCGAATCTTGCAGGTCCATCTGGCGATCAACGGTCAGGATGTGACGACCTACAGTTGCGATGGCTTGATCATCAGCACGCCGGTTGGTTCGACGGCACACAGCCTGGCAGCGGGAGGCCCAATACTGAGGCAGGATCTGCATGCATTCGTGATCACGCCGATCAGTCCACACACGCTGACCAACCGCCCGCTCGTAGACAGTGCCGACTCCCTCTATTCGTTGACGCTTCCCGAGGTCCCGGCAGGAGCGACACTGGTTGTCGATGGTCAGATCAAGGTCCCGCTGCAGTTTGGTGATCGGATCGAAATCCGTAAGGCTCCCGTCAACTTTCAGTTTGCGCGATTGTCGGACCACAGTTACTACGCGACGTTGCATGAAAAACTTGGCTGGGGTGGTCAAACGGGAAACGGATATCGGAACGGTTCGTGACACCCCATTCAGAGACTGGCAGGAACAAGGCCGTGGACTCCACCCGACAATTCTCAGACGACGAAGTGTTGAGGGGCGTGATCGATAGTCTGCAGTGGATGGCGGGTAAAGATTGTGATGTCGACGCCACAACGAATCTTGTGGAGTTCGAAGAGGATCTCGGCGACAGTCTGTTTCATATGGAAATGGTGGCTTGCCTTGAAGAACGACTCGGAATCCGCCTGTCGCATGAAGAAATGATTGCGTTCTATCAACTCGGTGAAATCAACGACAGTAAGCATTATGAAAAGTGGCGACAGACGATCGCCCCCAAGGTGACCGTGACCGCGCTGGTCACCTTTCTACGTGACCGGTTCAAATCGGTCTCATTCGAACCTGTGAGTGTCCTCGGCTCACCCCCATGTCCAGCGGCAGGTTACTTTGTCGGTATCAGCAACATCGTTCAGCAGATTCATCCCGAGGCACCTCGGTTTGGTCCGAGTACACCCATCCGGAAGGTGTTATCCAACACTCGATTACGCGTCTTCTGGAATCGATTGAGCTGGTCCGCAAAACAATCGTTGCCCCCTCTTTCATTCTGGTTGAATCATCTGGCCAATGCCTTGTTGATCATTTCGATCGGGTTCCTGGTATTTGGAATCATGGTCGACTGGGCCATTCTTGCGTCCGTCTGGTTACTCTGCCTGAAAGGACTGCAAATCGGCTGGTGGTTGCATAGAAGGGCCAATCCGTTGCCGCACGGAATCGATACCTTTGCCGACTTGTCTCGTTACCTGGCGAGAAAGCGAAGACGTGGAACGGTTGTCGACTCGTGAAGGCCGTGCATATTGAAGCACAGACTGGCTGACTTTGTTTTGAGGCAGAAACGTTCTTGAGTCAAATCCTGCAGCGTGGCAGAATTGTAATCAGGAGTCACTATGAATAGTCGTCACCTTGTTTCACTGGTTTCGGTGTGTTGTTTTGGTCTGGGGTTAGCTGCAGTTGCCGACGACCGGGACAAACTGACACGGAACCAGCGATTGATCGTCGCTGCGTTTGAGTTGAATGTTGACCAGGTCAAGTCGCTGCTGAAAGTGGGAGCAGATCCGAACGCCCGATTTGGTGAGTCCGAGCATGACTTCTTTCAAGACAAGTGGACGTCGGGAACGCCGCTGCCATCGGACCAGTGGACCCCATTGCTGGCTGTCACTAACAGCCATCGTGAGCCTCAACCTGATTTCCCCGTGGGGAACTCAAGCGCTGAGCGCGATGCTGCGATCAAGCGCCGGGATGCGATCGATCCCAAGTTGATCGTCGAGCGAGACGAGCGCCGAGCTGTAATTACTAAACTGTTGATCGCAGCTAAGGCGGACCTCGACTCGGATGATGGGTACGGATCAACGGCACTCGACGGCGCGACATCAAATGGCTACGAAGCTGTGGCACTGTTGTTGATCGAATCCGGTGCGAAGATCGATACGAAAACGGGCGTCTACATTGATGGACCTTCAGATGTCACCCCGCTCCATAACGCCGCGTGGCATCCCGCCATCTTGAAAGCGATGCTCAAGAAAGGCCCAAAGGTCAATGTGCAAACATCCAGCGGAGACACTCCGTTGCACTATGCAGTGATGGCTAACGAACCAGAAAGCGTGCGGTTACTGCTGACGGCCGGAGCCGATCCGTTCGCCAGGAACAAAGACGACCGTACACCAGACTACTGGTGCGGCACGCAACCCGGCGAGGGAGCGAAGAAGCAAATCGCGAAAATGCTCGAAAATGCCAAGGCGAAAAAGTGACGCGAGCCGGAGATTATGGGGTTAAGGCACGCTTTACGTCGCCGATTCGGAAACCCGTTCCGTCGAAAGTAATCGGCAGAGTCTTCCTAATCGTGGCGATCCATTTCCGTTTCGGAAGTTCAGGAAAACTTTGCGGGCAGGGGTTCTTGGTGAGCGAGCGATGTCGCAAGTCGGTCGATGTTCGTGGTGCGGGCAATGAAGGTCCTCTGAACCCACCATTCTGACTCCGTTTTCGAAGCGACTCGATGACAGAAGAATTGGTCCAAGTCCAGACTCACCAGAGTCTTCGGTCACATGTGCATCAGACGCTCTGCCGTCGTGAAAACCTGCTGGCCGAGCAGTTTGAATTACAGGTCATGCCACTCATGCAGCAGCAGGCCACGTGCGGATTGCAGTTTCTGCTGCGAGGTCCGCGCAGCGTCCGATTAGGGGCTGTCTGGGCTGCCGAGCCCAACATGCTCTATTTTTACGACGCTCGCGGCGAACGATTCCTGAAACAACGCCTGGCCATGCGCTTGGAACCTGCCGAACTGGCGAATGCCGTTCAGGAATCGCTCTGACATCAGTTGCGATCAGAATCCACACTGGAGCGCCAGTGACTGGCTTCGGAACTGGTCCTTGTCCAGCGACGCAATTCAGGTTGACGTTCGTTCCCAAAGACTATTCGGGACGGTGCGTTGACAGTCGTGAGTGAATGTCAGGTGTGAGCATGAAACAGAAGGCTTCGGCCGGGGAAAGCAAATCCCCGAAAAAGAAAAAAGAGCAGCCTGCTGAGACAGATCAGGCGAGCACGTTGTCGCCTGAGGAACAAACAGCCATTCTTGATGAAGCACTGCAGCGACTGGATAAACTCGCTGAAAGCCAGTTAGAGATGGCGCGTCTGTTTATCGCCCGTGGCAAGTGCGAAATTGCTCAACGACGTCTGGAAGAAATCCTGGAACTGTACGGCAAGTCCGAACACGCCAAAGAAGCTCGTAAACTGCTGAAGGGCCTTAAAGCCTGAATTGGAAATGTTGCGGCGTTGGTAGTTCACGAACCGTAAGCGCGACCGCTTTCACCGGGAGTTCGATTGACTTCCAATTGATAAAGCTGGCTGCCGGCAGATGTCGGATAGTCTGCATTCAAGCAGGCCTGACACAGTTCATCCCCATGCAGTCCGACGCTTCGAGCGATCGAATCGAACGACAGGTACTTGAGGCTGTCGGCGTGAATCATCCTGGCCATACTGGTCTCAATTTCGGGCGTCATCTTTTCGCCCGGCTTCAGGAATTTTGGGGCAAACAACTGCGAGATCGTTGACATATCGATCCCGTAGAAGCACGGGGCGAGGATGGGTGGACAGGCAACTCGGACATGAACTTCCTTCGCCCGGCCTCGATCACGCAGTTGCGAAATCAGCACCTTCATTGTTGTTGATCGAACAATGGTGTCTTCAACCAGAATCACCTTCTTGCCCCCGAGAACTTCGGGGAGCGGAGTGTACTTCATACGGGCTTTGTCTTCGCGATTTGTCCCTTCGATGAATGTCCGCCCCATGTAGCGATTGCGCATCAATCCTTCGACGGAAGGGATTTTCAAGGTGAAGGCCATGCTGTCTGCGGCAGCTTTTGCGGTGTCTGGAACCGGAACGACGATCGTATCTTCGTCGATTTCCAAGGTTTCCTGACGCGCCAGTTCTTCACCGAGTCGCTTTCGCGTCAGATAGACGCTGCGTTCATCCAGCGTACTGGCGACGTTGGCAAAATAGATCCATTCGAAGAAGCAGTGAGCCCGCCGTGGACTGGGAGCGAACTGGCGCAGTTCCAGCTTTCCATTCTGAATCAGTACTGCGTGACCGGGAGGAACATTCTTAATGTCTTCCTGTCGGAAACCGAGATTTGCGAGAGCCACGCTTTCACTGGCTGCCGCAAACAGGTTTCCATCAACAGCGTAACAGAGCGGCCGGATTCCCAACGGATCTCGAGCGACTGCCATTTCGCCCAGAGCATTCAAAAAGACCATGTTCCAGGCGCCGTCGAGGCGTTCGCTGAGATGCGTCAGGACATCGATCAGCTTTGGAAGGCGATCACCTGAAAGCTGCTGGCAGATCAGATGCATCAAGACTTCTGTATCTGTATCGCGAGCCAAGTGGAAATTGCGTTGCGACAGAATCTCTTCTTTCAACTGCGGGTAATTGGCCAATTGCCCGTTGAAGCCGAAAGAAAACCATTTGTGCTTTTCGATGTGATGCCGTTCAAACGGCTGAGCGTTTCCGCGATCGTCGGCACCGCACGTGGCGTAACGGACATGCCCGATTGCCGCGACACCGGCGTATTTGTCCATCAGTGCCGTTGCTTCCTTCTGATGGTTCAGGTGGAAGACTTCGGTCACCGTGCCGACATTCTTGTACGTATCGATCAGTTGAGCATGTTCCGGATGATAAACCGTCATCCCGGCAGCAAGCTGCCCCCGATTCTGGATTTCCAGCAGCAACCGAGGAATATGCCTCGAAATCTGCGAGGGATCTTTCTTGGGTGCTAAAGGGTGGACGTCACCGGGAAGATGATAGATCGCAGCGATACCACATTCGTGAAACAAATCGGCCAAGGAAGTGTCCTCTGGTCGGGCGGGCCTCTGTCAGGCGGTGTCAAACGCGATGCGGATGATACTGCGATTCGTCGCCAACACCAACCAACTACGACGGCAAATGGTTTGGCATTTCAGATCCATCGAGTTGTTCAAGAAAAAGCCGAAAAAAATACTTGCGAAGTTGACAAGGACTCGGTCTAGTTCCAAGTGTCAAGACATTCACAGTAAAGTCAGGCAGCGGGCCCGTTCCTGATGTTTTGCACGATCATTTGGAAACAAGGCGCCATGGTTTCAAGGGATCTTACACTCATCGCTTCCATCCTTGGGACCGCCTTTTGGGCTGTCGGTGTCGGGACCTCACTGGCCGTCGAACCCATACCTCAGCGGCAGACCGCCGCACCGGTGCCAGGCGATGTGAAAAAGATTGACGACTTTGACACGGCAGTCCGTCTTGCCCGGCAAGCACTTCTCGATGCCGTCGAAACCAAGAAAGACTTGGAACGAGCGACCAAAAAGGGGGCCGTTGTTCAGCCTGAAATCGTCGCCAAGTTGAAAGCTTCGCTCGCGAATTCGCTCAACGACGCCGTCAAGTACTTTGAATTAGCCTTCACATTGGTGGAGACAGCGGAAGACAAGAAGAATCTCCCACAGGCACGCTACCTGTATGCACATGTGAACATGAACCTCAAGAAACACTACGAAGCGGCAGTCCTGGCGGAATTCGTGGCGAGAACGACGGAAAAAGATGATCCGCTGGCCTTGGATTCTGCCTATCTGGCGCTGGCCGCATATGTCCAGTCATTCAACGAAACTAAATCGAATGATCAGAAGGGCGAAGACCTGAAAATGATCATCCGCGCCAGCAATTCTATTTCAGAACGATGGCCGTCCAGCGAAAAGGCAAACGATGCCTACATGATGCTTGGGCAAATGTTCAGCGTTCAGAAAAAGCCTGCCGAATCTGCCATGTGGTACGGCAAAGTTCCCGAAACCGATCCGAAATATGCGCAGGCTCAACTTGCCGCTGGACAGGCCTATCGCACAGCGTACGTCGGCGCGAGTCGCATGATTGCAGTTGAACGGCCCAATACCGAACAGTTGGCAGCCTGGCAGAAATCCGCTCAGGACCATTTGCGGGTCGGGATCCAAAAACTGACCGAAACAATTCCTGACAATGCCCCATCGCCAGAAGTATTAATTCACGCCAAACGTACCCTGGCCGAGATTTCTTACGAACAGGAGCGTAGTGCCGAGGCAAAAAAATTACTCCTCGACGCCCGCTGATGAAGCAATGCGAACTGAAAGCGGACGTCGTTTTGCGATCCGGACGCACGTGCTGATTTGCAGTGTCTTTGTTGCAGAAAAAGATTTTGACGCGGCGCGTCGGGCGCTGAAAACGGCCGTCAAAATCGCCAATGCGTGCGGGAAGGAATTCGCACATTGGTCAGAATTGTTGGTCGAGATGGAAAAGCGGCAAGTGAAAGCCTACGGCAATTGCGGCAGACTGGGCGAAACTGTCAGTAAATCCATACAAATCGCCAGCGGAAGCTTGCCAAGTCGAGTCGGGCGCGGTTTATTCTTTAGGGAGTGAGCGTTTCGGTCGAATCGAGCTGGCGCGGGAAGTGTGTTCCGTCAGCAGGTTCGCCCTTCGTCCTTTGTCTGATGGGAAGCCAGCCGATGAGATCACGGTTGCTTGCAGCGGTCGCCATGGCGGTTCTGTTCGCCGGCGCGGGAATGGCACAGGCGGTTGAGCCGTATCTGGAATTCGTGCGAGGATTGCGCGAACAACAGTACTTCGATTACGCCATTCTGTACCTCGATCAGATTGCCTCGAAAGAGAATACTCCGCCCGAGATCAAGCAGGTCATCCCTTACGAAAAGGCGATGGCATTGCAGGACAGTGCCAAAGTTGCACGCTCGCCCGAAAAGCAGCTCGAACAACTCGATCAGGCTTTGGCATTTCTGGAACAGTTCGTCAAAGAGAACCCGAATCACCCGATCGCCGCCGACGCGAACTCAGATCGCGCTGGCATCATCCTCGAAAAAGCCAAGGCCGAAATTCAGCAACTCCGGTCTCCGTCAGGACCAAAAAAGCAGCTTCAGGCAAGCTCGCGCGAGCTGATTGCCAAGGCCCGGCAGGTCTATCAGACGGCCTTCGACCAGCACGAAGCCAATTTCAAGAAGTTCCCCGCTTTTATTGACCAGCAGAAAGACCCGGATCAATTCGCGGCCCGGTCGAAGACCGAGCAAAGCCTGATGACTGCGTCACTGAATCTGGCAATCTGCACCTTCGAAGAAGCCCACTCGTACGAACCGACGGCAGCCGAGTACAAGCAACTGCTGACCAAAGCGGCCGACGAATTCGAGAAGATGCATCAGAAGTACCGTACCCAGGTCGGTGGCCTGAACGCACGTGCCTGGCAGGGCAAATGCTTCGAAGAAATGAACGAAATCAACAAGGCACTGGGGATCTATAAGGAAATCCTCGATCACCCTGCTGAAACAGGCGTCTTGTCACAACTGAAAACTCAAACGCTGTATTTCAAGCTGATCTGTTTGAACAGCAAGGAAAAACGCGATTACCGAGTTGTTGCAGACCTGGCCGAAGAATGGATGAAGAAGCACCCGAACGAACAACTGACTCGCATGGGTTTGAGCATCCAGTACGAGCAGGCTCTGGCGTATGAGCAGATGGGGAATAACCCCGAAATCCTGCAGATGGACAAAGAAGCGTTCTGGAAAAAGGCCAGGACGGTTGCCATGAACATCCAGAAGTTCAACAGCGAGCACAAGGATGCTGCGTTGGCGTTGACGCAGCGTATTCAGGTCAAAATCGGGGGTAACAAGGAAGAAAAGGTCAACGACTTCGAAACGGCCTTCAGTTTTGCTCGCCAGGCGTTTCTCGACGCTGTCGAAACGAAGAAGGAACTTGAGGATTCCACCAAGAAGGGGGCTGTCGTTCCGCCGGAAATCATTTCCAAGTTAAACGCCAACCTTGCAAATTCTTACAGCGACGCCGTCAAGTATTTTGAACTGGCGTTTACGCTGGTGAAGACTGCGGAAGACAAGAAGAATCTGCCTCAGGCTCGATACCTGTATGCTCACGTGAACCTGAGCCTGAAAAAATACTACGAAGCGGCAGTCCTGGCAGACTTTGTTGCCAGAACGACAGAAAAAGATAACACGTTGGCACTGGATGCCGCCTATCTGGCGATGGCTGCTTTCGGCCAGGCATTCAATGAAAGCAAAGCATCGAACGATCAAAAGGGCGAAGATCTGAAAATGATCATTCGAGCCAGTAATCTGATTGCCGAGCGATGGCCGTCCAGTGACAAGGCGAACGATGCGTACATGATGCTGGGACAGATGATCGCGGTTCAGAAGAAGCCCGCTGAATCTGCGATGTGGTACGGCAAAGTGCCTGAATCTGATCCGAAATTTGCCCAGGCTCAATTGGCCGCTGGTCAGGCCTACTGGTCGGCATACATTGGCGCGGGCCGAATGATTGCCGCGGAACGCCCCAATCCAGAGCAGTTGGCAGCCTGGCAGAAATCAGCTCAGGACCATCTGCGAGTCGGGATCAAGAAACTGACTGACACCGCTCCGAAAGAAGCATCACCGCCAGATCTGATCGGCGGAAAGATGACGCTGGCTCAGATCATCATCAATCAAGGTCAGGATGCCGAAGCACTCAAATTGCTCGAAGGCGATCCTCATTCCGTCGTCAAAGCCGTGACCGTGGCGGATGAACCATCGCGCCCCGAAGCAGGAATGACCAGCCGACGCTTCGCCATGGAAACGTACAAGTTGATTTTCCGAGCCTACATCGGGACTCAGAATCTCGACAAAGCCCGCGAAACAATGAAGACACTGGAAAAGATTGCGGGGCATGGCGGGGCTGAAGGGGGAGCCGAAATCACCGAACTGTACATCAGTCTCGGACGGCTGCTGAAAGATGAGCTCGAACGCTTGAAGTCAAACGGTGAAACGGAACGCTTCGAAAAACTGATGACATCGTTTGAAACATTCCTGAATGACATGGCTTCACGAAAAGACGGCCAGACCTTTGGTTCGTTGAGCTGGATCGGCGAAACCTATTTCGCCCTTGGGGAATCCGTCGTCGCAACAGATGCGGCCAAAGCGAATGGGTTCTACGAAAAGGGTGGAAATGCATTCAACGAGATTATGACTCGAGCAACAAACGATCAGAATTTCGTCGGCGCAAAGCAATTGAGTGAAGTGAAGTTGCGCCTGGTGAAAGTCGGGCGGCTGAGAAAGGACTTCCCTCCTGCAGAAACGCTGATGAAAGAAATCGTCAAGGAAAATGCGAATAACTTGAAGGTCCAGATTTCTGCCGCAGAAATGTATCAGGACTGGGGACTGAGCGGTCAGGCAGATGCTCCCAAGAAATTGATCGTAGCCATTCAGGGAGATACCAAAGTTAATGGGAATATCTGGGGCTGGAGTCAGATTGCCAAGAAGCTTCACAAGTCACCGAATTTTGCCACCGACGAATATTACAAACAGACATTCCTGGATGCCCAATACAATTCGGCTTTCTGCCGTCTTCGATTTGCTCGTGAGCAATCCGCCAAGGACAAGCAGAAGCACCTGGAAGGTTGTCGCACAGAACTGGTGACGACTTCGGCAATTGTCAAGGATATGCCCGAAGAGCAGTATCAGCGGTTTAATGGGCTTTACCGTGATGTCTTGACTGACCTCGGTCAGACAGCCAGTGATCTGCCGCGTGCCGTTGACGTGGCAGTGGCGCCGCCTGTTATGGAAAAGAAACCAGTAGAGGAAGCTCCCAAGACCGAAACTAAGGAAGGTACCGAGGTGAAGCCCGACAAGCCTGCGGAACCACCGAAGATCGATATGATGACGTGGATCATCTTTGGGGCGTGTCTGGTCGCTGGATTGGGTGCGATTGTCTGGGTTCTGGTCAAAGGCAAGTCGAAGCCAAAACAGAAATCGTTTGGTGGTACGACTGCTGCCGGGCCCGTTTCCTTTAGCGGAATTGAAGCAGGAGCACCTTTACCTGCACCGACGTTCGTCGCCCCGACTGCGAAGCCAAACCCACGCCCTGCGGCAGCGCCGGGGGCTGGAGCGACGGCAGGTGCAGCCACGAAGCCAGCCACCAGACCTGCCACAAAGCCCGCAGCACCTGCGGCACCGGGGGCGGCTGCGGTACCCAAGCCAAAGCCAAAACCACCGTCACCGCCGGCCAGCAAGTGACGACTGTTTTTCAGCAATTCTGTCAGTGAAATCTCAAGAGCCGACACAATCGACCCGTCACAGGTCAGGAGCTAGTTACATGAAACGTCAGACTTGGGCCATCGCCTCGGTGGCTTTGCTTGCCAGCTCGCAATTGTTTGCCGCAGACACGGTGACTCGCAAAAGCGATGGCAAGAAGCTTAGCGGAGTGATTTCTGCAGTTTCCAAGGAAGAAGTAACCGTCAAGAAGGCGGTCGGCGAGCCAGATAAGATTGCCGCGAACGATATTCAGGGGGTGGAATGGGATTCAGGGGGCGCAGAATTGCGTCTGGCCTACACAGATGAAGCCGGTGGTAAGTACGAAACGGCAATCACGCGATACACCAAGGCCAAGGAGTCCGCCAAAAACCCCAGCGAATTCCTGAAGGCAGAACTCGAATACGCCTTGGCCCGCACGGCTGCCAAGCAGGCGATTTCTGAAGGAGATATGACCAAGCTGACCAAGACGGCCCAGGCCTTACAGGCAGTTCAGAAACTCAGTCCGGACCACTTTCGTTATTACGATTCCATGAACGTGCTGGGACAGGTTCAACTGGCGGCTGGCGATTTCGCGGCAGCCCGGACATCGTATGAAGTCGTCGGCAAGGCCCCTTGGAACGACTACAAGATGCTTTCCAGGATTTCCCTCGGAAAGATCCTCGTCGCGGAAAACAAGCTGGATGAAGCAGCGAAGGAGTTCGAGGCCGCGGCTGCTGCAGCAACGAATTCGCCCACCGATCAGGCACGGAAGTACGAAGCGATGCTCGCGGGCGCACGGGCTCTGGTCAACCAAAGCAAGTTTGAAGAATCCTTGAAAATCCTCGAACTCGTGACCGACAAAGGGCCTGCGGACGAATCGGCGCTTCAGGCGGAAGCCTATGTCCTGATGGGAAATGCGCTTCAGGCGCTGGGGCGGATGAAGGAAGCGTCCTTGGCCTACCTGCACGTCGACATCCTGTTCGCCAAGGAAGCCTCATTGCACGCCGAAGCTCTTTACAATCTGACAAAGACGTGGAAGCAGGTTCAGTTGCCCGATCGAAGTGCTGAAGCGGAGCAGAAGCTGGTTCAAACCTACCCCAACAGCTCCTGGCGGAAGAAACTGGCAAAGTAACCGCTGGAAACAGGCGACGATAGGGTTTAGAATTTCGCGACTGCTTGCAATTGGCAGTCGCATTTCGGGAATGGTTCATCATCAACCGGTTCAACGACGAATCGAAAAACTCAAGGGGATGGCAACGTGAAGGGAATTGAATTGAATCGCTCATTTGTCAGCAGCTTCTGTTGGGCGGCAGTCGCCGCCATGATGTGTCTGTTCATCATCGGCGGTCCTGTTTCGAAAGTGGTTGCTCAGGATGATGGTGCAGCCAAGGCCGAAGACGCACCCGCTGCAGGTGGCGACGAAAAGAAGGCCGACGCGAAGCCACAAGAATCCTTCCTGGCATGGATGATTCGCGCCTCGGGGATCTTCGGTTTTCTGATCATGCTCGTTTCGTTCGTGATGGTCGCGATCATCATGATGATCGGTCTTCAATTGCGACGCGACAATTTCCTGCCGGCATCGTTTGTGGAGCAGTTTGAACAAAGATTGCAGGCGAAGGACTACCAGGGGGCTTACGAGGCTGCCAAGGGAAGCGATTCGTTCATCGGTCGAGTTCTGTCCGCCGGTATGGCCCGACTGTCGCGCGGTTTCGAAGAAGCCGAAGCAGGCATGCAGGAAATCGGCGAAGACGAAACGATGGCCATGGAACACAAGATTGGCTACCTGGCCTTGATCGGCTCCGTTGCTCCGATGCTTGGTTTGCTCGGTACGGTGCAGGGGATGGTGCTCAGCTTCCAGGTTATCGCAACTTCGACCACATCACCCAAGCCTTCTGAACTCGCCGACGGTATCGCCACGGCATTGTTCACCACGCTGGAAGGTCTGGTCGTGGCAATTCCTGCGATTATCTTCTATGCCTTGTTCAAGAATCGCCTGGCTCGGTTCCTGATGGAATGCGGATTCGTCGCCAGCAATCTGATGAAAAACTTCCAGAACATGGGTAAGGCACCTGCACGCGGTGGTGCTGCACCTGCGGGGACACCTGGCGATCGGGCTGAGTAGTTCCAGGACAGGTATTCATCGAGAATCGATTGAGTGATTTCCGGCAGGTCAGCGAAGGCGCCTTTGAGGTGTTTTGATGAAGGTTCGCAAGATTGAAATGGGGTTCACAGAACCCGACATGACCCCAATGATCGACATCGTGTTTCAATTGCTGACGTTCTTCATGATCGCCATCAATTTTGAAAACACGAAGGCCGACGAACGAGTCAAACTCCCCAAGGACATGCTCGCAAAGCCGCCGGAAGTCAAACCTGAACACGAACTCGTTTTGAACTACGGTTTCGCTCGCGACAAGGCCGGAAATAAGATCGGTAACGCACCGACAATTTTCTACAACGAACGCTACGTGGAAGTCGCACAACTGACCCCGGATCTTGAAAAAGAGAAGAAGGTCATGGAGGCAATCCATGGCAAAGACGTTGTGGGGAAGGTGACAGTGTTGATTCGGGCCGACTCCGAAGTTCCGACCGGGCTCGTTCAGCAGCTCATCAAGAAGTGCCAGGATAACGGATTCACCAAGTTTTCATTGCGTGCAACGTCCGAAGAAAAATAATGCCCTCTTGTGATGAAAGAACCCTGTCTTGGAATAACGTCGCAGAGATTTCTGCAGATTCCGGCCAGAGATTCAAATCGTAAAGTGGCATCAGACTGGTTATCAGGCCGAAAGGGCCATGCATGAAACTCGCCAAGCCAAGCTCGCTGTCGAAGGTCGAAATACCGATGGCGCCCATGATCGATATCGTCTTTCAGTTGCTGATCTTCTTCATGCTCAACCTGAAGATCGTGGCTCCGGAAGGAAATTTCAACATCAATCTTCCCATCAGCGCACCATCGAATGCTCCGAGCGACGTCAATCTGCCCGACATCAAGGTTGGTTTGAGATCTGATCGCGACGGTAATCTCGTTCAACTGACCCTCGGTGGAAACAACCTGGGAAATGACAACGCAGCTTTTGATCGGCTGAATGCCGAAATTCTGAAGATCATCGGCAGACCAGGAAATCCATTGACCAAAGACATCGAAGTGGAACTCGATGCCGACTTCGAATGTCAGTACAAGTACGTTGTGAAGGCGATTTCACGATGTACCGGCCGGTTCGATCAGAAGACTCAATCGGTCACCCGCTACATCGAAAAGATCAAATTCGCTCCGCCGCATAAGCCAAAATGACTTCATGGCTGAGCGATAACTTCGAGTGGAATGCAACGTCTTTTGAAGGAGAAGTTCATGAAACTGTCGAGAAGTGATGCTCAGTCCAAAGTCGAAGTCCCAATGGCACCGATGATCGACATTGTCTTTCAGTTGTTGATCTTCTTCATGCTCAATCTGAAGATCGTTGCCCCCGAGGGCAATTTCAATGTCAACCTGCCCTCAGCAGAACCCGGCGCCGTCCAGCAATCGACAGACATTCGCGTTGGCTTGAAGAGCGACCGTGATGGAAATCTCGTCCAGTTGACTCTCGGTCAGAACAACCTCGGCAACGACAACGCTGCATTCGACCGTCTGAATTCCGAAATCCTGAAAATAATCGGACGCCCGGGGAATCCACAGGCGAAAGAACTGGAAGTCACCATCGATGCTGACTTCGAATGCCAGTACAAGTACATCGTCAAGGCGATCTCACGCTGTACTGGTCGCATCGACCCTGCCACACAGCAGGTGACTCGGTATGTCGAGAGAATCAAGTTCGCGCCCGCTCACTTGCCGAAGGGATGAGCGGGATCGCGCAAGATCACGGCTGAACACTCGTCTGCACCGACGGTATCGGGGTTGGGGTTCGAACTTCTGATCGGCGACTTTCGTTTCTGCCCCATGGTCTCCAGCGCCAGGCCTTCGCCTGTTGCTCATGAATCGCCTGGTCAATCTTCAGCCTCATCCGCTGACACTCAAGATCGCCCTTGTTCTGCAGCAATGCGGCATCGATCTGTTGCTTGGCTTTCAGCAGATTGCCAGCTTCGAAGTAATCGACGGCTCGTTCATAGTGAGCTCGAGTCAGGCTGGTGCGATTGACCGGGCTTAAGTGATCCCGGAAATAGGCGGCTCGTTCCTGAGTTTCGAACTGCAGCTTCTCACCTTCAATAGCAGCTTCGGGGTCGGTCACGATGCGCGGGGTGATCAGGACGATCAGTTCGTTCCGTTGCAGGCTTTCCGTTTTATTCCGGAACGCGGCTCCTACCAGAGGAATCGCACCCAGGAACGGGACTCGATCAATTGATTCAACTGTTTCTTCCGAGATCAACCCCCCAAGGACAACGGTCGTACCATCGCGGACCATGACGTTTGTGGTGACTTCCGTCGTTTCGGAATTTGGCAACCCGGTCTGCGAATTGATCGTGGCCTTGCTTCGTTCAGGATGCACTTCCAGTCGGACCAGTCCATCCGGGGAAATGAACGGCCGGAAAATCAGCTTTGTTCCAGCATCCAGGAATTGCACATTCTCGACCGTTTGGTTTCCGTTGAATGCCAGAGTCTTGTAGCTGATGCGTTGCCCGATGATCATTTCAGCTCGCTGTTTATTGAGCACTCGCAGTTGTGGGGCTGCCAGCAGCGTGGTGTCGGCGATCGTTTCCAGAGCCTTGATAAATCCCGAGATGTCTCCCTGGATAAAGCCATACTTCAATCCAGCAGAATTGGCGATGAAGTCACCGGCCGCTGGTACCAGGGCCGGAGTCGACGGGAATCCAACCGTTCCGTTCAATGTCGATCCGTTTCCGGACAGCAACTGGCTGTTCTGAGCCCCGTTGAGCATGGCGAAATTCACGCCAAACTGCATGGAGTCAGACAGCGCCACACTCAGGATCTTGGCTTCGATCATGACCTGCAGCGGCGGCACATCGACTTCCACAATGATCTTGTCAATTTCGGCGATGACATCTGGATAGTCCTGGACGAGCAATGTATCGCGCTGCGAAAGTCCATCTCCACCGGCGTTGGTTGCACTGACCGCGATACCCGTTTGCGGAGGCGATGTCACAGCATGGCGACCAACCCCTTTGGTCATGATCGGATCCAGCAGCTTCTGGACTTCGTTCGCGTTGATGTAATGCAATTGATAGATCTTACTGATCAGTTTGCGATTCGCCTGCTTCATCGCCGTGTCTTCAGCAGACGTTCGAACATAGATGAAATCACCTTCGCGCTCGTAGACAAATCCCTGCGATTTCACGATGGCGTCGAGTGCCTTGGTGACGGTCACGTCCTGAAGATTCAATGAGATCCGTCCCTGAACATCCCGGCTGGCAAGGATGTTGACTCCCGCCAGTTGCCCGAGCATGTCAAGAACCTCCGACAGATTGGCATCCTGGACCTGGATCGAAAACTTTTCGTCGTCATCCCCCACGTCTCCCTGCACGATCTTGATAGACGGTTCACGTCCCACCGACTTGTTGTTGATTGTGGCGTTGGCTCGGCCCGCTCGTGGCGCTGGCGGAACGGTCGACGAACGCTCTGGTCCCTGGTCATTCACATCAGAATCAGTGTCAGGAGGGTTGAATGGACGCGGGGGCTGTGGAATCTGACCGGGATTGGCCTGTCCCCGTTGAATCTGCGCTTGCTGAGCCTGCTGCAGAAGATTGAGAGCTCGTTCCAGATCAGAAACCTGACGCTCATTCTGAGCCATCGCGAGTTGGTCCAGGCGCCGTTGAAGTCCAGCTAGCTGAGTTTCGAGCCGCCGGGTTTCTTCGCTCTCATGACGCTTAGGTTCAGCGACGTGAAATTCCACGATTGGCTTTGCCGCAACCTTGGGAGCAGGAGCCGCTGAGCGCGGAGCGGGTTCGATATCATCTGGCTGAGGTACCGGTGCATTAGGAATGGGTGCGTTGGGTACTGGTGCGCTGGGAACGGGGGTTGTCGGCTGCAGTTCGGCCGTCTGCTGCGACGTCAGCCTGCCCGGGACCGCCTGAGCCTGTCGAGCGACTGGTTGTCGAGGCTGTTGCGGTGGAATGTCGACGGTGACCGGATCGAGTTGAGCGATTCTGGGCATACTTCCAGCCGCAGACCCCGTCATCCCCGCTGGTGCACTGACTGAGTTCACTTTCAGTCGACCAGACGGAGTTGAGCCATCGCTGGTTGATTTGCTGGCAACCTTCGCTGACGACGTGGGTTCGCTGACGGTTGAAGGAGTTGTCTCGGCAACGGGCTTCGCTAACGGATGATCCAGCGTTTGCGTTCCGTTGACCTTTTTGAAACCAGCCCAGCGTGGATTGGCAGTCGACTGAAGTTGCTTGTGGCGAACCTGTGCTGCCAGGAACACCAGCAGCGGCAGCGCGACTGCCATCAGCAGTGACAGAAATGCCACTCGAAAAAATGAAGAATGTCTGTTCATGGGCCGTCCGTGACCGTTCTCGTCGCAAACGCTGCCAGCGTTCGCATCCGGATTTCAATCGATTCGTACCGCCCGCGCTGGCAGCGCCTGCGGTGAACGTCTATTGCAAAGGTGACTCGGGCTCGCCGCGATTCAACACATCCTTGAGTTGTGGTCGAGCCAGGGTTAATTCAATGGTTTGATCGCCAGAAGACAATTCCACGCGATGTGATTCGATTTTTGTCAGCTGAAATGATTTGCCATCCGTCTGGATTCTCTTTCCCAGCGGATACAGTTGTCCATTGATTCGAGCGATGCTGCGGGTTCGACCAATAATTGTTCCCGTCAATTCCAATGGGATCGGAGCTGATTTCGGCGTCGTGTCAACAACCACCGCAGGCGCGGGCCTGGGCTCTTCGGCAAACAAGACCGGTAGTGGTTCTGAATCTTCTGCGACTGTAAACGGATCGCGATCGAGTCTCTGAACATCGGCGGACTGAAACATCACGTCTTCCGCGAGCGACTTCGAAAGATTCGCCCAGAACTTTCCCGTATCGACTTCGGCAACGGCGGTGGTGCCTGGCGATGGTGCGGTACTGGAGGCAGCGACCGGCGTCGACGAGGATGGCCGCTTCGCCGTATGAGTTGGAGTTGGTGACAGGGCGCGGTAAACCATCGGTAACCAGAAGCAGCAACCAAACAGAAACAATCCGGCCAGCAGGCCAGCCTTCTGCCTGTTCGCTTTCACTTCACGTTGAAACCGTACCCACAACTCTTGCATGGTCAACACTCAAGGGATCTGCACTTCGGCAATTTCTGCCATAGGGAAGTCTGGTATGCAAATCTGGTCCCTGCGCGAAACTTTGCAGGTTAAATCAGTTATCGGACGGCGTCGGAGGTCACCTGATGGTATTTTCGGTACTTCTGGTAAAATCTGCGTCCCCGGATTAATCGTCTGAACTTTACGGGCGACTGATTGAACGTAATCAAGGCTACAGACAGTTCATCGCGTTGATGGACGAGACCTTGCGAGAGATTGGATTTCGTTCGCCGAAAGCACTCGCCGATAAATTCGAACGTCTTCCAGTTGCCCCTGAAATGGACCGTTGACGCCGGTGCCCAGTTGCAAGGGCGCTTTCGAGTCGAGTTGATATCCCGTCGCATCGAACTTTGCAGATTGGGAAACCTGCTGACCATCGACGAACAGCGTCAGATGGTTCTTGGACTTCGTGGCACCGATCTGATGCCAATCGGAATTGAGAGTCTTCCCCCATTGCGTTTGCCGACCGGCCGAGAATGCATAGATCTTTCCTGACGGCAACGTACTGCAGAAGACCTGTCCATCATGTTCGGCCATGGTCCAAGCCCGGCGGTATGTGACATCGGGAGTGTGATCCAACTGCTCAAGCAGCTTCCACTGGCTTTCACCCTCGTACGAATAAACTTGTGCCAGTGGCAACGTTCCGGCAATAAAGCGTCCGTTATGAACGAGCATCCCCATGACTTCCAGTTCTTCACCGAGTCGACCCATGTCGGTCCATCGGCCAATCTCTTCGAAACGGAAGACGCGACCACTTCGCCAAGTCGCTACGTGCAACTAGCCGCGGAACGGAGCGAACGAATAGGTCTGAGTATTGTCGCCCACTTGACCACAGTCGACCCAGTTCTGTCCGTCGTAGCGATAAACGTGCCCACCGTCATAGCTGCTCCCGTACAGAAATCCATTAAATACTGTCAGCGACTCGACTCGCTTAAGAACCTTGTCCCCTGTTTGTGAATCTGCCACTTCCGGCACGGGAAGCCTGGTCCATCGAGTTCCTTCCTCGTAGCGAAAAAATCCTGCGGGTCGGTACAGGGACGAGGCGTGAAGTTTCCCTTGGAAAATCACGAGTCCGCCAACCGCTTCCACTTCAGGAAGCTGGCCACAATCGACCCATTGACGCTCGCCTTCGTAGCGAAAGATTCGACCACCATGATTCAAGTTGTCGGATTCGGGTAAACGCGATCCCGCCAGACGGTACTTACCCGTTCCCGCGTAGAGTTTCCCCTGAAACACGGCAAGAGCAGTGACGCTGTTGGATCGGTCAGGTGATCCACAATCCAGCCACATGTTGTCGCCGGCATAACGATACACTCGACCGGACTCATCTTTACCGGGCTCACACGTCCCCGCATAAAGCGATCCTTCATGAGTGGCCAGTGAGAACGCAAAGAGGGCTCGTTCCGGTCGCCCGCAATCTCGCCAGCTCGATTCACGATTGTCATCAATCCCAAATTGCAGATGACGCCAGTTGGCCTGATTGGACGTCACGCCCGGATTGCATTTCAGCGTCAAATGGAACCCTCGACGTCTGGTAGCATCATATTGGCTGACAAGATCACCAGGCAGTCGATCCGAGAACTCATGGGATTGCGCCCACAGAGCGACTGTGAAATCCCCGTTCCCTAACGTTGCAGAGTCCGCTGAAACCTCGCGCGGCTTGTCGACAACCGGGAAATGCGCCACCAGTCCTTTTTGAAGCTCTGTAGAAGGAGATCGCTCGTCGTCAGAAACGGCAGTCGGAGTCTCGGCAAAAACTTCGTTCGCAATGCAGATCAGATTGACAAACAGAACCAGGCTTCCACGTACCCAAGACTCAGACAATCGGCGAGGCCACTTTGATGATGACTTCCAATTCGAGACGAGGGCATCAATCATCATTCGATCACCTGATGAAACGAGATCTGCAAATGGAACCCTGAGATTCTACGAAATCAGAAATGCAGTCGAAAGAACTGTCAAATACATACTGAGGCAGGCCGAAATAGCGATGTTCCGCAGGGGCCACAACTCGTCGTGTGTTAGCGAATCAATCGGAAGTGTGGCACGCCATGAGGTCTTCCGAAGGGCGTGGTCAATGCGTGAAAATGATTCCACAAAGCCAGCAGCCACCAACCACATTTTTTGTTGGTTTCAAAACTTCTGAGCGTGATGCCAGTGCGAGGAACTGTGAAGCCCGAATCTTTCCTGGCACTGGCGCAGTTGATGATTTCGAGTAGTTCTGTCAGGCACCACGCCCCTCGAAAGACTTCATGGCGTGCCACACATTCGAAGATTGAGAAAGATTGTGCCAGGACTTTTCTTATACAGTAATGATCAAGCCTGCGTCGAATTCCGAGGGACATTCGCCGGGGTAGCCACGTTGGTTACTGATGACACGTGTGCCGCCAATTCTATAGTCGGCGCACGTGTGCGTGTGGCCATGAAACCACACATCGATTTTGGAAGCGAGAATCAGATTCTCCAGATTGCTGGCATATGAGGCGCTGAGCGGGTCGTTGCGATGCTCAGGAGCGATCGATTGAATGCTTGGCGCATGGTGTGTCACGACAATCGTAGGTCCATCATGTTCCTCGGCCAGAACGGATTCAATGTAAGCTATCGTCTGTCGACAGGCAGCGTACAGAAACGCGGGTGAAACCTTGCGATAATCGGGATTCGTCCTGATTTGTTTGAAATCGTTCATTGTCGATTTTCCAACGTCCATTCCCAGTTCTCGCTTGTCGTCTCCGAAAAGTCCGTAGTCCGTCCAGAGAGTCGCTCCGATGAAACGACAGTCTCCAACAACCGTGGTTTCGTTCTGGAGAAAGGAGATCGTCGAATCTGCGACCTGCGATTTGATCTTGCCGTAAAGTTTTGGAATCGCGGTGCCATAGAACTCGTGATTTCCTGCGACGTACACAACTGGTCGCTGCTGCGAAAAGCGTCGAGCAATCGAGACGCCTCTGTCCCGAGTATGAATGTCGCCCGCGAGTACAGTTACGTCCGCATCGACGTCTGGAATGTCGAAGCGTGCGAACTCAGCGTGTACGTCGCTCAAGACGTGAATCCGCACTTGTTCCTCATTTCATTCATCGAAAGCCCGGTTTGCCGCGAGCTGGTTTTATTTTGAGGAATATCGTATTGCCCCACGAGAACCGGACGCTAGCTGGCCGGTTGGTTTAATTTGCTTTTGGCACTATGAATCCTTTGGTTTTTCGCCACCGCGAAACTTGGTCGGTGGTTTGTCACGATGATTGCCGCTTGCGATCATCCAAACCGTGGGCTAGCCCAGCAGCAGATGGTCCAACTCCGAACCGACGTGGTTCCAAACAGATTTCCAAGACGACAAGCTTTTCCAGTTTCAACCCATCAGCCGATACGCGCTCGCATCCGATTTCTGAAGACGATACGTGACGCAATTGAAAGCGAAAAGAGAACCGGACGCTAGCGCGTTCCGGCTGAGTTCCCGTGTAAATCATTGCCGAGTACTGCGATTCAAGCGGTGATGATTGATCGATGCGAAGACTGAAATACCGATCAAACTTTGTCCATCGGCCGGAACGCGCTAGCGTCCGGTTCCCTGATGGCCATCAAGAACACGCCGCAAAGTAATGTTCTTTGAAGTCCCAGCGACGATCAACATCGGCCATCGTGGACAAGGGAACGCATGCTCGTAACAACGTATCCAGTACGCGTACGGGATCACAGGCGTAGATTCCCGATGCCCAGCACTCGTTGAATTCGACCACAGCCCAACCCCGGCCGTCAATCTCGCCGACATCCAGGACGAATGCTGAAGGACAAGCGACTGCAGTTGAACTGAGTACTAGTTCGGCACATCGTTTCGCAGCTACAAATTCTGATTGTGGTGCACCAAGGAGATTGGAATGATCCTTGATGATATCACCATGCCGCTTGTAGGGACTGATCGTGGCAATTTGACGATCAATCACGAAGCATCGATATTCGACGGACCAGTTGACCGGTTCGCCTACGTGAACCAGGGCGGTTGGCGGGATTCTGGAAGTGGCATTGGCGAGGGTTGCTGAATCATAGATCGCTGCGGGAAATGCCTTGCTGACGGCATGTTTGACGAATGACACACCAGACAGTTTCAGTGCGTCGGTAAGCGACATTTGCCGCAACTCACGGTTCAGGAATTCGGGTGGTAGTCTGACGGTCCAATCTGAATTGCAGCCAAGCAACCTGCGCGACAATTGATCCGCAATATTGAAGGCATCTGGAGCCGTGCAGAATAGTGCGATCTGATCGTCAGGCGGATCAAACCAATCTGGAATACAACAGCCGTCGAGGCGAAGCGTCTCCCAACCGAGTGTCCGCGCGGTTTGTCTCAGGAGTTGCGAGTCGGTCGTATAACTTGACGAAACGATCAACGACGGCATTTGCCTGCCCTCTGACATGCTGCGCATCACGACATAACCGTTCGTAGGCGACGCGATTCGTGAGTGACACGTCACACGATTTTCCGAAGGTTGCGGTCATTATTTCATAACGCGAGCAGCGACCAGTATCCACCTCGTTGTGTGTGGCATGCAATTATTCACCACGTGGTGGTGCTGATCGTGTCCCCAAAGAGAACCGGACGCTAGCGCGTTCCGGCTGA
>CAXBSB010000123.1:0-23652 GCA_963977965.1 uncultured Schlesneria sp.
ATCATCGATGACGAGCGAGATTGCGTCTCCGAACATTCGAGCGGCATCTGCCGCGGTTCGAGGTAACGGCTGTGACTTATCTCGATCAGCCGTGACAACCAGCGGTGCTGGAGTCAGTCGCTGAACGTGAAGAATTGCATTATGAGCTGGCACCCGGAACGCAACGGCTGAACGATCGCCTGTCAGGAGTTGTTGCGTGGCTGAGGGAAGCGATTCGAACAACCCATTCAATTCTGAAGTTTCGAATTCCATGGTCAGGGGGCCAGGCCATGCACGACGTGCCAGCTTGTGTGCGGGTGCGGGCATCCTGGCGACGTAGTCGTGTGCTTCGTGGGGCGATTTCAATGCCAGTGCCGCGGCGCCTGTGGAGATCGTTCGAAGCTTCGCCGTACCAATTTCGCTGAGGGAACTGGCTGCTGCGACATAGGAAGTCTCTGTAGGAAACGCGACGAGATGCCCTTCCGCCAATAGCTGACACGCGCGATGGATCACATCGCGCGGGTCATCGGCGCTGCGGATCTCGATTATCTGCGTCATCAGTTCTTCCGGGCGTAAAAAGCACGACGAATCCACTCAGCCAACCACAAACTTTGCAGGCTGCAATTTTCAGCGAGCTTAAGCAATTCCAGAACCTGGCGAGATCGCATCCAATTTACGTGTGACGTATTGCGGGGCATCATACTGCAACGTCTCACCTCATGTTCCGGCGCAATACGGAAATGCGACCTCGCAGATTTTCGGAAAGTGTACCCCCGCGAAGTCCACCATTCAAGCAGCAAGATCTGACAGCGAAACGCCAACTTATGCCGACAACGCAAGTTGCGTCGAAAAGTTCACGAAAACCATCAGATTCTTCCTACGAGTTGACTGGCGTCTCTGTCAGGCTGTCAATGAATATCCGCGCGACATCAATTCCTGTGGTCCGGGTAAATGCCTGCCAACCTGGCACAGCATTGACTTCAATGACGAAACAATTGCCGGACTGGTCGTAGAGCAAGTCGATTCCGGCGATGTAGGCACCCGTGGCTTCGGCCGCCTGAAGTGCGTATGAGCATTCCTGCGCAGTTGGTAAGTGTTTTTCTGCTATTGCGTTACGAGAAATGTTTGTGCGGAAATCGTTTGCTGATCGGCGTCGGATGGCACCGACGACCGAGCCCGCCAGGACGAGTACCCGTACATCATATCCACCGTGATTGATGAACTGCTGCAGATACAAAACAGCATCCAGCCGCATCAGAGTTCGAAAGGTACGGTGTGCGAGATCCGGATCGCTGACTCGAACGATTCCGCGACCTTCCGCCCCAAAAAGAGGCTTTACGACGACATCGCGTCCCAATTGTTCGAACGCTTCCATCGCATCGTCTTCATGTTCACAGACGATGGTTTCCGGGACCGGCAGTCCGGCTCTTTGTAATTTTGCCGTTGTAAGATATTTATCGACCGCACATTCGAGTGATTTTGGCGAATTGACGACGCGTGTTCCCTCCGCTTCCAAGCGACTCAGAGCATCCATTCGGAAAACGACTTGTTCCAATGAACCTGGAGGCATCGTTCGAACGACGATCACATCAAACTCGCTGGATGCTTGTTGGGGAATAATCGTTTCACTGATGGAAACGATCCCAACTTCTGATCCGCGCTTCCCGACTCGAGCCACAAGGCGTTCGAAGTCGAGTCGAGTGCAAGAATGACCGCAGGCAACCGATGCACGTTCCAGATCGCGAAAGTACCAGCTTCCCTCACTGGCAAGTATGCCAATCTTCAAGGCGATTCTCCGACAGATTGTGAGTTCTCATCGGGCGAGTCGACGCTCGATTCAGGCTTCCCCAATCGAGCTGGTTCGTGATCAATTGACGGTGTTCAGCAATGACGATGGGTTGCTGTTTATTTTGGAACGAACCTTCCACTTCAAATTCCAAACGACTTTTTCAGAACCTCAACATTCACCCGACCTGCGACGTGTACCCGACCGGTATCGACGTTCTGAATGACGATTTCAGCGGGACTGAACAGCAGTGGATCGATCTTGTAGAAATCGCGACCGGCGGATTCGAAGATCTCCAGAAACGGTCGTCCGTAGGCCGCCGAAGAAATTGAGGGAACTCGGATGATGATTTCGGCGATCGATTCGTCGTCGCCCTTCACCCACAGGCTGACTCGTCCCCCATAGAGGATCGCGTCATTTGTCCGGCCGATCCCTTCCATATCATTCTTGGCGACCGGTGGAAGTGGAGCACTGCCGACGGCACTGCGGATTCGATTGACGTCGAATCCAAGCTCGTAGAGCTTATGCAGAGCCGTTTCGACGGATCTCGCGACAACCTGAAGATTTCCGGCCATGCTGGATGTGGGTGCGACACAAAGCACGACATCCTGAGGTTCAACGCCCGTTTCTTCCGCGATGTACTCGAAGACCTCAGCATCGGGAAGTTTTCCCGTTTCCAGCACACCAACGACCTGTTCTGCTTCTTCCCGGTACCAGAGTTTGTCGAACAGCGGTTCTTTTGCTGCGACGGCTCGCATCGGTCCTGAGCCCATGGCGAAGAACTTGTCAACGCTGATTTGCCATCCTGCGTACTGGCTGAAAAGGCAGGCTGCCACAGGTGAATCGGTCTGGACCACGACGTGCTGCCAACCGATGTCGCCGAGCGTTCCCGGAACGATTCCAATGTCAGCCAGGCCTGACATGCAGATTGATGCGAGCGCACAGCCAGCTTCCAGTCCCCCTTCGGTTTCGACGCCGAAATCGAGCAGCAGTCCGTTCCCAGGAACATCAACCTGAGCAATCCGCAAATCTTCAGGGCCATCAGAGACGTCCTCGATCAGTTGGGAAGCCAGGTCGTTCAGTTGAAGATTCATCGCAAGTCCGGAAAAAGTGAAACATTCCAAAGAGCAGCAGAAAAGCCACGAAGCAATCGTCGCAGAAATCGCGTTCCCAGATCATCGGGAGGGATTGTCAGCGGCGGATGTCTTCAGTTCTGTGACTTCCTGAGGCTGAAAGCGTAGACGAATCTCTTGCTGGCAACAATCACACGGTTTGATTTCGTACATGGGGATCGAGCAGACGTCGCACCAGTAGTCCATGTACTGGCGAGTTCGTTTTTCGTCGAAAGTGTAGACAGAAAGCACGTTTAAGTACGGCAACCCTTCACGGCGGAACCCCACCAGTTCGACGTCACGTTCACGCAATCGTTCATCTTGATGGAATGCCCGCCCGCGCCAGTCTGGCAGAATCGGGAGCAGTTCCCCGGTGGGCGTTTCCAGCACGACCTGGTTTTTCAGGTCGTCAGCGTAAACTTTGACTCCGCGACGTTTCAATGCGTCAGCAGCAAAAACAACTTTTCCTTTGAAGAGTTGCCGCTGCGGTGTCACCGGTACTGCTGGTTTCGTGTTTGCAGCAGGTTCCTGTTTGGTCTTGCCGTCCGATTGGCTCGCGTCGCTTGTCCACGCGATTCCAGTTGCTGCTAACACGAGAGAAAATGCCCACAACGGAAGGCTTTGGCTCAGCTTCACGATTTCCCCCGCCTTTTAGTGCACTGTAACTCCAAGGTCACTGGCGAACTCGTACGAAAGATTTGTCAGACGGTGAATGGAAAATGACCCGGTCGCGTTTCGCGACCGGGTCACAAGTCAGGCATACGATGTTCGACAGGATCGAACCGTCTCAGTGTCAGTCATCTTTTGCGCTGCTCGCGATGATTGCCAGCAAGCGGAGGATTTCGACATACAGCCAGACGAGCGTCGTCATCAGGCCGAATGCCCCGTACCATTCACAGTACTTTGGTGCTCCACGGTTGGCCGCATCTTCGATGAAGTCGAAGTCCAGCACCAGATTCAGGGCCGCGATAATCACAACCACTGCACTGATCGCAATACCCCATCCTCCCATCGCCATCAGGTTCACTCGCATCCCGAAGAAGGACATGATCCACATGGCTAGGTACATCATCCCGATTCCGCCGGTGGCGGCGAAGACGCCGAGCTTAAAGTTCTCGGTTGCCTTGATAAATCCGGTCTCGTAAGCCATCAGCAGGGCAAACGCGGTCCCGAATGTGCCCAGAAGTGCCTGGAACACGATTCCCTCGAATCGCATTTCGAAAATGGCCGAAATTCCGCCGAGGAACAATCCTTCTGCGATTGCATACAGCGGTGCCGTGACTGGCGACCACTTCGGTACGAATGTCGTCGCAATTGCCATGACGAAACCGGCAATGGCACCACCAATCACCCAAGGCACCGCCTGAGGGATATTCTGTCCCTGAACCATGCCCCATGTCAGCGATGCTGAACCTGTGCAAAGTCCGAGTAGAATCAAGGTCTTTGTGGCGGCCCCTCGAATTGTCATCGAGTTCGATGAATCGAAGGATTCCGTCCGGAACGTGTCAAACGTGGAACTATTCAGAGTTGGATTGCCGCTACGCATTTCATTTCTCCCACTTGAGATACCTGAGAAACTCAGGCAAACGCCAATCTGTGCCAATTATAGACTCGGTGTACCATCGGCTGGATCTGCAAATCAGGCTTGTCAAACCATACGGCAATTTGCGCCAAGTTCTCAACCCGTAAAGTTGAGTTTTCCTGCAAATTACCCATTTCCGTTCCCGGTATTCCTCGAAACGAAAGTTTCTTACCCTAGGATCACACAAATACGCCAGAATTCGGTCAATCGCTGGAGTCTCAACCGGATATCCGGTTAGACTCTTTTCGCATTTCATTCTGTTGATAACTTCTGTGCTGCTTGGGGGTGATCGATGCAAACTCGCTATCGACCGATGATCTTGGGAACCCTCTCTGTTTTCGCAATCATTTTCGCCGTCAGTTTTTCTCGAACGAATCAACCTTCGACGGTTTCGGCCGACACACTGAAGGCGGCTGCTCCGTTGAAATGGTACCGCGGGAACCTGCATACCCATTCTCTCTGGAGCGATGGCGACGACTATCTCGAAATGATCGCCCAGTGGTACCGCGACCACAATTATGACTTTTTGTGCTTTACGGATCACAACGTACTGGCAAATCGTGAACGGTGGATCGATGTTGATAAAGTCAAGAACGGGCGGAAGTCGTTCGAAAAACTCAAAGCTAAATTTCCTGACTGGACAGAAGAACGCATGAAAGAGGGCCGACTGGAGGTCCGTTTACGTCGATTTGACGAAGTCGTCGAAAAGCTGGCGATTCCGGGTAAGTTTCTGCTGATTCAGGGAGAGGAAGTTTCGGACAAATTCGGAAAGCTGCCAATTCATTTGAATGCTCATAACGTCCGTGAGGTGATTCCACCTCGCGGAGGCGAAAGCGTTTACGAGGTGATTCAGAACAATGTCGACTCCCTGATCGCTCAGCGAGAGCGGACGGGGCAGCCGATGATCATCCACTTAAATCACCCGAACTTTGGCTGGGGTGTGGCCGCAGAAGACCTGATGCGAGTTCGCGGCGAAAACTTCTTCGAAGTCTACAATGGACATCCAGGCGTCCATAACGATGGGGATGAGATGTACGCCTCGACGGAGCGTATCTGGGACGTCATCAATTCCATGCGATTAACGCAGTTCGATTTGCCGCTTCTCTACGGCGTTGCAACGGATGATGGTCACAGCTACCACAACATTCCCAGTCGCGCCAGCGAACCAGGGCGAGGTTGGGTCAATGTTCTCGCTGCAGAACTCACTCCCGCCTCGTTGATCGAAAACATGGAAGCAGGCCGGTTTTATGCGTCGTCAGGAGTGACTCTGGATGAGATCACATCGACTAAGGCTTCGTTGAGCGTCGGTGTTCAACCTGATCCTGATGCCACCTATCGGATCGATTTCATCGGAACCCCAAAAGGATTCGATCCAAACAGCGAACCTTACCGTGACAAAGACGGGAAAAAACTGGCGGTAACGCGAAAGTACTCGTCCGAAATCGGCCAGGTTCTGAAGTCGGTCGATGGGACCAAAGCAACGTATGAATTTACTGGAAAAGAACTCTACGTGCGAGCCCGGATTACGTCGTCGCGTAAGCACCCGAATCCGTCCGTTCCCGGTGAGTTTGAACGTGCCTGGACTCAACCCGTCCGGCCCTGACGCGAAGCTCTTCTCAAATGACTGGCCTAACAGAATTCTGGATCGACGTCGGGGGAACCTTTACCGATTGTCTGATGTGTTCCCCCAGCGGTGCCGTGACAGCTTCGAAAGTTCTTTCCTCTGGCATCACCAAAGGACAGATCGCTCAGCGAATTGGACAACGAACATTTCGCGACCATGCACGTGTCGATGAGCCCGCTCGATTCTGGGATGGGTATCTCTGCACACTGCTGGACGCAGATGGTTCAGCCATGCAGTCGTGCAGGGTAGTATCGAGCGACCCCAGCGACGGAACGATTTGTGTCGACGCCGATTTGCCTGCCTCCTCAGATCGGATCCGTTACGAATTGAGTAGCGGCGAAGAAGCTCCAGTTCTGGCTATTCGGACTGCATTGCGACTGCGGCTCGATCAGCCGATTCCACCAGTCACGGTCAGGCTTGGAACGACCCGTGGCACGAATGCACTGCTGACGCGCCGGGGGGCCAAAGTTGGTTTCGTCACGACACGCGGGTTTCGCGATGTCCTGCTGATTGCCAATCAGGATCGGCCGCGCTTGTTTGATCTGAGTATTCAGAAGCCAGAGCCCCTATTTGCTTCTGTCATTGAAATCGATGAGCGTCTGGACGCACAAGGTCGCGTTCTGGTGGCACCAGACGAATCTGCGATCCGTTCACGCCTGGCATCGTTACACCAGCAAGGTTGCGAGTCGCTGGCGATTTGCCTGCTGCACTCGTTTGCCAATCCGTCCCACGAACTGATCGTGGAGCGGATTGCTCATGACGTGGGCTTTTCCGAGATCAGTACCTCAAGTCGTCTTGCACCGCTGATCAAGATTGTCTCGCGCGGTGACACTACCGTGATGGATGCGTACCTCAATCCCATTCTGCGAGCCTATGTCAATCGGCTAAAGGATTCGTTGTCGCCTGCATCCCAATCCGACGCGGCATCAAGTATCTCATTGAAGTTGATGACATCATCCGGTGGCCTTGTCGATGCGACTCGATTCACTGGTAAGGACAGTATCCTTTCTGGTCCTGCTGGCGGGGTCATCGGATTTTCACGCGTGGCTCAGCGAGCCGGGTTTGCAAAGTCGATCGGCTTTGACATGGGTGGGACCAGCACCGATGTTTCCCGGTTCGATGGAAGTTTTGAACGAGAGTTCGAATCAACAAAGGCAGGGGTTCGGGTGGTTTCGCCGATGCTGGCCATCGAAACCGTTGCTGCGGGGGGAGGCAGCATCTGTGGGTTCGACGGCGTCAAGCTGTTTGTCGGTCCGCAAAGCGCCGGAGCAAATCCGGGCCCAGCCTGTTACGGACGTGGTGGGCCATTGACCATCACAGATGTGAATTTCTTCTTGGGTAAGATTGTTCCGCATCGATTCCCGTTTTCACTCGACAGGAATGCTGTTGAGGCACGACTCAAGGACCTCTGTGATCGTATTGCGGCATCACCCCTCGGACGGAGGTATTCATCCCTGGAACTGGCTCAGGGGTATGTTGATATCGCGAATACCACGATGGCGCGTGCGATTCGCAAGATTTCTGTCGCTCGAGGTTACGATCCTGCGGATTATACGCTGGTCACGTTTGGTGGTGCAGGAGCACAACACGCGTGTGAACTGGCTCGATCTCTGGGGATGCCCCGAGTTCTCTCGCATCCCTATGCAGGTGTGCTGAGTGCTTATGGAATCGGCCTGGCCGATGTTCGTCGCCTGAAAGAACAATCGGTACTGCAGGCGTTAACAGAAGAAAACCTGATTGACCTGGAACCTCAATTCCAGAAGCTCGAACAATCCGCATGCGCAGAAGTGATTTCGGAAGGGATCCTGCCCGAGTTCGTTGCGGCACCCGTGAGATCGCTGGAACTTCGTTATCGAGGTGTCGAAGGGACAATCCTGATTGAGGCCCCGTCCCTTGTCGATGACAGGGAAGATTCTGCAGGCAGCGGCACTTCGCGATTGTCAGCACTGGAACACTACGCGCAGCAATACGCTGAACGTCATCGGCAACTCTACGGATACGTGCGTGAAGGACGTCCGCTGGAAATCGCCTCAATCCGCGTCGAAGTTGTCGGTCATCGACCCGATCCCGTCGAATCTCGTCAGAATGAAATTGCCAGATACCCGGAACCGACGGAATGGACTGAGACCTGTTTTCACAATGTCCTGCATCGCACAGGAGTTTTTCTGCGAGAGAACCTGCAACCGGGTGACCAGTTCCATGGGCCAGCGATTGTCTGTGAACCGACCTCAACCGTGATTGTCGATCCCGGTTTTAGTGCGAGAATCCTCAGCGGAGGTGAAATCGTTCTGGATCGCGTGACTTCAGATGTTGGCACTCGTCCAGCGGATTCAGAACCGAAATCATCTGCTGTCGCTGCAGATCCCGTGCGAATCGAAATCTTCAATCACCTCTTCGCGTCCATTGCTGAACAGATGGGGATTGCGCTGCAGCAGACGAGTCTTTCGACCAACGTGAAAGAGCGACTCGATTTTTCGTGTGGCATCTTTTCAGCAACGGGCAACCTGGTCGTCAACGCACCTCACATTCCCGTCCATCTGGGAGCGATGAGTGAGACCGTGCGTCGGATCATCGAGGATAATCCCGATCTGCGGCCGGGGGATGTCTATGTCACAAATGACCCCTATCGTGGCGGGTCGCACCTTCCAGACGTGACCGTGGTCACACCGGTGCATGACCCCGCTTCCGGTCGATTGATGTTCTTCACCGCCAGCCGAGCTCATCATGCCGAAATTGGTGGCATCGTCCCCGGGAGTATGCCTCCGTTTTCCAGAACACTCGCCGAAGAAGGGGTCCTGATTCGGAACTTCAAACTCCTTGGCGATAACCCCAGGGAGTCTCGCGAAGAGGAATTGCGTGCGTTGCTCGGGTCTGGCACCTATCCCTCGCGATCGGTGGACGACAATCTGGCAGATGTGGCCGCGCAGGTTGCTGCGAATAATACGGGTGCGACCCAGCTTCGGCAGCTTGTCGACAATCAGTCGTGGCCCGTCGTTGAAGCATTCATGCGATATATTCAGCAGTCTGCCGCAGCGAAAATGCGGTTGGCACTTCAAGACCTGGCCAGGAAATCGGGCGGACGATCTCAATTCACGTACGAAGATCATCTCGACGATGGATCACCGATCCGTACGACGATCACGATTAATCACGACCGAGCGACCGTCGATTTCACGGGGACGGGGCCGGTGCTCGCAACAAACCTCAATGCGAATCGAGCGATTGTCACCGCAGCAGTGCTGTACGTGTTTCGTTCGCTCATTCAGGATGACATTCCCCTGAACAGCGGAGTGCTTGATCCTGTCGAAATCATTCTTCCCGAGTGCCTGCTGAATCCCCCCGCACATGTCGATCCAGCTCAATGTGCCGCCATGGTCGGCGGCAACGTGGAAACGTCTCAGCGAGTGGTCGATGTTCTGCTGGGGGCATTGAATGCGGCAGCAGCCAGCCAGGGAACGATGAACAATCTGACATTTGGTGACGGTACATTCGGCTACTATGAAACGATCTGTGGAGGAAGCGGTGCAACGATCCAGTCTGCGGGGGCTGATGCGGTTCACACGCACATGACGAACACGCGACTGACAGACGCTGAAATCATCGAACGCCGATATCCTGTACGAGTTCACGAGTTCTCGATCCGTCGAGGCTCTGGTGGAGCAGGGCAGCATCGCGGTGGAGACGGTATCGTCCGCAAGATCGAGTTTCTGAAACCACTACGAGTCTCCATCCTTTCGGAGCGCCGAGGGCCCTATGCACCATTTGGTTTGCAAGGAGGCCATCCCGGTCAATTCGGACGCAATACGCTCTGTACGAGTGACGGAACTGAACGAGACCTCGGCGGCAAGGTGTCGCTCGACGTCGCAGCAGGTGACATCTTGAAGATCGAAACCCCAGGCGGCGGTGGCTGGGGTGCTGTTGCTGGAACCGAATAAGGCTTCCCGCATACGACTGCAAAGGGAATGGAATTGGTGTTCTGGCTGATCGGACTCTATCTGGCATTTCTCTTATGGCACGAGCCGTGGTTCACGCGACGCTTGCGACCGGGCGAAGCGGTGGCGCGGCTGAGCGGGAAGTATGCTCAGATGGAGCAGGATGAGAAGGACCGCTTCGAAGCGTTCATGGACAGTGACGACGGTCGCCCGTTCTACATGGTCAACTTGATGCAGTACCGTGACAGAGCTCAATATCGTGAGGGCGACCAGGTCACTGAGAATACGACCGGGCTTACTGGCCGCGAGGCAGGGCGGTTCTACAATCGGGCTGTGATTCCTGCACTCTTGTGGCGGGGATGCTATCCGGTATTTGCTTCCAGGAAGATCGCGAACCTGTTCAGCGCAGGTACAGGAACGGATTTCTTCGAAGATGTCGTGATCGTGCGTTATCGAAGCCGCCGTGACATGCTCAACATGATCTCCAGCCCGAGATTTCTGAAAGGGATTCCGCACAAATGGGCATCCCTCGAAAAAACAGTCGTGGTTCCAAGTCGACTTGTGCTGCTATTCGATTTGCGGGTGATCGTTGCGCTGGCTTTGATGTCCGTCTACATGTTGGTGTCAGTGGCGTCTTCGTTCAGTTCGCAGGCGGCGCGAGACGGTGGTCTCGGCAAAACGTCTCATACTGTTCGAAGTATTTGACATGACGAGATCTGGCATCGATCCCTGTTGTCAATGTCTTCAACTCCAAAGGAGTTGCGTCTTAAAGCCCAGGGTTGCTCACGAAGTGAGCTACCCTGGGTCTGGACGATCCCGACCGTGTACCCCAACGGGGTTCCGTCACCATTCTTGACGTAACCCATTCTGGGTAACTGAGTCTCCTGTACGCATTCCCAGGGTAGCCGCGAAACGCGGCAACCCTGGGCTATATGATGTAACTCCTTCGGAGTATTTGTGACGAAAGGTCAGCCGAAATCAGCCTCATTGATTTGGCACCAACGGCCCTTCAGGCCCATTGGTCCGCCGGGCCGTTGGCCCTCACGACGCGAGGGGAGGATGTGAACCCCGTGAACCCAGTCCGAAGGGACTGGGCTGGATGAATTGCTGGACCGTTGGTCCGGAAGGCGGCGAAACACGGAGAAGCCTGTCCTTTATTGTGGGCAGGTAATCCTGGAAGTTCGGCGGCGCACCATTCCTGCGGCCCACTTGGACCGAAAAAGACAGGAACCGAACCGGCAGTCCGTGCCGATTCTTGCAAAAATCTCTTTTCGAATTCTTCGATTTCTGGTAGAGACCATGTTCTCCACCGGTATTTGCGTCGGAAAACGGCACGAAGCTGGTCCGACAGTCGGGTGAATTGCCGGTGGAAACAGAGTTGCCGTGCGGTGACTTGGTCGTTCGTTGGGGGCCGTCGGGGAAGGGATTCCCATGTTAATTAGCGGATTGTGGAAACTGGCGGCGATGACAGGCGTCATCGGCGTGGGCCTGGTTGCGGTTTACCAGGCACAACAGGGAATGGATAAAACGGCAATCACCACAAGTGATTCGGCCGATCCCGCCGCGACAGATACCGAGACTGTCGGTACCGATCCGCTCGCTGCAGATCCTCTCAGTGCTGCCGCACCCGAAGAAAAGGTGACGGCCGCCGAACCTGCTGAACCTAATCCATTTGATACCAAATCGTTGGATGCCGTTAACCTGGCGGCGAAGGACAACGAACCCGTCCAGAAACTGGCGCCCCCCCCCGAGGAAGGTTTCGAAAAAACTCCGACAGGTCCTGGCCTGGACTTTCGCTCGGACTTAGACGATTCCAAGCCCAAAACCGCTGACACTGGCAAGCCATCTCGGCTTCCTGACGATCTGGATGCCCTCGAAGCAGAAGTCCTGAAGGGACAAAAGGGAGCCGTCAAAACAGCCGGATCCAAAGTTCTTCCGGGCGCCATCAAGCCGTTCGTCCGTCAGGCTCGAGCAACCGAAGGTGAATCTGCACCTGCTGAGACCAACGACCCGTTTGCCACCGAGCCAACACCTCCCGCAACGATCGAAGCAACCCCACAGGAAACTCCTGCTGCGTCATCTGACCCATTCGAAGTGACGGGATCTCCCGAGAAACCAGCGAAAGCCGACCCGCTCGATTTTCCAGACAGTGATGTAAAACCCGATCCGGTTCCGATGCCGAAGAATCTGAAAAGTGCTCCCGAGGCGTCCGATTTCGGCCGCAGCCCGGATGAACCGAAATCGGTTCCGAACGATCAACCCGATCTTCCACTTCCCACCGAGGATCCAGCCACTCAGTTCCCTCCGGCTCCCCCGGTAAATAAGAAGCCAACGACCAGTCCGGGTAACGCTCCTGACCTTGGGCTTCCTGAACCGATGCCGACTCGCTCTGAACCGAAGTTGCCGAAGCTTCCCACGGAACTTCCACTTGACGACTTCCCGGACGCTCCCCCTGCGGTCAAGGAAGTCCCGAAGGCAAATCCTGATCGGCCAGTTCCTGTTCGCGAACCCGCTCCAGATCGACGTATTCCCGAACGGAGCCCGAATTTGCCGAATCCGAATCGACTCCCTGATCCGGTTGACAGCGATTTCGTCGGTGACGGGACTGTCGATCGAACATCTCCACGAGGTGTCCAACAGGCTCGCGTGACCATCGAGAAAGTTGCACCACAACAAGCCACCCTCGGCGAAAAGCTGGTGTATTCCGTCATCGTCAAGAATGTCGGTGGAATCGATGCCACACAGGTCGTTGTCGAAGATCGAATTCCCAAGGGAACGGAACTCGATGGCACCGCACCTCGCGCAGAAATCATTGACAAGAAGCTCATCTGGAAAATTGGAACTCTGCGTCCAAACGAAGAAAAGCGAATCGCGATTCGAGTCATCCCGCGTCAGGAAGGTCCGATCGGCAGTCTGGCACGCGTCAGCTTTGCCACAGAAGTCGCCGCCGAAATCCAGATCGCTGCACCTCAATTGTCCTTCGATGTCAAAGCTCCTCGTCAGGCTCGCATGGGTGAGACGATCGAATTGACATTCCTGCTGAAAAATACTGGAACAGCCGCCGCATCGAATCTCATCGTCCGGGATCTGGTACCTGCCGGGTTGAAGCACGAAGCATCCGCCGACATTGAATGCCCGATCGGAAAACTGGCTCCAGGAGACACGCGTGAGATCGTGTTGTCCGTGACCGCAGTCAAGCCGGGCAAGGCGGTCAACCGGGCGACTCTGCTGACGAACGGGGAAATCACTCAGGAACTGGAATCCGTAATCGACGTGATTGGCGAACACCTGGTCCTGACCCCATCAGGCCACACGAAGATTTACGTTGATCGCCCAGCGGTCTTTACCAACAGCATCAAGAACGAGGGAAATGCCCAGGTCAAACAAGTCCGCCTGACGGAGATTGTTCCTGCGAGCATGGACTTTGTCGAAGCCTCGGAAGGGGGCCGCTTTGACCCCGTGCAGCGAGCCATCCACTGGGATCTCGGAGCGCTGCCACCCGGCGCGGAAACATCCGTCAGCAGCAAGCTGGTTGCAAAAGTCCCCGGTCCCCAGCAACTCAGGATCTCTGCTTCCGGTCCGGCAGGAAGCACGGCTCAGGTGAATTGGGCCGTCGATGCCGTCGGTCGACCGGAACTGCAGATCGAGACGGTCAGCCGAACAGGCACTATCAATGTGGGTGACCGCCTGACATCGAAGATTCAGTTGAAAAATCACGGAACTGCTGCGGCCAGCAATGTCGGTCTGAGTATTCGCTTGCCGGGCGAACTAAAATTGGTTGAGATTCGTGGCGGCGAGTATTCTGTCCGCGGCGATTCCATCGTGTTCGCACCGGTTTCGAAAATCGGCCCCAGAGAACAGGCAGCATTTGAAGTCGTGATGGAAGCAGTCTCGGAAGCGGATGCCCAGATGTTCCTGGAAATCTCTGCCGATCATCTGAACAAGCCAGCACAACGCAGCGAGACAGTCCAGATTGCGGCTGAGGTTCGCGAATAGCCTTTCTGTTTGTGGGCATCGATGGAGTGGCCGGTGTGGGACATTGGCAGGTATGCTGGCGTGGCAGGGAGAAGTATCCCGGGCCGTGTCACCAGTTCCCGACCGAATTCGTAACCAACTGTAACTCTTCGATGCCCCGTTCTGATTGAATCCAAGCATGACCACTGATTTTCGATCGACACTTGAGACATTTCCGAACCCGTTTCCACAGCGTGATTATTCGGTTGAAACGATTTGCCCCGAATTCACATCGGTCTGCCCGAAAACAGGCCAGCCGGACTTTGGAACGTTGACGATCAATTACGTTCCTGATGCGGTCTGTTATGAACTGAAATCGTTGAAGATGTACCTGCAGTTGTTTCGCAACCATGGTGCCTTCTACGAGCACGTGACAAACATGATCCTGGATGATCTGGTCGCAGTCACACAGCCTCGTTCTATGACGATTGTCGGTGCATTCACACCACGTGGCGGGATCCGTACGAACGTGACGGTTGAATACAAGAAGCCATAAAGCAGCGATTCGTACCGTCAATGACATTCCTCGTGTGGCACGCGCCTTGGGATAGGCGTGGCCGTCCCGCAGATTACGGTTCCCTTGCAACCGCTTCACTGAAACGTCCTGCGACTGCTTTTGATCTTTCCTCGATCACGAATTTCTTCGCTACAGAATTTAACCGACGTCAAAATGCTTATGCCGAGCGATTGAAGTAAAACCGCTCACGCCCTTCGCGGACTCATGGCGTGCCACACAGACCTCGGTTCTCATTTGAAATCACCCAAGAACTTCAATCACGATTGCGAGGCAGGGGATGAGTCCTCTGATTGATGAGTCTCTGGCGAAGAAGATTGCCCAATTCGCTGAACCGGAAACTACAGGGGAATGGCCTGCAGGTCGGCTGAACGCTGTACGCGAAGCAGGCCTGTTTCGATGGGGCATGCCTGTTGAGTTTGGTGGACTGGTTGTCGAAACCCCGCAAATGCTCGCAGGCTACATCGAATTATCACGCCTTTGCCTGACCACCGCATTCATCCTGACTCAGCGCGATGCTGCCTGCCATCGATTGGCAAACAGCCCGAATGCTTTGATCCGTCAGACGTTGCTGCCTGAGCATTGCTCCGGTCAGTCGCTTGCGACAGTTGGCATTTCGCACCTTTCAACTTCTCGACAGCACTGGTCACGTCCCTCAGTCGCCGCGACTGAAACGCCTGACGGATATGAGATCACTGGCGAAGCACCCTGGGTGACGGGGGGCCGCCATGCAGATTTGCTGGTGACGGGTGCGACTCTTGAAAATGGTGAGCAGATCCTGGCGGCAGTACCGACAAAGCGAACGGGAGTCGTGGTTGGCCCCGCGCTGAAACTGATGGCATTGAATGAATCGTACACCGGAAGTGTGATGCTGGACCGAGTCCAGATCTCACGAGAAGAAATTGTCCTCGGCCCAATGCCGCACGTCATGAAGGTCGGTGCGACAGGTGGCACGGGTTCGTTCACAACGACGGCCGTCGCGATCGGTGCAGCGACTCGTACCTTGCAGGAATTTGAGTGTGAATCCACATCTCGCCCCGAATTGGCGGACGTCATCCAGCAACTGACTGATCAGTTATCGATGTTGCGCACGGACCTGATGACTGCCGCTTCAACATCAATGGCAGCTGACCAATTGAAAACTACCGCAGAAGATCTACGACTGCGAGCCAATTCGCTGGTGACTCGAACGGCTCAAGCTTACGTCTGCAGTGCAAAGGGTGCTGGATTCGTGCAAGGACATCCCGCAGAACGATATCTGCGACAATCGATGTTCTTTCAGGTCTGGTCCTGCCCGCCGGTGGTAACTCAAGCAAGACTATCAGAACTCAAACGCTCTCCCGCATCGTGAAAAATTGTGTTCCGAAGCAACACGGAAATGCGACGCACACAAGGTTCTTCTCGAATCCGCCCCGAAAAGACCCCGGACCTGCGATGGAACGCTTGACCGACGTCATAGGGTGATGATCTGGAACCCAATTTGACGATGAAATCAGGAAGTCGGCAATTTCGGAGATTTCCGGACGGACCGATGCGAATCAAGGACGATTCACAGAAGGGTGCGGCGAATGGATTTGGGGTACTGGGGCTTTTCGCACTGGCCGTTTCAGCGACACCACGCTCAGACAGGCGTGGATGTGGGGGCGGTCTATCAAGAAGCTCAAGCACGGCTCATGTTTCTCATCGATGATCATCGTCGATGCGGATTACTGACGGGCGAACCGGGAACCGGCAAATCTCGCCTGTTTCGACAGATCGCACGCTATGCCCAGCGCCGGGGAAATTTCTGTGTCCAGATCGACATGACTGGCCTGGATGCCGACGGACTGATCTGGCACGTTGCAGAACAATTGCTGACAGACTGCAACGAGCAATCATCAGCACACCTCTGCTGGTCATTCGTGCAAAAGTCGTTGGCGAGTCTGGCGATTACAAAGCGGCCTGTTGTGGTGTTGCTCGAACATCTCGATCCGACGAGCAAGGATTGCCTGATGGCGATCCGGCGGCTGATGAACCTCGCCGATTCTCAGCGAGCCAAGCTGACCGTGCTGCTCACATCTCGTTCGAAGGAAGCTGCCAGCGAGATCTGGGATGAGATTGATCTGCAGGTAGAACTGGAACCGTGGAACTCTGCAGAAACAGCACATTTCATCGAGCAATCGCTGATCGCAAGCGGATCAACATGTCACGTCTTTTCAGAAGAAGCACTCGCCTCGATCCATGAAGTGACTCAAGGAAACCCGGGCGAAGTCATCCGAATCTGCGACCTCGTGCTGCTGGCAGCCATGGGTGAGAATCGGCATGAGATCGACTGTGCCATGGTCACGGATGCAGTGATTGAACTGGTCCCGTCCAGGCCACACGATTTTCATTCAATTCGACGGTAGTGAATTGTCAAAGGAAAAGGCGGGGGTTGATGATCGGTAGGGCGAAGCTCCTGCTGAGCCGCCTGGAGCGCATTCCGTCATAATTGTGGCTTCCCGCGGGCACCAAACACTCAGCGTGTCTCGCGCCATTCGATTCTGTTCGCGCGACTCATTGGTTGTGTCAACACGCCAGACGTTCAGTGACGTTGTTTGACACGATTATCGAAAACGAAGTCAATGACAGCGACGGTCCCCGTAGCAGATCGTTGCATGTTGAGCAAGTTCTGTTTCCGTGTGACTTGGTTGCGCATCCACCACAAATCTGTGCGTGATTTGTGATCGTTTGCCATCGCCAACGCAATCCTCATCAGGCAGTTCTGTACGCTCTATGGACTTTTTCATCAGTCAGAATTCTTCGTTTTCAGTGCGGAACGGCGAACTTCGGCGGAACCTGCCGATGAGACCCCTGATCGACTTGAGAAGCTACGAAAAATGCAACCGACTGGCGAATTCAGCGCATCTAGACATAACGACCGCGTAATTTCTTCCAGCACATCGCTATTGCCTTGCCTTGTCGTAATTCACTACACAGCGAAGTGTCGATGAGATGACGCTGGAGGGACACAGTACGAACGAATAGACGTACGAAGTACGCTATCCCCTGCAGGTTGGGTAAACCAAAGGTCACCCGACCATCACCTCCGTACGTTGTCCCCAGCAGCGAGAATAACGCCTGGTTCTGCTGAATTGAACTCATCAATCGTATTTCAGCCAAGAATGGCTCTGCCATGAATACCTCCTGGGAATGTTGGAAAAATCAACGTGCCAAAACTGGTTGCCTGATCGTTTCTCCTGAATGAGTGCCCTGAAATCAACGAACATGGTCGCATGAATTGAATGTCTTTGCGCCACAATTGCAGCGACGAGGGAAGCAAAATAGCGAGACAGGCTATCAACTGGCAATCGAATCGCCAGAAAATCACCAAAAAAACATACACATGGGAATCAAAGACGGCGGAAGCATTGAATTAACCAGATCATTTCGCGTCGCGAAACGAGAAATGCATTAGACACGGTACAGATCACTGCGAGTTTTTGATTTCCTTCTTCTGCCGAACAATCTCAGACCGAAGGGTTGCGTTGCATCAGATCATAAATCCCCACGTCTCCCACGGGTTGAAATCCCAAGCGGACATACAGCCGCATCGCAGGATTATTCTTTTCGACGTGGATCGACAGAGGCTTTTTTGCCTGTTCCGATTCGTCAATCAACGCATTCAGCAAGTGGCTACCGGCTCCACGACCTCGAAAAGCCGGAAGCAAAGTGATGTCGACAATCCGGATTTCTTTTTCCCATCGAGCGACATAAAGACGACCAGCAGGGCGACCATCAACCAGAATCACCTGAAATTCGGCCTTGGAATAATGCTTGGTGTAATGCTCGGTCTGTGCTCGAAACTGCATCCGCAGGAAGGCCTCTTTATCCGCGTCACTCCAAGGGACCGGCGCCAATTCTTCGGCCCTGGTACTGGCATAACAGCGATAAAGGAATTCCTGATCGGATCCGGTAATGGGCCGCAGTGTGATATCCGCTTGCATACTTGACGCTTTCGAATGCTGTCGTGCCGTGAAACAAGTTCAATTGAAAATCGCCTGATACTGCATGCTTTGCCCCGTCTTTCGATCTGGACCAAGCGGCACCGTAAACATCATCAGTTCGCCAAGCTGAGCATGCCTGAGCGTGAAGATTCCCTGCGCGGCAATCGGGCTCAACGGTCCGTGAAAAACCAGGGAAAAGGGTTGAGATCGGATTGAAGGATCGCGCACCTGCCCCTCAATGGTCAGATCATCCACCTGAAACAGCGTCAGATCCAGTGCAGGTTGACCACTCAAGATGAGTTGAAACAGACTGCCGACATGTGGCTGAAACATCGCGATTGTACAATCTTGCATCAGACTTCCCGACCAAATCATGCGGAACAAGATCGCGATGCCCCGTTGACACCGCCGTGCAAAGCAGATCATTGTTCAAACACGCGTGATTTCGCAAGCGTCAGCGGATTATCGCTCGTCGATGCTGTTGATCCGCTCTTCTGGCGGCAGTTTGACATTCGGAAATCCGTTCGGACGAAGACGGACGATGCGTCCCGGACGGTACCCTTCCAGCAGACGATGGAACTGCAATCGCAATTGCAGGCCGCTGCTACCCGGCGGAGGATTGGGCGTCTCTTTGAAATCGAGAACAGGTCCGTTCTTTGAATCGTGCTCCTGCCACCACGTCCGCAATGTCCATTCGGCGGCGGCCAGCGAAGCACCTCCACCCGGTTTCGCCTGAGCACGAGCAGCCTCGTACAACGTCGGGTCCATCCCGCCAAAGAGGGTGACCGTTACAACTCCGCCGCCACCGGGCTGATGTTCTACATGGTCCACCCAACCCGGCAACCAGCGAGTTCGCTGCTGACGAATGTGAATCTGCCGCTGAACTTCGCGAGACACATCGCGACTTTCCGGATCGATCCAGACATCGGCAACATGGAAGACTCCGTTCTTCCATTCAGGTGCCCACGTCAGATTGACCTGTACTTCCTGGCCCGCTGCCAGATCCTTCAGTTCCACCAGTCCCCGGCCTTTCCAGACCCGCGTGCTGGCATCGATTTCAAACACTTGCTCTCCGGATAGCTCCTGCTTAACGGTCTTTCCGCTGGACGTGACCTTCAATGTCCCCTTGCCGGGGTCGACCACCAGAATTTTCCAGGCCTGCCCCTGACGCTCATAAAAGCTGAAGTCGTCTTCCAGCGTCAGCACTTGCGACTGGCGTGGCACATACCGTGACGGGTTTTTGTCGGCGGGAGGAAAGTTTGTGATTCCTTCAGCCGGAAGCAAAAACGTCCCGTGCAAGACGGTTCCGATGGGAATGTCCCGCAGTTCGGCGGGCGCTCCGTGATAACGAACCTGAGCGTACGGCAGCAGAGCAAATCGATGACTGGGGGCCGAGTGATACCGGTCATCATTGTTATCCCCCACCAGCCGAATCGCGCCGCGCCGATTGACGTGATCGACGGAGACAAGTTCACCGGCAAGGTAAACCCCTGCATCAGCCGCAGGAAACTCACCCGGCTTTGGCACGACATCGTTTTCACCCGCCAGAACAGCAGTCGCGAACACCATCATCATGGTGGTCGCAGACGCCACGACCACCGCATTTAACGCTAAAATTCGAAACATCCTTGCAGGCCTTTGAAACCTAGTCACGCTGTTCCGTTGTCGGCACGAATTGAATCAAGTGAGGCTAAGGGACAGGGGGCTTGGGAAGAGGTTTGGGTGGTGCTGGCAACTTCGGAGGGGCCGGCGGCTTCGGCGGCTCAAGGACATCATCATCCGTTTCCAGGAATTTGGCGGATTCCAAAAAGCGATTACCAATCAACTCACGCTGGCGTTTGTTCGCTTCCTGGGTGATGTACTGGAACCGATAAATCCGCTTTCCAACAACAACTGCACGTTCGACGAAATACACACCATCCTTCGCCTTGATAAACATTAGACGTCCCGGATGTTTACCTGCTTTGGCGTCGTCAGCGTCAATCAGTTCTCCCTCCAGTGCTTCAACCAGATCTTTCTGAAGGGCGGCGAAATAGACTTCTGCCTTGGGCTCAAAATTTTCCTTAAGGCCTTCAATGATCGCGATGGTAATCACCGAGTTGTCTGGAGCTTCCGCTCGATAGGTGACCGTCTGCTTTTCTTCATTCACTGTCCGTTTCGCCTTGAACGGCATTTCGAACGTCACACCTTCGGCATTCGCGGCCACTTTGACCCACTTGTCCGCTCCCTTGCCAGGCTCACCCACAGGAACCTGATCGGGATCCGGCGGCTTGATGGAAAGACCAACAATTTGTGCGGATAGCCCAACAAACTGGATTGTCGTCGTGACCAGGTACGCTGCTTTTGAACCTCGTACCAGGTGAGTAATCTGGCAGTTCTCACCCTTCATGTTACTGTCGAATTCGACTCGCAGAGCTTCCAGTTCGATCGCCTTGAAGTTCCCGCAGTTTGCTCGAAGTGTCTCGAATACGACCTGAGCCCGTTCACGACCGATCTGCTTTTGCACTTCTGGATGATACTTTGCGAAGGCCTTGTCATCCTGTTTCGTCAGGATCAGACGAACAAAATCTTCACACCGTGGGGTGTAATAATCAGCCAAGACTCGCGAAAACTTTTGATCCGATGCCAGTGCCGAATACAACTGGTCTCCAATGTCATCGAGTGCGGGTGAGTCCACTCGAAAACCGGCGATTTTCCCTTGTGAAACAATCAGTGATGCCGTTGCCTTTCCTTCTTTGAATTTCAGTTCGCCTTCGTAAACCGTATGAGGTTTTCCTTCGATAACCTGCTGTCGCGATTTCAAAACGTCCTTGGCACCCGGGTCGAGATCACCGAGCTTACCGGTCAGTCGCTTCATGATGAATGCCAGTAAAGGACGATCCATTTCACTGGCAAAATCAGGAAGACATGCATTGAGGAATGGTTCCGGATTGGTCGTTCGAATCATTCCGAGAAACACGTCGACGGGATCTGCGATGGCCCCGGCATCCGCCCCCAGGAATCCAGCAAGAAACTCTGCCTCGGTGATGCGTTTGTCACCGTTTGTATCGAACTTCTCGAATCCCGCTATTTCCGTTCCGGAAAGCCGACCGTCCTCATTGATATCGAGTTGTTGAAACTTCAATCGAGCTTGACGGGAAAGCTCTTGTTTGTCGGGAACTCCCAGTGCACGCCGATCTGCAGCTCGCCCCTGATCAAACTCCTTGCGTGAGACTTCTCCATCGCCATCAGCATCGTACTTTTCAAAGCCTTGTCGCTCTTTTCCCGACAAGACGTCGTCTTTGTTCGAGTCCAGTTCTCCAAACAACTGGCCATCATCAATCGCCAGTACGCGTTTGCGGACGGCATTCATACCAGCGAGGTATTCCTCCTTCGTGATCTCACCGTCTTGATCAGCATCGAATGCGAGTGAATTCGTCGCTTCGCTCCCGGAAAGCACTCCGTCTTTGTTGGTATCACGTTTTGCAAACGTTGCCTCGTCTTCACTGACCTCGGCAGCACAAGCGTCAACAGAAATTGAGACGACGAGAGCCAGACTGAGCAGTGTGAAATACGATCCGAAATGTCGCAGACGGTTCAACATTTTAGGAATTCCTGGATTTCGGGAACGTGGACCGACTCGCTAGTACGTGTGTCGCGTCGGAGCATGGGATAGACGCCACTGCATGATGCCAGTGGGACGCCACACTTAAGTTGGACGAGATCTCATTTGTTACTCTGTAGTCAGTCTTAACGATCAAGAAGCGGAATTCCAGTCTCGTTCAACAAATCGCACGGACTTGGCACACGCAATTGGGTATGACACTTCCCGGTCCGAAGACGATTCGGCTGGAGCCTCACCCTCCCGCCTCGGATCCCACGGCCGTGCCGTGTCGGCCGATTTGGCATTGGTGTCGACGTGATGCTCCTCAGGAGCCGGGGGTTGAGCGATGCTTCGCTCCCCCAGAACTCTTTTCGGCCCAATCGGGCCAGCAGTTCACCCAGCCAGGGCCCTTCGGCCCTGGGAAACGATGTAAAAACAGAACCTGAGGCCTGAAGGGCCGAAAAAGACAGATCTAGAGCCAGCCACGCCCTGCGTAGAATCACGGCGTTCCACACAAGCCACTGTCTGTCAACCATTCTTTGAATCGCTCGGGCCAGCGAGCGGCGGCACTGGGCTTCGCATTGTGCCGATAACCAAACCCGTGTCCTGCATTGGAATACAGATGAAGTTCTGCCGGAACCTTCGCGGCTTTGTATTTCAGATACAACGCAGCCATCCCCTCAGAAATGTCGGGCCGGTCGCTATATCCTGCCGCGATGAAGACCGGTGGCATTCCCGGTTCTGCGGTGAATGTCCCGGAACTGCCGGGATAAATCAGAGCCTGAAAGTCAGGACGGCAACTTTGCTGCTCAATCATGTCAGCGGAGTCTTTCTGACCGGCGTCGTGCTTCATCGCCAGATATGCGGCGAGTTCCCCGCCGGCTGAGAACCCGAGGATTCCGATTCGATCCGACTTCAGATGCCATTCTGCCGCCCGACTGCGAATCAATCGCATCGCTCGACGTGTATCTGCCATCGCATGATCCTGGATGGTGTAAACGCTCCCCTTTTCCCGAGCCAGGCGGTACTTCAAGACAAATGCAGCAATCCCCTGGTCCCGAAACCATTCTGCCAGTGCATATCCTTCATGACCCAGGCAGAGTTTCGAATGTCCGCCCCCTGGACAGATAATTACAGCGGTTCCTGTCGACTTCGCCGGTTCCGGTACGTACGGCGTTATCGTCGGATTGTGGACGTTGCAGACGTTGTCCCCGGTGAGTTCCTCGGCGTCGTTCACTCGACTCTCAAACCCGGGTGCTCCTTTTGACCAGAGCGGGATTGCGGTCGGAATATTCTTCGGCAATTCGGCCATTGCCATCGTCGTGACGAAACAAACAATAACGGGGATCAGCACGGGCTTCATGGGTGGTCTCGCGTGATGCATGGCTCATTGATGGAATGACGACTCAACTCGGCGTTTGCCTGAGGTCACTCTGTTACGCTACCCGGATCGATCACTGGTGGCTACGGAGGAACATCACTCTTTGTTATCAATGTCTTCAACTCCAACGGAGTTGCGTCTTAAAGCCCAGGGTTGCTCACGAAGTGAGCTACCCTGGGT
>CAXBSB010000124.1:0-23607 GCA_963977965.1 uncultured Schlesneria sp.
AATAGCTCGTGAGCACTTTGCAGAATGCTTATGCAGCGGCGACGATCAATACCAGCCGCTTTGTGATTGCCGATGCGACTCATCCGAACGCAGCAATTCAGGCCGCTGATGGGACCAGGTTGCCCTTGGGGATCTCGACAAACGCCAGTCGAAGGCATCCCGATCCCGGCTTGACTCAGACGCAGGTCGACGAAGCGGCTCTGCAGGGCGAAGTGATTGGGATCTATCCGCCCGGATCGGTGGGTGTCGATCTGCTCTGTAATGCCGCCTGGCATCCGGGAGATCTGTTGATGTCCGATGCCAATGGCAAAGGGATTGTGGCGACAACGGGCAAGTACTACGGGGCACGTGCCCAGACTGCTGGAACCGTCGGTGCGCTTTGTCCTGTTGACGTTGTCTGCGGCCTGACCCCGTGATCAGTCGCTAATCACGTACGACGAATTTCACTTCTTCATTTTTCAATCGGAGATGCCTCATGCCCAAAGTCTTGCCAGGTGCTTATAACACCTTCATTCCAAATGCGAGATCCAGCGGTAATCTGTTCGTGGATTTCTCGCGCAACATCAATGATTTTGCCTGTCTGAGGTACTGTCAGCCGGTTCCCGTCCAGCAGACTGTCGGTCTCTGGTACCAGATGGGGCTGGATGAGCGTGCCCGTCTGACAGACAACGACGCCGCGAAGTTTCTGTGGGCTGACGGGACGCCGCGTCCGAATAATCAGAACAGTGACGAATACTTCGAAGAGAAGTCGTATCGTTGTGAGCGGCGCAGCTACACGAGTACGCTCGGCAAGATGGCTTCCGAACAGGCCGCCTGGGATGAACTCGACCGTCGCTGCCGGATGCTTGCCCAGCAGGCGATGACTGTTCGCACGAATGCGATTGTGTCTCGTATGACGACGTCATCCGAGTATCCGTCGGATCATGTGGCAGACTTGAGCGTGACGGGTGTGATTCCTGGTGTCACCGGCAACTGGGCGGCGTCCACTTCGGCCCGGCTGGCGATTCGACGGACGCTCAATCACATCAAGAACACGATCACGCTGGCGACACGTGCGGCCGTGAACTCAGATGATCTGGTCATGGTGATGTCTCCTGACACTGCCGAGCAGATTGCGGTCAGTCAGGAAATCGTCGAACTGTTGAAACAGAACATCGGCGGATTAAAGTACCTGCGGGCGGATGAAGAGTTTCCGAAGGACAGCTACGGGCTTCCCCCGCGGCTGTACAACACGGAAGTGATCATCGAAAAGACGGTCAAGGTGACCAGTCAGAAGGGATTGTTGTCCCAGTCAGCTCAGTACGTGCTACCGGTGGGGACGGTGGTCGTCTGCCATAAGCCCGAAGCCCTGGAAGGTGTGGAAGGCGGCCGGTCATTCTCGACCTGCTCGATCCATATCTACCGTGACGACGATCTGACCGTCGAAACGGACGAAGTTCGGTGGGATCGCCTGACCAACGTCGCAGTGACGGACAACTTCGACGTGAACATGTCGGCCCCGATCACGGGCTTCCTGCTGCAGAACGTCTGCTGATTGGATTCTGTTTGAGCCTGACCATTTTTCACAACAGGTCTTCCCATGCCATATGCAACCGGTGACGAATTCCTGAAACGTTATGATGTACGCCTGATCGGTGACCTCGTCAGGGACGACGGGACTCAGGAACCTGCCGGCTCACTTCCCGCAAACACGGTCTTACTTGCAGTCCTGGAGGATGCGAGCGCTGCGGTTGACGCGGCGGTGTTTGTTGGCAATCGCTATACCCCGGCGCAGATGTCGTCGCTGTCGGAAACGGCAGCGGCGTTCGTCCGCCGCTTGGTTTGCGATCTGGCATTGATCTATCTGAAGCGAAGGCGGGGGCGGTTCGATCAGGACCGCGACGCCGCGTTGCTCAAGGAAGTCAACGCAACTCTGGATTCGCTTCGCCAGGGGGAAGACCTGTTGTTATTGGAAAACCAATCATCAGCACCGGGATCCACGATCGAACTGGTTCGACCTGAACTGATTCCGGTTCATGCTCCGCAAACCATCCGCAAACGTACACGCAATTACTATCCCGAGACGTGATGCCGCGAGGACGTGTTGTCATTCGGAAGGTCTCGGTCACTGCGGCCTGCGTCACATTTCCTGTGCGATGGGTGTCATCGCATCTTTTTCAAGAGAACGAGGTGAACAATGACGGCTCCGAACATTTGTGCCGTGGTCGCAGGACCATGTGAAATCTGGGTCGATACAGGTACTGCCCGAGCCCTGGAGTTCCTGGGTTGGTCGTTGAACGGGATCACGATCGAAGAGATTGCGTATCAAACGCCGATTCATTCCGATGAGAACGGTGGCGATCAGGGGCCTCCTGCGGATTACCAGATGTTCGGGCACAGGCATCGGATCCTGATGGAACTCAGCAAGTTTCAGGATGGCGTGCTGGCGAAACTTGATCAGCGCTTTAACCCGAATGCGTCGAGCGGAAGTGTTGGGGTGGGTATGCTGCTGGGATGCGCGACAGCATCATTTCGTCTGTTGCTCAAGGCCCCCAATTTTGTTCGCAATTACCTGGCGACCGTGATCCTCGAACCAATCGAAATCAGTCCCGTCGGCAGTCAGGCGTCAAGGGCTCGAATTTCATTCACGGCAAATGTCGTCCCCGGTGGCACTCTCTGGAATACGACGGTTACGTGATTCGCTTGGCATTCATCGTCTGAAACACGCCCGGTGCTTGAAAAAAGGCTGGAATGTGTGCGGACTCAGAAGTGAAGACTCGATGGCCGTACAACGGAAAGAGGAACTCATGTGGACACGATTGTGGATTTGGCTGCTGACACGACTGGGCCAGGACCCTCGCGGACTGTTTGTGTTCTTCGACGGTTGTCGCTGGCGAGCGGTGGACCCATTACAGGTGACACGTGACCTCTTTTCCCATCCCCAGTTTGACTGGGACGAGACACCAAAACTGCTGATGACAGGGAAAGCGACAGTCCAATTAGAAGCATTTCGTCTGGTTGGAAGTGCGGTCCGGTCTGCGTTCGGGATACCGGGCGTTGATTCTGGTGGCCTGACGGAGCGGGAATGCCTGGATCTGCTGACAGGGTTTCGGCAGTACCTGGGTGACGTAAAAAAAAATGGCAGCCTCTTTCCGACCTTGTCGGACTCCACGGAACAACCCTCTGCGGAAGAATCACGCACGAAGCCCGACTCGGACTCTGGCTCAATAGTGGTCGAGCGGTCTTGCGAGCTGCCTGGATCGCTGGCGGAGCCGACATCCGGCGGTTGAACGTGGAAGTCTGTCGAGCTCTCTCTGAAACGGATGCTCAAGGAAACCTCGACTATTGGCGATTGGAATCGGAATTGAGGCGCCACGGTTCATGATGATTTCCTATTCACATCGATTATCGAGCAGCGTCTCTCGACTGTGGTCTCTGCCCCGGTCGCGATCGCCATACGATCACGTGCCGTACACAGGCTCGCTTTTGCTGAATGCGGCAGGCATCGTTGGTGCGGAGTTCAATCTGCAGTCGAACACGTCCCGCCATGACATTCCATCAGGTGAAGTCCCTGTTGGGCATCGAGGCCGTTTTAATCGGGAAGGCGTTGCTCGCAATAAATCGCTCGCTGGGTTTCGCAGGAACCAGGAGACGGATCAATCACGAAAAGTCTTCAAGTCGACTCAGTCATTTTCCGGGGAACTCGCCAATCGTTCGCCTCAGTTTGCGCCGTACGAGAATCGAGGCGGCAGTCAAACTCGATTCTCCGAAACGCTGCGATGTACGTCGGCGGAGTATCAGCTTCTCAGACGTGCTCCAACGGTTGAGAAAGTCGGCGATGCAAACGTGCTCCAGGACGTCAAACGGCTTTGGACCGTGGGATCGCTTCCAATTGTTCCCGTCAGGAGTTTTGTACGTATATTGCAAGAGAAACCTGCCCGCGAAAGTTCTCGCAAAGATGGAACTGCGGAACAGACCACCGTGCCTTTCCTGAATCGCGATTCGCGACATCGGTTACAACTCCGCGACCTACAGGTGAGCCGTGGTTTTGGAGGGCGACTAGCGATTCCATCGCTACTTGAGAATCCTCGCAGACCGATGGCGGCGATTGTCTCATCGAAGCCTCAGAACGACCCGTCGGTGACGAATCACGAAGTCCCTTGGCCGAATGCAGGACTGAGAACAGAACTACATTCCAGTCGCGGCGATGAACACAGGTCGTTTGTAATACCGAAGCGAGAAAAGTCGTTCCGTGACCGATTGCAATGTATCGCAAGTGTCATGGAACCAACGACACCGATAGCGACGTGGGTTGCTGCGAGTCCTGGCCTGGGACGGCCACAAAACTGGTTGCCATTAGATTTTCCTGCCGAAGTGTCCAAGCCGGTGAAGCCTGTACGAGCGACCAGTCAATCGCCAGAGCACTCGCGGCCTGAATCTCAAGGGATCGGACCTTGGCCAGAGAGCGTCCCCGGTTCTCGTCTCGATGACTCGATACCAAGCGACTACGAAAAGAAGCGAGCTGCCAGGTTGAATGCCCGACCGAAACGGATGTTGCCACGAATTCGATAGCACTGGCTTCGCCGTGGTCCCACTGAGACAGAAAGAAGTGACACATGTCTGGGCAAACCATCGTTCAATACGGTGACGTGATTCTCTATCGGTGCCTGACACGGCAGATTGAGCAGCGACCGGTCATGGATGCTGGCAGTACAGACCTCAAGTGCTGGCGGTTCATTGTGCAGGTGACAGGGTATCTGCACGGATGGCCGTCCGCCTGTCATCGTCAGGAGATTGTCGGCGAATTCCGGACGGAAACGAACGCTTCCCTGGTCCATCAACATGTGCGCTGGCGACTGATGCCGCGTCAGCGATTTGTCATCGCATTGGGGTGTGCAGCAGATCTCAGTTCTGGAGAAACGCTGTTTGACATTCAACCCCTGCTCGCAGCCACCCCTGAGGATCTGGCTGAAAGCGGACTCTCTGGGGTTGATGTCAACGATGGGCCGAGATGCATCCAGTTCGATGTGGTTCATGTGTCTGCAGACAATATTTTCAAGGTCGATGCGACGTTTGAAGTGCACGTTGTTCAGTGTGATGACGACGCCGAAGCGATGAGCAATACCAGCGGTGTCCTTTCTCATCGCTGGTCATGCAGCGACAGCCTGGATGTGAACTTGCGAGTCACGCGGTTCTATCGAGGAACGCTGGAACTGGCGACATCGCAATTCAGTCCTCACTGGTTCCGGTTCCTGGTGATTCCACCTCTTCAACCCGGGATGCGGCGAGAAAAGATGGATTTCACGGCGACTGAAGACGGACGGACACTGCAGTACACGATCATCGATCTGGAAGTCGCCATCGCTGCTCCCTTTCCTGCTCGGCGGTGGTCCGTTGAGCATACCGAACATTCCCTCAACGATAGTCCGTTGCAGTCTCATTCCCAGATCGTTGTGACACTCGAAGGTGACAGCAACGTCGATAAAGGGGAACTGATTCTGCTGGCGCTGTACGTGATTTCTGCGAAGCTGGCTGGGGTCAAGCCGGGCGAGTCGCCGATTCCGAATCGACCGTTCGTCATGCGGGATTTGACGATAGTTGATTTCACCGGGGATTCGAATTCGATCCGGGCGAGTGCATCGTGTGAGAGATTAGGGCAACTGGTCCGGGATGCTGCTGCAGTCGATGTCGACACTGGACTCAGGATTTGTGCCGACGGGTTTCGCAAGATCATTTCGCAGGATGACCTGCCAGGCTTCTCATTGAACTACGATCCCCGTCGTTCAGCATCGGGGCGTACTGGTGAATCGCCTGTCTATCAGGGCCCTGTTTCACTCATCGGCATCTTCAGGTGTTACCTGCAGTCTCCTTGTTCGCCTCAACACGGCGTCAACCAACTGACGAACATCCTGGGGGCGGACAAGAATACGAGTCCCACCGGAACTCCAATCATCGCGATTAATGCTGTGATTGTTCCGACGATTACAGCAACCGATCCGCCGTACTACAGTACCAGCCATCGCGAAGCGATGTACACGACTTACCAGATGGAATCGATTTATCAGACCGATCGCCTTCGTGCGGCACTCCCGATTGCTGCCGATCCTGAAGGTGCATCTGAGAGCTGTGCCGTTGTTTCGTTGGCACCTTCACAAACGAAGCGAATTGTACGTATCGCGGCCGAGCGTGTTGGTGCCTGGCCAGAATTTCCCGATCCCGACACGATGGAAGCGGGGATGGCGACTGTCGGTGATCCAGCGCACGGCATTCTGCCGATTCCGCAAAAGATGATGTCCTCTAAACTTCTCGGTGGAACCCGAACTCGGTCCTGTAATGGGGAAGAGATCTATCGCGCGAGATTTGAAGCGGTGTTTGTCCTGCTTCGAACGCCTTCACCAACCGAAATCCTGAAGTTCGGCCAGAACAAATGGTCCACGGATGGAGGAACGGAGTCGACGACGACTCTGACAAACAGCCCGTTCCCATGACCCGTCAATTCCGCTTCCTATGACTCACGGACTGCATGATGGCATCTGGTTTCACAACATCTGCAACTGTCTGCCCGACAACTCATCAGATCGTCCTGGCAGAAGTCGTGCGAAAGCTGCGCGATGAAATCTCAGAATTTGCGACGGAATCGACCTGTTTTCTCAGTGATACTCCGCTGCCCGGCGTTGAGATCCAGGAAGCCTTGTTTTGTACGGTGGCTCCTCTGGATGGGACATTCGATGAACAGATGCCGATTGGAGCGAGTGATCGTGGAATCGTCGAAGTTGTTTTCATTCAGGTTTCGATCTGGTCAAGAATGCAGTTGGACCGGTTGGACCATTCCGCACGCTCATTAACAGACCAAACTCGCGGGTTGCTCGGAATGAAGAAGCGAGTTCTTCAGGTGATGGCAGGCCAACAGATGTATTCTGATCACCCTGTGAACGCGATTCCGCTGCTGACCGAGCCATTCAAGCCCGTTCGAGCCTTGCATCCGTCGACTCGAAAAGTGAATGACGATTTGAGCAGTGTGTCGCTGGTTTTCCGTGCGGCATTCAACTGGGACCTGTCGACGCACTGATTGCAGGTGGCTGAAGCCTGTAGCGAACATCGTGAAGTCGTTGGATTGTGAATTGAAGTTATCCCTGTTCCAGGTCAGCTCATTATGCCTATCCGATTTGCTGGCATCGATCTGCTGCTGGAAGATCCTGAGGGTATGGTCCGTTCCTGGCTGGATCAGCATCTGTCAGAATTGTATGCGACGATCTTTTGCCTGGAAAATGCGACGATTCGCGAAGGCCGGTTTGCCAGCATACGAAACTCGGGTGCACCGACAGCAGGTGGTTCTTCGGCTTCGTCAGGTTTTCCGTTAACGGATACGGCGACAGTCCGGCGCGTTGGATTGCCGGTTGCGAACTACCCGCGACCTCCCAGGCCACGGATCAATTCTCTGTACTGGCCCACAGGAGCAACTCGGTGGGCTCATGGGTTGTTCCTGATTACAGAATCGAATTTGTCTCAGGTGCTGGAGGCCTGTGCCGGGGGACAGGCGGCGACGTTGGAACTCTCTTCAAAACGCGAACGCTCGACAGGAAGCAGTTCTGGATCAGGTGTCGGAACTGCGACTGAGATTCGCGGAAGTCTGTACCCGCTGGTGCCCAGGCCGGTTTCGACCGTTGGCATCGAACCCGATGAGCGACTCTGGCTGCTCCCGCTCGTTGACGCTCGATACTTCTGGCAGTACTCGCATGTCCGACAGTATGCACCTCATTCGTGGTCAGAAGCACTCTCTGACATTCAAGGTCTCAGCCCGGCCGATTGTCCTTCGCTTGGGGAAGCTGTGCCGATGGCGTATGGACGGCCGTCGGCGACGGAGTTTGTTCGCGATTTCGAAAATGCCGCTGTCCTGACGGATGCCGTGGCTTTGACTCTGGGCCGCCGGGTTGTCGGTGGACCTACGGTGAACGGGTTCCGGTTTCAGGCCTATCAGACTCAGACGGCAGCCGCAGCACATCCTCTTGCGTCAGCGAATCTTTCCAGCCCGTGGGATGTTGTCGCGGGGGGTGAGTTCACCGATCAGGCCCGTTCGCTGGGACAGATCCCAAGTCGTGTCATTGTCACTTATGGGAATGCCGCAGGTGATCGCGTTGCGGGGTATGCTCAACGAGACCAGGGGGGTGTGACTCACGGGGGCTCGAAGGTGTTCCACTGCTCGGCCACCGGCGGCAGCAGTGTACCAGCGGATGGGAGATACACCAGCGGTCCAGAACAGGGACTGGTGAACCAAGTGGGGGCAGATTACTACGAATGGCTCGCCCTACACTACGACGTGACGTTCGCGGGGATCGTCCCGTGGAATATCACCGGGTATGACGACTACGTTCGCTGGGAGATTACTGTCCGAGGGAAAGGCCGTCGTCGCCAGTATCTCTGCCAGACGCGAGCCGTTTCCCTGCCACCCAACTTCGGCTTCGAATCCTTACCGATCGACCTGTTCCCTGAGAGTTCCAGCAGTTCCAGTCGCTCCAGCGAATCGAGTTCCAGCCGTTCCAGTTCCTCAAGTGTCAGCTCATCCGTCTCCAGTTCCAGTGCATCGAGCCGTCTGGCGAGTTCTGGCAGTTCGCAGTCATCATCCGGTTCATCAGCAAGCTCCGCTTCGGTGACCTCGTCGTCGCGATCGTCATCAATGACAAGTTCCTCGTCAGTCTCGGCGTCGTCTCTTGCGTCATCTGGTTCGTCTCATGTCTCCGAGATATCGTCGTCTGCTTCGAGTGCTGCTGGATCTTCGTCAGCTTCAGTGAGCAGTTCTACGGGAGCATCCAGTTCGTTGAGTTCTTCCTCGGCGAGTGCTATGTCGTCGTCAGGGCCATCGAGCCTCAGCAGTTCAAGCAATCCTTCGTCAGTCCCATCCTCCTCGTCGGCTGGATCGTCTTCGCGGTCATCTTCCGTCTCTTCGTTAGTTGGAACTTCATCAGACAGTTCATCAGCCTCGGCATCGAGTGGATCTTCATCAAGTTCCAGAGCTTCAGGCAGTTCCGGAAGCGGTTCGAGTACCGCCAGTTCGTTGTCGTCTGTCCTCTCTTCAGCGTCGAGTCAATCAGGGGGCAGCAGCGGTGGGAGCGTGCCGAGTTCTTCGAATGGAAGCAGCACGGCTGCATCGAGTTCCTCGATGTCAGGTTCCTCGGGATCGCAGTCGTTGTCGGGATCGTCATCGATGTCGTCTGGATCTCAGGTATCACAGCAGTCGTCCGTGATATCAGGAAGTGGTGGCGGAAGTGGATCTGACGGTTCGGTCGGGTCCTCAGGTGGAGGCAATGAATCGAGTGCCACGTCAGGCAGTCGCAGTTCAACGGGTTCGACGACGTCATCCGCGACTTCGTCGGGATCGGTGACATCGCAAACGTCGTCGGCATCGGGATCGAGTACGAATGGCTGCGCTGATGTTGTGACAGATGTGACCTGTTCCGGTGGCACGCTGGTCGTCACGCGACGACGGGCTCTGATCGCCTTCTGCGAATGAGGTGACCGGATGCCTACTGTCAGTTCCTATCCCAATTGTCCGTGTTGTTCTTCGAGTTCCAGTTCCAGCTCGAACAGTTCACCAAGTTCTCGATCGAGTCAATCAGGAAACGACTGTTGCCCGTCATTGGCAGGATCGTCATTGCACGTCGTGATACAGCCTGGGCCTGGCTGTCGATGTGGTGATCAAAGCGAATTTGCTGTCCTTTATAACGGCGTGGGTGCGACCGGTACGTTCACGTTGTGTGACCTGGGTGAAGTGGTGTTTGTGGTCCAATGTGATGCAGGGGCCTGGTCCGTTTCTGCAACCAGTGCGGTATGGGGAGGAGACAGTGTGCGTCTGGCGAATACGGCGACGTGTCCCGGAGTGTTCCTGACTCATGAACTGAGCATTGGCGGGTGTCATTTCATTTTTGTGGTGACGGTATGAAGCAAATGCCATCGAATCTGCGAAAGATCTGTGAGGGCGAGAGATCCGATCTGACGCCGGAACAAATCGCGTCCTACGAAAAGATCTGTCGCGAATATCGAGGTGAACCGACGTCGGCCGGGCCTCTCGAAACTGATGGACAGCCGCGCACGGCCGAAGCTTCGCCAGCGATGCCGTCACTCTTGATTCGAGGATGGAATTTCGCCACAGCGATGGCTCGCTGGGCACTCGCCGGGATGCCTCGCCGAACTCCTGAGGAAATTGCGGCACGACTGGAGATCTGCCAGTCGTGCGAATTTTTGGCTGGCGATCACTGTTCGAAGTGCGGGTGTGCCTGTGTCGAAAATAATCAGTTGATCAACAAGCTGGCACTGTCAACGGAAAAGTGTCCTGAAGGACGATGGAACTGACGCGAGCGAGCCGTTCTTTCATCGGCCCGTTGAAAGAAAAAAGGCCTATTGACCGACGCATGCGTTCTGCGAACAATGCCCGCGTCAAAATGAATTGTGAGTAGTGGAACGACCACGCTCGTGACCTGGATGCCGGTGCCCCTGGGCACTGCCTCTCTGGTTGTGAGCGTGGTCGTTTTGTTTTGCATTGTTCTGGATTTTCAACGCGAGGGAGATTCCGACATGCCACGGAAGAAGGTCGTTCCCAAACCAGTTGAACCCTCAAGAAATCAGCAGCCGCACGAGACACCCGCCTTCGACGCAGATCTGGTTCGACTCGCAGGAAGTATTCCAGCGGAACTGCTTCAACAGATGGACTCAGCGATCCGCTCTGGACGCTGGCTGTTTGCCGTCTGGCGGATTGATGATGGCCGGATTCATCTGGATCGGACGGCCGTCGACTTTCCGACAACGGACCTCGACAAGGCTGTTCAACTTCTCTCGGATAACCTGCGAGACAAGTAATGCCTGTTCACGTCAGCAACGTACTCATCCGGTGACTCCAGCGGTACCTCTTTCATCATGGCCCAGAAGCAAAAACTGATTCTCTGCTGTCCGCTCTGCCCCGGCGACATCATGACGATGACCGTAGCTGTGGAATCATTGCATGCCACCTATCCCGGCCGGTATGTGACGGATGTTCGTACCCCCTGCCCTGAGATCTGGCAGAACAATCCTCACATCACTCCGATTGCCGACGATGATCCCGACGTGCTCCGGATTGATATGCAGTATCCGCAGATCAATCGATCAAACCAGACCCCGATTAACTTCATCTCCTGCTATACCGAGTATCTTGGTGAGCAGCTTGGTGTGCCTTTGTCGGCCCGCACCAATCGCCCGCGGATCTATCTGTCGGACGAGGAGAAAAGCTGGATGACGATGTTGCAGGAGCACTTTACGCATGGACGTAAAACGCCGTTCGGCATCCTGGTCGGTGGTTCCAAGTGTGACTACACCATCAAGCAATGGCCCGTGGAGTATTACCAGGAAGTGATCGATCGGACGCTCGGTCTGTTTCAATGGGTACAAATCGGTGAGGCAGGACATAACCATCCTCGCCTGCAACGCTGCATTTCACTGCTCGGCGAAACATCGCATCGAATGCTGCATCGGCTGGTGTACCACGCCTCGATTGGACTGGGGCCGGTGACCTACCTGATGCATCTTTGTGCCGCCTTCGAGAAGCCGTATATCTATCTCGCAGGCGGTCGCGAACCGGTAACGTTTCTCTGTTATCCGAAGATGCACACGCTGCACACCATTGGGGCTCTGCCCTGCTGTCGTGATAATGCCTGCTGGAAGTCTCGCGTTGTTCCGATTGGTGACAACGACGCGAAAGATCGCCAGTTGTGCGAGTACCCGGTCATCGGGCAAACGATCCCGGTTGCCAAGTGTATGGCGATGATCCAACCGGATGACGTGGTACAGATTATACGCCGCTACGCAGGACTCGCCGTATGACGATCATTTCAAAAAGCCTTGAAGTGCCTGTAGTAATTCATCGGTCGAGCCTGAACCGATTGGAAGAAACCACGAAATCAACAACTGTCTTCACGAACGGTTGCTTCGACTTGTTTCATGCAGGACACGTGACGTTTCTGAATCGATGTCGTGCTTTGGGGGATCGGCTGATTGTGGGGCTGAACACGGACAATTCTGTGCGACGGTTGAAAGGGCCGATGCGACCTGTTTGCACATTTGAGGAACGAAGACAGGTTCTGCTCGGATGCCGCTATGTCGACGACGTCCTGGGATTTGACGAGTCGACTCCGTGTAATCTGATCCAGCGACTTCGCCCTGATGTCATCGTGAAGGGGCCTGGATATCAGTTCGAAAATATGCCGGAAGCGTTCATCGTGAAAGAGTACGGCGGTCGAGTTGTCCTGCTGGAGGGGCCACCGATCAGCACGACAGAAATCATTGCCAGAATATTCTCCTTTTCGAATCTGCGTCGAGCTGACATCGAAATGGTCTCTGCGTGAATCCTGGCTGGTTGCACATTCCGTCAACTGATGAGAACGACCTGAAACCAGCTTTGACCTGCTGATGCCACAAAAAGGATTTTGGCATGCCTGTTTTGCAGATCAAGTTCGATCGACATGGCCTGGGGGATTGCGTGCACTTTGCTCATGCATTGCAGCTTTACAAACGCCGTGGATTCGAAGTCACCGTCCAGGCCGAGGTGAACAAGCGGTTTGTCTGGGATGTCGCCGGGGTCAACGTGGTGCATTCCGGGAACCTGCCCGACCATCCGTATCTCTATCCCGCCCGATTCGATGATCTTGCTCAACCGGACTGCGAACAGAACAAAGTCGTTTTCGGTCTGACTCACAATGTCATGCCGAAACTCGACGTGTCAGCGGAAGCTCTGTGGGAAGAATTATGCGCCGTGCGCCTATCGGCTCACCCGTTGATTCCGTGCGAGGCACATACAGAAGCTGAGGCTTTCATTGCCGGGTTACCTCGGCCGCTGGTGTGTCTGCATTCGCGAGGAACAAACTGGCACGAACGGAAATCGCTGCCGACCGACGTTGCGTTTGATGTCATCGTGAAATTGATCGAACGGACGGGCGGTTCGGTAATCGTACTCGACTTTGATCAGCGAGCACCCATGGTTGGGTCAGAACGATGTAAGGGGATTAAGCCGGGCTGGGGCCACATCGGGATCGATCGACTGTGCGCCTTGTATGAACGCTGCGATCTGATGATCGGTGTCGACAGCGGTCCGTTTCATGTTGCGGCGATGACAGATATCAAATCACTGGGGCTGTTTCGTTCATTACATCCCTGCCGCGTCTGCCTTCCCAGCTCTCGTGCCACGTACCTGGCCAGTGATATCTGGCAGGCCGAATGGGAACGACGCCAACCACTCTGGAAGATCATCACGTACGCAGGGGTAGAACCGACGGCTGATGACATCGTGCAGGCTGCGGAGGCGATTCTCAATGACGTGACACCGGTTTCCCGGTCTAATCGTCAGGCACTGCAGACCAGGCTGTCAGGGCGGTACCGCTACCGGCGGATCGGTTACGACGAACGGACCCTGTGTCTGGAACCAGACGGCCTGATCACCGAAGGGGCCGACGGGTGCGAACGGCGCTGGTCCGTCTGTCGGATCGATGGTGCTGATGGGATTGAGATCACGGGCAAGGACGGCGTCATTTGTCGCTGTCGGGCTGAGGATGGTCTGTATCGAGGCCGATGGACTCAATTTGAAAGAATGCCCATCGAACTGATTCCGATGACAGAATCGCCTGTCACTCTTTCGTCGACCATTTCTGCGGCGGGTGAATACTTCTGTGAAGTGATTGGTCTACGCGAGTTTCGTGTGACTCTGCAGCCCGGCGGTCAGGCGATGACCGATGATGACACTGTGACCAGGTGGAGCGCTGCGCAGGATCAACTGGAACTGAGTCGTGATGCGACTGTCGTGGCCAGGCTGCGTCTTGAGTCTGATGGTTGCTGGCGAGGTCTGAGTGACACCGGAAGGAATGTGGAACTGATTCCCGCCAGCAGGCAGCCATTTCGATCGTTTGGTCCGACATGTCCGATCGAATATCGAAAGAACGAATACGACTATATCTCACTGGACCAGTTCCATTCCGACTGTATTGCGTTTGCGCGAATGCTGCCGCCGGTCCAGGCGATCGCCGGGATTCCTCGCAGCGGGTTACTGGCTGCGTCGCTGGTGGCCCTGGAATTGAATTGTCCGATGATTTCCCTCGACGAACTATTGGACGGGCAACTTCCGACCGTTCCGGTCCCTCGACGTGGGCGAGGTGTCCGGGTTGAGCGAGACGGGATGATTCTGGTAATCGATGACAATTGTTCCAGCGGCCGCGTCATCGCGTCTCTCAGGCCGAAACTGCATCCGGATGTGAAGATCGGCGTCATCCACGGAAACAATCATGCGGACTTCGTCGGCAAGCCAATCGAGCGAGAGATTTATCGCAGCTACGAATGGACGATCCTGCATGACGACAACGCCGAATATACGCTGACAGACCTCGACGGAGTCCTGTGTGAAGACTGGTGCGGTGGTTCAGAAGCTGCAAACGAACAGGCTTATCAGTCGTTCCTGATGAACGCTGCCCCACGTCGGATTCCGTCCTACCCGCTGCTGGGGATTGTAACCAACCGCCTGGAACGAGACCGGGGACCGACAGAGGACTGGCTGCGGCGTCACGGGATTCGATATCAGTCACTGACGATGTCACCGCATCCAACGTTCGAAGTGCGCGATGCCGCAGGTGACGCAGCCACCAGAAAAGCCGCCATCTACGCCGAACATCCCAAAGCTCGTCTCTTCATCGAAAGCTGCGGAAAACAAGCCCGAGAAATCAAGAGACTCACCGGTCGTCCGGTGCTGTCGATCGAGGATAATTGTTTGGTGTGAGGAGTGGTGAAAGTGGAAATTGAACATTCAACTTCAGATGGCAGACTTCAGAACATGAGTCGATTCATTTCTCAATCACCGTCCGGCATTATCATCGAAGTGGGAGTATGGAAAGGAGGGTCACTCCGCTATTTGGCGGAGAATCATCCAGATCGTATGTTCTATGGATTTGATACTTTCGAAGGTATGCCGAATACGTGCGAACTCGACAATCATCACCGATGTGGGGACTTTGGAAACACTTCATTCGAAGACGTATGTCGGAATCTCTCAGATTTGAAAAACGTGATTCTGACAAAGGGGGTATTCCCTGAATCTGACATTACTAGAGATTTGCCGATCGCAATGGTCCATTGTGATGTGGATATCTACAGATCTACGTTGACGACACTTCGCCACGTTGCGCCGAGAATCGTACCGAATGGCCGAATATACTGTGATGATGCATTTCAATCGACATGCGAAGGAGCGACTCTCGCGTTATGTGAATTTGCGAGTGAGAGCCGTCGAATTCCGCAGTTTGATTCGGGTTCACACGCGGCCTTTTGTTTCTGACAAACGCGTAAACGATGTGGCTCAATTCTCCCATTCACAGATGTAGGCGTATTTGCTGCCAGCGGGACCGTCGTGCCATAGTCCCGTAAAGAGAGCCAAATGGTGATCAGCGGCACCAGCATTGTCGATTTGCATCGCGATTTTGACTGGTGAACTCTTGTGTACCCACAGCCAAGTTCCCTCCGTTTCTTCGTCTGATGCTCCAACCCATGTTGTTAATTGTCCGCACAACGACTTTACGAAGAGCTCTTCGTTTGAAGTTTCAATGCACACCAAATGCCCCCCCATCTCCTCGCAACGCTGTTTTGCCACATGCCAGGTTGCGGGCTCTTTGATCAAGGCATACGTATGCCCAGCAAATTTGACCGTGTCTTTCGGGCGGGGCTTTTTGGGAGGTTTGGCTGAAGCACTTTCTGGCTCTGCCTCCAGTTGGTCGATGCGGGCTTTGAATGTCAGGGCTTTGTTGAAATCGCCGCTTTTGGTGATTTCGGCCAGGCGATCTTTATAGGCTTTCAGGCGGAGGGCTGCGGCTTCGCGTTTGACTTTTGCCAGGGCTGCTTCGGCCTTGCCGACTTCGGATGCGTATTTTTCTTCTGCAGCCTGCAACACAGCCGGCTCCACAGCGGGGGCTGTCGAGGGTGTTTCCTGTGCGACTGCAATCGCGGCGTTCACGACAAGAGTGATGATCAGGACGCTGCGAATCATGGATGAGTCCTCATCGGTGCGAAGGAGTGATTTTCAGATGCTTCAAAACGACTGGATCTTAAGTCATGAGCGATTAGACGGGATCGCTACAGCGACTTCCTATGTCAATGCCGACAGAAATAGTTTATCGACACTCAGTATTCCCTGGCAATCTCCGCGTGTGGCTGTCATCGGAGATATTATGCTTGATATTGATGTCGATTGCCGGTGCGAGCGAATCTGTCAGGAAGGTCCGTGGCCGGTTTTTCTGATGGAACAATCTCGTTGTCGCCTGGGCGGTGCCGGGAATGTCGCTGCCATGCTGCACGGTCTGGGATGTCAGGTCCTGCTGCTGGGATTGGTCGGACGAAACGATTGGCAGCAGATCCCTCAGGCGAATCTGGAAATCGGCTGGCGTCTGGCGGACGGAATGACGACCCGAAAGACTCGCTTCTGGTGCAGCGGCCGGCTGTCAGGTCCGCGAGTTGACCAGGATCAGACGAGTTGCCCTGCGTGCGAAGACATTGACCATTTCCTGGAGTCGATTGAACAGTTCCGGCCGCAGGTGCTGATTGTGGCCGATCATGGAAAAGGAGTGGTCACGGTCGAACTGATGCAGCGACTGGGGGAACTGGATATTCCCATCCTGATCGATCCGATCCTGAAGACGCCCCTCCCTTTTCCTGCGGCAGCAATTGCCGGTGGCAGACACGAACTTGGTCCACACGTCAAGCAGGCGGAAGTGGTGATTGAAAAACGGGGGGCAGGTGGTCTGGCATGGACAACTGCCCCACACGATTCCGTTCCCGCAGAACTGGCTTCAACGTGTCGAAAGCTGGTCGATCCGCTCGGAGCCGGTGACCAGTTCATCGCCAGTCTGGCGTTTCAACGCTGCCTGGGCAGTGACTGGCCCGAGGCGATTGCCTGGGCCAACCACGCGGCCGGCCTGCAATGCGAACAACCGGGCTGTATCCCCCTGGGGAAGGATGCGATCGACAACGCGGTTCACGCGACTGCGCAGCTTCGGTCGGCGTGATTCTGCTGGAAAATCGACAACGCATCAACTGGCGGCGATGTGTTGTCTACAGCGATTCCATCAGTTCATTCATTTCCGCAGCGGCGTGGTCATCACCCAGGCGTCGGGCCGTCTGGATGCCTGACCTTAATACTTGTTGTGCTCCCGCGGTGTCTCCCATCTCGGCCAGAAGCTGGCCACGCCGGAAAAATGCGGGGACGTGATCGGGAAACCGGTCGTTCATTTCGGCCAGACGATTCAGTCCGGCAGCGGGGTCTTCCTTCACGAGTTCGAGCGCGTAGGCATAATTCAGAAAAGGATCATCCGGCTCTGCGGCCAACATTTGTTCCAACTTCAGTCGTCGCGACACAATTTCACTTTCGATGAGGCAGTTCCGAGTTTACAGAATTCGAGGGGGGCGATTGAGATTGTAACAAGCTGACCGGTTTCCCGGCGGCAAAGATTACGGAAACACCCGCCTCACGGGGAGCGGCGTCGTCGTCATTGACGGAATTTTTTACTGTCGAGACGCCTCGGCTGGTGCGACATCAGGGAATGTCCGGTTTCGTCCAGAAATTGAGAAACTTGCTCCCCTGCGACCGGTCAAAGTTACCCAGGCTTTCAAAAAGTTGGGTTGGGTAAAATGTGCACCACCCCGGCGACCCGTTTCAAGGGGCTCACACCGAATCGACGATCCAAAGGCTACCGGAGCTTGGATGGATTCTCTCCGCGACAGCGAAGGAATGTGGCAAACGCGAAGTCCGTACACCCTTTGATCGAACCAGAGCGGCCCACGAGTTCCCCATGACACAGTGCATAAGAATGTGGAGCGTCTTGATCCTGTTTACAGGAGTCATGACAGTACAAGCCTCTGAGCGGGAAACGCTGGAGGTCTGTGCGGTACGCAAGGCGCTACCATCGGTGGGAAACATTCACACCGAGAAGACCGCCGCATCGAATTCCCAGAACAACGTCTTTGCAACCTCCGAAAAGGGTCGCAAAGTGAACGGGATGGGGACCGGCATCGTCGTTGACGAACGCGGATATATGGTCACCAACTACCACGTGATCGCCGACGTCGACACCATTCGTGTCGATTTCCCTGACAAGAGCAGCTATGTCGCTCGCCGAATCAGCGTCGATCGTGAAAATGACCTTGCTCTGATCAAGGTTGATCCGCTTCATCCGCTCAAGGTGATGCCCTGCGGTGTCTCCGCCGACCTGATGCTGTGCGAAAAAGTCATCGCCATCGGTAACGCATTCGGATACCAGAGCACGGTGACGGTGGGCTATATCAGCTCACTCTCACGTGACGTCGAAGCGAACGACACTCAATTCTACCGCAACCTGATCCAGACCGATGCCGCGATCAATCCCGGCAACAGCGGTGGGCCGCTCATTAATCTGCTGGGCGAAGTGATCGGAATCAACGTCGCGATCCGAGCGGGTTCGAACAAGATCGGTTTTGCCATCCCCATCGACGATGCCCGCAAGGCAATCGCTCGACTGATGAGTGTTGAGCAACTCGACCGCACCTACCACGGCCTGATCACCAAGGACGTGAAGTCCGGGACCAGCCGGATGCTGGTGGTGGATGGAGTTCATCCCGAAAGCCCCGCAGCCACTGCTGGCCTGAAGGCTGGTGACGTGATCGTGAAGGCGGGACATCTGGAAGTGACCGATGCCGTAGACTGGGAACGAGCTTTCCTGGGCCGTCCGGTCGGCGACAAGATTGAAATCAGCGTTAAGCGAAATGATAAGGTGGAATCAGTACAACTCGCCCTGGCAGCTTACACCGGTGGCCGAGTTTCGATTACTCCCGAAATCGCCATCGCTCCTAAGAGCCCCAGCACTGTCGAAGACGATCGTTACTGGCAGCAGCTTGGTGTGAAGGTGTCGCAGTTGCCGGCTTCGCAGAAAGCTCTGGTTGGTCCCAAGTATCGCGGCGGGATGCGAGTCACTGAAGTGCGAGCCGATGGGCCAGCCGCAGCAAACGGTATCCAGAAAGGTGACATCCTTGTCGGCCTCGACAAGTGGGAAACCCTGTCCTCGGATAACATGAGCTGGATTCTGAATCAGCAGCAGCCTCAACTGACCGATGGCCAGGTCTCGATGAAGTTCTTCGTGATCCGTGGTCAGGAAACCCGCTACGGCTATCTGGCAGTGACTCTGACTCCTCGAATTGCTCAAGGTCCGAACTGAAATCCTTACAGCTTCGAAAATCAAACCGCCCGGCATCTCACGCGATGCCGGGCGGTTTTTTTATTGAAACGTTGATACAGTGGCTCCTGAACTGGCGTTGTCTCAGCCTGGAATCACTGTCCCAGATTCTCTTGGAATCGTTTCGTGGAACGTCCTGAGTTTGCTTTGATTGACTGGATCAGATCTCGCGTTGTGGATTGCGGTCCAGTCAAACTCGGGATCGGAGACGACGCGGCGGTCTTGCAGAGTGACGCTGGTAAAGACTGGCTGGTGGCTACCGATATGCTGATGGAAGGGGTCGATTTCACCTTTCCCCCTGCCACACCAGCACTGGTTGGCCGTAAAGCCCTTGCGGTCAACTTGAGTGACATTGCGGCGATGGGTGGTCGCCCGACAGCGGCGTTTGTATCTGTAGCACTGCCGATTGAGCAGGGCGTCGGATTTGCTCGTGATATTCATGTAGGACTGCTGGAACTGGCGGACCGGCATCAAGTCGTCCTGGCAGGTGGAGACACGAACAGCTGGCACGGTCCACTTGTTATCAACGTGGCTGTTGTCGGTGAACCGTGGGGGCCGCATTCGATCACTCGTAGTGGTGCGAAGCCGGGCGACTGGATCTTCGTCACTGGCACGCTGGGAGGGAGCATCAGCGGACACCATCTGACATTCGAACCGCGTGTTCTTGAGGCGCAGGCATTGACCAGAATGGTCAATGTACGCGCGATGATTGACGTCAGCGACGGTCTGGCTGCAGACCTTCACCATCTGTTAAAGATGAGTCACGTAGGAGCGGTTCTGGAAGCGGGAGCGATCCCGATCAGTCAGGCAGCTATTGATGCAAACGACAGTAAAAGTCCGCTGCAGCACGCCCTGTCGGACGGCGAGGACTTTGAGTTGATCTTCACTGTTTCTTCAGATGATGGGCGCAGGCTTCTCGCGACGTGGAACAATTCGACTCCGATCAGTCACATCGGCGTGATTACGGGTGAGCCGGGATGCTGGCTGCGAACGGGGGATCAACGGGAACCACTGCCACCGCTGGGCTGGAGTCATGCGCTGAATGAAGCCGGGGGCGACAATGACCGTCATCAGTGATTGCACTCGTCACAGTCTGGCGGTCGCCTGTTTATTGAGTGGTGCAGAACGATGTGGGGCAGAACGATAGAAAACAGGGGAATCCGATTCTTCATCGTTCTGCCCCACATCATTCTGCCCAGTCTCTCGGAACTCATGATGTGAGTCGTACTGGCACGATTACTGTCAAAATTGACGTCGTGTCTCGTGACGATCGCCGAATCCGTGGATAAGATGATGCGAAAGACGAGAGTCGTTTGAACCCGAGAACTGGAAACGGAAGTCGATATGCCTGCCTGGCCTGGCGGACCCTGTCCTCAATGCGGCGAGGATATGCCGCCGAACATGATTCATTGTCGCGAATGTCGTGCTCTCTTGAATGCGGAGCTTGAAAGAGACAGCGTAGAGATTCCAGCATTTATTCCTTTGCAAGAGCTCGATGCCATGGTCGAGATTGAACCGATCGGAATGTTTGTGAGTTGCCCCAAATGCTCACAAGAGTTGAAGGTTAACAAGAAGTATCTGGGGCAACGCGTCCAGTGCAAGTTCTGCACGGCCGACTTCCGCCTCGATCCGACCCTCCCTTCACTGGCCCAGTCTGATGTCTATTCCAAGTGCCCGCACTGCGAGCAGGAATTGAGGTTCGCGCGGAAGTACGTCGGCATTCGGGTCGCCTGCCGATTCTGTGCAGGGAAGATCAACATCGTTGAAGGCAAAAAGTAGATTGCTGTGTGATCTGAAGAGCTTGATCTGAAGAGAGAAATCTGAACAAAGCAGGCGTCCGTCCTGCCTCACGCTCCGTCGGTAGATTTTGCGAGCAACTGCCAATTGTTGGCAAATACGATTGAGCCAATGGTAACCGCGATCAATCCACCGAACTGTGCTCCCCAGATCGAGCCGCCAACCCAGGCGTAACACAGCCTCGGGACATATTGCTCTGGCACACCGATGAATGTTCGCACGTAGAATTCAGGACTGAGTGTCGCCAATCCCATGGCAATCAGACCGCCCGCAATCCAGCAGCAATAAACTCCACCGATCATCGGAATCAGGTGCCTGAGAGCCGTCTGAAATGGACAGCGGGCACGTGAAGCGATTCCGACCACCAGTGTAAAGACAAACGCGGCCAGCATGCCGACAATCAGTCCCTCGAAAATCCCCTGGGCAATCGCCGCCTTCCAGATATCCGCGACACCTTCCCATTGCATGATCTGCCGAAAGTAGTGCGGACTGACGACTCCGTTAATGGCGTTCGTCGACGCTCCAACGAACGCACCGCTGGCAACCGTGGCGCCGGCGGTCATTACGAGATCCATAGGTCCCGGCGAGTCGTGCGTTGTCATCCAGGTTCCTCCGTCTTTCGGCAACAATCTGAAAGGCGCAGCAGCGTCTTCACTTTGCTGGAAAGAATGGGAAGAGTTTTTTCAATTCTGCATCGTTGGGACGGCGGCCGTATTCACAGAGTTCGAATGTTTCGGCGTATTTGACGGACTTGCCAGCTTCTTCCCCATACCAGCGGATAACTTCGCTGCGATATCGGTCCGCTTCAGCGGACTGACGTGCCTGCCACCGCTGCTTGAGCCATGCCTTGCGGCCCGCAACGTCGGCTGCCGGGGGAACTGTTCGAACAAATTCTTCACTGCCGCTGGCTCCCCCTTCATAGACCTGCGATTCCAGTTCGTGAAGTGCTTCGACCTTCAAATCGAATACATCATCCACAGAAACCGCGACGTCCGGTTTGAAAGGATAGGGCTTTTGAAACCCGTCGCTGGAATACATGAAAACAGGGTTCTTCTTCAGCGGCGGAGTGTCCGGGCAAAAGAAGGGAACCGTGACCATGAACGCTGCGTCCTGGACCAGGACGCCGACATATCGGTGATCGGGGTGATAGTCCCAAGGGCGATGAGAGATCACGATATCGGCCTTCCATTCTCGAATGACTCTGGTAATCAATCGTCGGTTTTCCAGAGTCGGTTCCAGTTCTCCGTCGTGGATGTCGAGGACCTGTGATGTGACCCCCAGTTTCTTTGCGACCTGGGCCGATTCCGCAGCACGTCGGATGGCCAGCGGTCCGCCCGCCATTTGCCAATGTCCGATATCGCCGTTCGTGACCGAACAAAGCTTGACGTGATGACCCAGCTTGGCCCATTTCGCTGCTGTCCCCCCGGCCTTGAACTCCGCATCGTCCGGATGAGCACCAAAGACGATGATCCGCAGTTTTCCATCGTCGGCTGAGCCTTCCGCCGCGACTGAGGCGGGCACGGAAAAGTTGCTGAGCGTGAAAACAAGAATCAACGCTGGAGCGATGGCGGATCGAAAAGTAGTGCCTGGCATGATGATTTTCCGAGTGGGAATCGATGGAAGTCAGGAGAGAAACGAATCGTACCGCGGATGAACCTGTTTCTGAAACGACCAGATGCGAACTGAGGTGAAAAATGTTCCGCGCTATTGGCAGAATGAGAACTCCGTGGTCGTTGTTGAGTTGCCAGGTTCGCTACAATTCCTGCATGAAAACTCAAACTTGCCAAACAGTGACCGGCCACGATGTCGAAGTCTTTTACGACGGCGACTGTCCGCTCTGCCTGCGTGAAATCAACATGCTGCGGCGGAAGGATTCCCGAGGAAAGATTCGATTTACGAACATCGCAGATCCTTCGTTCCACCTGCTGAATGTCGGCAAGACGTACGATGAATTGATGCAGCGGATCCACGGTCGGCTGCCAGACGGAACGTGGATTGAAGGTGTTGAAGTCTTCCGTCGCCTGTACACGGCAGTCGGCTTCGGCCCACTGGTCGCGGTGACTCGCCTGCCGATCATTTCGCAGATCATGGATGTTGGATATGTGCTGTTCGCTCGCAACCGACTGCGATTGACCGGACGTTGTCAGTCGGGGGTCTGTGGCATCAAGGCGAACCATGTCGACGAGGGGGCGGGAAACAGCACAGGTAGTGACCCGTGAAGAACACGTAATGGTTGAGCAGTAACCGGAGCAATTGTCAGAGCTCGGGTGGCACTGGCGGCTGCCTTGAGCCGCCAGTGTACTCGGCTGTTTTCCTTGTGTTTTCTTGACAAAGAAATTCGAATTCGGGACCTCTGCACGTGATCGTTTAGCAGTTGTAGGTGTAGTCTCCCAAACCGCTGGCAGCTCCAAGCCGCTGTCAGTGGCACCCAACGCGGGTAACGATTTTGGCAGCGTTTGATTTGCGGTCGCCAGATTTACACTCGACGAGGATGGCTGTCATACGACGCTGAAGGCGTCGCAGATCGTAGCCGGGGGTCGGAGCGAAGCTTCGACCCCCGGATCGAAGAACG
>CAXBSB010000125.1:0-23569 GCA_963977965.1 uncultured Schlesneria sp.
AGCCGGTCGCAGCTATTGCGGCGATGGACTCAGCCATCTCTTCGACTTCGCCGTTAATGGCCTGGCGGTTGGTGAAAGCCTTCCTTCGGCCAAGCCGAGCCATCTGCCACTGAAGCAACCGGGAAAAGTTAAAGTGAGCTGTGACGCGGCTGCATTGCTGGCTGAACATCCGGATGCTGTGACGAACTCGATTCGATCGCGTCGACTGGACGAAAAGCCCTACTGGCATCTGGAGCGCAGCCGGATCGGTGAGACTCGCACAGTCCCTGTGGAAGTGATCGTGAATGGCAAGCCAGTCCAGACCAAGGCGATCCCAGCGGATGGATCGATTCAAAAGCTGGAATTTGATGTGGAGTTGAAACAATCCAGTTGGGTGGCACTGCGAGTTTTGCCGTCCTGCCATACGAACCCGGTGTTTGTCGAAATCGATAACAAGCCAATTCGAGCGAGTCGCAAGAGTGCGGACTGGTGTGCCAAGGCTGTGGACGTCTGCTGGAACTCCAAAGTCGGCCGCATCCGCGAGAAGGAACGGGCTGCGGCAAAGGCCGCTTATGACAAGGCGAAAGAGGTCTACACGAAAATCGCTGCGGAGAGCGTCGAGGATTGATTTTTGACCACGGATGACACGGATCCGGACAGAGTGAAGAGGGCGGTGCCTTTACAAATTGACTCGATGAATCTCAGGTTCAGTGGACCTTGGCGGACGAGACAAAGTTGGATACCGTGCACAGCGCACCAACGGTTTTCAAAATCATTGTTCCCTGGAGTCGCTCCATGTTGAAGTCTCTGATTCCTGCAACGCTGGTCTTGCTGGCGGCATCTTCCCTGTGTTTGTCGGCTGAGTTTCCTGACTTTAAGTCTCTCCCTTCGCGGCCCGAACTTCCAGATCCGCTGGTGATGCTGGATGGGACACGAGTCACGACTGCTGCAGACTGGAATGCCCGACGTAAACCGGAATTGCAGGCGTTGTTTCAGCATTACATGTATGGTTACCTTCCGTCCAAGCCAGGGAAGTGGATTGTCGAAGAAGTTCTGTTTACAGACCCGACGTTTCTGGACGGCAAGGCGACGCTCAGTGAAAGCCGGTTGGCATTTTTTGCCCCGGATCTGAAGCAGCGACTGCACGTCCTGCTTGTGCTTCCCAACAAGAAATCCGGGCCGGTTCCCGTATTCGTTGGCATGAACTTCTGCGGAAATCATGCTCTGGCGAAACATCCCAAGATCCATATTCCTGAAACCTGGGTCTACAAATCCTGCGCTGGGTCTGAAAACGAACACGCGACCGAGAAGGGACGGGGAACACAGGCTGAGACATGGAATCTGGACCTGATCGTGGACCGAGGCTATGCCCTTGCCAACTTCTACAGTGGTGACATTGATCCCGATACGGCCGATTTCAGTGACGGCATCGAACCCGCTTTCTATAAACCCGGCCAGACATCACCCGGCCCCAGCGATGCCGGAGCGATTTCCGCGTGGGCCTGGGGCTATCATCGCGTGATTGATTTTCTGATTGAAAAGCATTCCAGCGCGATCGATGTCAAGCGGATTGCTGCTGTCGGACACTCTCGCAATGGAAAGACGACGCTTCTGGCCGCAGCGATGGACGACCGGATTGCACTGGCGATTCCTCATCAGGCGGGATGCGGTGGGACTGCTCCAAGTCGAGTCGCGATTGATCGCAAGGATGTCGAAACGATCCGGCGGATCAATACGGTGTTTCCACACTGGTTCTGCGACAACTTTGTGTTGTTTAACGAGACTCCTGACAAGCTTCCGTTCGATCAGCACTGCCTGTTGGCGCTCTGTGCTCCCCGGCCTGTGCTTTACAGCAATGCCGTTGAAGATCAATGGGCGAATCCCGACGGCCAGTTTGAAATGCTGAAGGGAGCCGCCCCCGTCTATGCGCTCCTCGGCACCACCGGATTGGAAGTGAAGGAACGTCCCGCGTCGCGCGTGCTTCTCGACAGCAAGCTTGGATACTTCATTCGCCCCGGCAAGCACTCCATGGACCGCGAAGACTGGGGAATCTTCCTCGACTACGCCGACAAGCACTTTGGCAAGCCAAAATGAAGCTGTAAGGAAACGCGGAGACCGCCATTGTTACACGTGGCGGTCTCTATGCTTGCTGCCCGACACTGAGCGTATCCAATTCAATTTGTGCTTCTCAACCATATTCCGACGCGACCAGGAAGTGTGACACCGGCTAATCATCGCCGACGATCATTCGCAGGTAGCTTTCGTACCGCGTCGGCGAAATCATGTCATGCTTTAACGCCAGGCGTACGGCACAACCATCCTCGTACATATGCAGGCAGTCCGGAAACTTGCAGCGAGGGACAAACGGCAGGAATTCGACGAAGAAGCCTTCTACCTCGACCGGTTGAACGTCCCACAGTTCCAGTTGTCGGATGCCAGGTGTATCAACGACCCAGCCGCCCGAGTTCAATTCACGCAACTCGGAATATCGCGTGGTGTGTCGCCCTTTCTGAGTGACATGACTGACGTCCCCCACACGTAACGACAGACCCGGTTGCAGGTGATTGAGCAGCGATGATTTCCCAACACCGCTCTGCCCCGTGAATACTGTCTGATGTTCCTGCAATTGCCGACGTAACCGTGAAATCCCCAGGCCAGTCACGACGCTGGTGGGAATCACGGGGTACCCCATTCGAGCGTACTGGCCAATCAGCGGTTGCAAGTCTGCCAGATCCACGAGGTCACATTTGTTGACGACAATCAGCGGCGAAACGAGTCCCTTGGCAGCGCTGACGATGAACCGGTCGATGAGAGCCGGTTTCAGTGGCGGATCGTTTGCAGACGCGATGATGGCGACCTGTGAAATGTTAGATACCAGAATGTGCTGCTTGTAATTGTGCCCCCGTGCGAGTACTCCCTGTCGAGGCTCCACACGTTCGATGACACCTCGCTCGCTGTCAGTCGGGCGAAACAGCACATGATCTCCCGCTACGACGGCGTTGCGTGCTTCACGAGCCACGGTGCAGACGACTCGTCGGACCGTGCATTCAAATCGCTGTCCTGCCTCGGGTTGGCCTGGGTCTGCCTGTACGGTGCATTGAGTGGATCCGATGGCTGACAGCACTCGGCCGCGTCGGCACTCGGACTCATCGACATCGATGACGATATTCTCGCCCTCGACATGTGCTCCGACGATCGTGCGTTTACGGGTCAGGTCTCCCTTACCGGAAACTCGCTGACTTCGGTCCAGACCATCCACATCGAGCCCCTCAGACTCGACAGCGCGGGTGATGTCATTCCGCCTCGCAGTGTTATTGCGATTCTTGCGAAAGTCGACTCGCAGTTTGTTCTTGGCCTGTTTCTTCGGCACGTCGGAATTGTTCCCTCGAGCTGCGCTCGTCGACTGGTTGTCTGTCAGCTTTTTGGTCGAGTGAATTCAATCAATCGATCGCACAGTTGAGCGGCCCGCCCTTGATCGATCGCAGCACACGCCAGCACAACCCCTTCCTCGATTGTGGAGGCTCGGTTTGCCGCCAGCAAGCCTGCACCCGCATTTGCCACCACGATATCGCGAGCAGGTCCATGCTCACCCGACAGAACTCGACGAATCACAGCCGCGCTTTCGGCGGCATTTGTGACTTTCAAATCCTCGACACGGCAGGTCGGTAAACCCATCGTGGCCACAGTCCAGATGTGTTTCTGGACACCATTGGCCGATACTTCGAAGACGGTTGTCTCGCCCCACAGGCTGACTTCGTCCAGTTCATCGTTGCCGCAAACAACCAGAGCCCGGTTCGCTTGAAGCTGGTGCAATGCCTTCGCCAGTTTTTCAGCAGCCGCGGTCCGGCTGGCCCCCACGATCTGAAACGCGGCCCGGGCGGGATTCGTCAGTGGGCCCAGCATATTGAAGATCGTGCGGAACCCCAGTTGCTTTCGTACCGGGGCGGCATACTTCATCGCCTGATGCAGCAGCGGAGCGAAGCAGAAACCGATTCCCACGGTATCGACGGAGTCAGCAACTTGAGCCGGCGACAACTGCAGGTTGACCCCCAGAGCTTCCAGAACATCCGCCGAACCACTGCTGCTGGAAACACTGCGGTTACCATGCTTGGCCACCGGTTGCCCCGCGGCCGCAGCCACAAGTGCCGCGGCAGTGCTGATGTTGAACGTGTGCAAGGCATCGCCGCCGGTGCCGCACGTGTCGAGCAAGTTTTCGGTCTGACACGGAATCAGTGTCGCCCGCTCCCGCATCGCCTGAGCAGCCCCGACCAGTTCATCAACGGTCTCACCACGACACCGTAGTGCCGTCAACAGCGAAGCAATTTCAACTTCGGTCGACCGGCCATCCATGATCGCCCCGACGGCGGCCCGCATCGAATCGACGTCGAGATCACGTCCGTCCAGCAATTCCAGGATGGCCTTCCGCAGTTCCTCAATCATGTCGGCGTGATCCCTCAATTAGTTCGGGGCAACATTGGAAGGCTGCTTCGCCGTTTTGAATTGCGCCTGTAGAGAACCTCGCCAATCGCGATTACTCCGCATTTGTTTCAGGTGTCGGTTCTGGCAGCAAGAAGCTCAATCCCACACCGCAGATATAGACGAACAAGGCAACCCCGGCGGCTGTGTACGCGAACTTCATGGGAGGGGAACCTCCTGGTGTGATATCCAGCCCCGCGATCGTTGCGGTGACCCAGGCAAACGATGTTCCCAGCATTCGGCCACCGATGTTGGCCGCAAAGCTTTCTCCCGTTCCTCGCAGGTGAACGGGATAAACTTGTGGCAGGTAATTACCCCAGAAGCTGAATTGAGCCACCGTAAACAATCCTGCAATCAAGACGCCAATCGACATTGTTGTTACCGGCAGCTTGCCAAGCAGAATCCACTCCAGGTTGACCACGAAGAACGTCCGGTTCTCGATCGTCAGGAACAGTGCGAAAATGGCGGGCATCAACAGCAGGCCGGGAACCTGGAAGATTCGCAGCAGCTTTTGGCGGCTGGCAATTCGAACGGCAAACACCGCCAACAGAAACCGCCCCAGCAACCCGCCGATTTCCTGCATTTTCGTGTATTGAGATGCGACTTTTCCCTCGATCTCGCGAGTCTTGCCCATCTTCTTTTTCTTGGCGGCGGCTTCATCTTTGGGAAGCTCAAGCTTTTCAATTTCGGCAGCAACCGTTGCTTTCACGTCCGCCAGTCCAGGGACGATCTGTGGCAATTGCTGGATTGCACCGAATGCAGCTCCGTAGCTGCAGGCAAACATCAAAGCCGTGACGATCGTCGTCTTACGCAACTGGGGCGAGAACAGTTCGGCGATACTGGGTCGACGCAACGTTCCGGCGAGTCGCTTCTGTTCCCAAGCTGGCGATTCGGGCAGGAACGGACGAATCAGGATCAAAGGAATTGCGGGAAGCAGACCGGACATCAGCGTGTAGCGCCATGCGGCATGCTGATTCTCGGGAGCAATTGCCCCCAGACTTGCCATGAATCCCGGCACCACAATGGAAAACCACTGGCCACCGTAAGTGCTTGAAAGCTCAAACGCGATTGCAACGAGCAGTCCGCCGATGGACGAAAAGGCCTGCGTGTAACCCAACACATTTTCACGTTGATGGGGGTTCGGAAAGAGTTCCGCCAGCCACGCGACAGCGGCCACGAATTCGATGCAGACCCCAATGAACGTGGTACAGCGCAGAAATAGCAGCATCCAGATGTTCGTGGAATATCCAGCCGCAAATGCAGAGAACGCGTACAGCAGGATGCTCCAGGTCAGCACTCGACGGCGACCCAGGCGGTCAGTCAGGTATCCCCCCAGCAGTCCGAACAAGCCACCTGCAAACGCAGGGATGTAAAAGAGTCGACCAACCCACATCTGAAATTCAGGCGTCCCCGGTTGAAACCCTGTCAATTCCAGCAGGGCGGGACGCAGGATCAAGGGGAGCATCAGCAATTCGTAAATGTCGAAGGCAAAGCCAATCGAGGCAATGACGCAAATCAGCCATTGAGTCGACGTCAGACCTTTCGCTTCGGCAGGGGTTGGCAGCGACATGCAGAACTCCAGGAGCGCTTTCGAGGAAGGATTCAGGCAGGTGAGAATCAAATTCAGCGTGAAGCAGTGTAAGCAGCGTTCCGATGGGGAGCAACCATTAGAGCGCATTCCGGTTAAGTGTGGCGTTCCGCGGGCTTCAAACGGCAGCGTCTAATAACCCAAGTTTTGACGCGACGCGGAAGTGCGACACGCACTATTCCCCAACGGCAACTTACGCGACTCCACAGGTGAAATTACTTACGAAAGCGGATCCCGGCGAATTCCCGGATTCGATTCGAAATGGCAGGCTCAACCGGTAATCGTTCCATGGAACTGGCACCGTAGAATCCCACGATTCCTTCGGTGTGATCGAGGATGTACTGGGCGTCTTCAGGTTCCGCAATCGGTCCGCCATGGCAAAGAACCAGAATATCCGGCTTAATGCGTTTGGCGGCATCATGCATCGACTGGCATCGGCGAGCCGATTCTTCCAGCGTCACTGCGGTTGAAGCGCCAATCATCCCTTTCGTTGTCAGGCCCATGTGTGGAATCAGGATGTCCGCACCGGCCGCGGCCATGGCGGCTGCTTCATCATCGTTGAAACAGTAAGGAGTCGTCAGCAGGCCGAGTTCACCGGCCATGCGAATCATGTCGACTTCTAATCCATAACCCATGCCGGTTTCTTCGAGATTCACCCGGAAGTTCCCATCGAACAGTCCAACGGTCGGAAAGTTCTGCACACCAGAAAAACCTGCACTCTGAACTTCTTTGAGAAATAACGGCATCAGACGAAACGGATCAGTACCGCAGACTCCTGCCAGCACGGGGGTTTTTGTTGCGACGGGCAACACTTCGCGGGCCATGTCCATGACGATGGCATTGGCATCGCCGTATGGCATCATCCCTGCCAGCGAGCCACGGCCCGCCATGCGAAATCGTCCTGAATTGTAGATGACGATAAGGTCGATGCCGCCTGTTTCTTCCAGCTTGGCGGACAAGCCGGTCCCTGCGCCTCCGCCGATGATCGGCTGTCCTGCGGCAACTTTAGCCCGCAGTCGGTTCAGAATGTCTTCGCGTCGAAATGGACTCATGCTGCGACTTTCAATGGACAGGTGGAATCTCTGGTTCGCTCAGCTTCGTTCGTCTTTGATGTCGCTGCTGTTGAATCGGACGTCGACCAGCGTTGTGACGCCCCGTTCCGACTGCCGGTTGTATCCTTTGCGAAATTGAAATCGCCAGACCAGCGATCCTGATAGCTTCCGTGCGTCCTCTTCCGAGGGGATAAACGTCTCTACGGAGTCACCCGGTCGCAATTCGCGATTCAGATTCTGGCCGATGATGCGAAATTCGCTGTGAATTGGCATATCGAAGAAATAGAACCGCTCGGCTTTGGGATCCTTGCGACTCGCGTCCAGTGAAAGAAATCCATTTGCCTGAATGACGCGCCCCATATCGATCGAGCGCCGGGTGAAGAGCACCCAGGGATCGAGTGGGATAAACGTCTGGTCGCGCGAAACATTCTCGAACTTCACCCAGAGCTTCAGGACAGGTTCAGAGGCATCGCGAGCGGCGCCCGCCTGGCCAGTGTAGTGTTCGAACTTCAACGGCCCGCGAGTCACCTTGACGGGTGTTACTCGTACGCTGCCGAAACGCTGGGAATCCCCCAGTGACAGAACATGCCCTGACGGAAGATTGTTCGTAGGGGGATTGTACTGCCAACTGATGTCCCCGTTCTTGTTGGTGGGGGGCCTCAGGTCGGGCAAACTTTCCAACGCACTGATCCTGCCGAAAATTAACATGTACACCAGAACGATCGTAACTGCACTGGCATAGCTTCCGACCACAATCAAGAGTATCAACAGGAATTTCTGGCGAGCCTCAAGTTCGTTGGCCGCGAACTCGGCTGCGTCCTCGGAGACGGATCGAGTTGGAAGTGGATCTGCACTTTGTGACGGCTCTGACGGCCTAACCGGCGCGGGTACTGGTGCAGCAGATGCGGGAGCCGCGCCAAACGTCACTGTGTTTGGAGCACTTGGTGCTGCAGCAGCGAAGACGGGAGCCGCAGGAGTCGTCGACGCAGGTGCCGCACCGAAAACCGCCGGCGCGGCGCTAAAGACCGCAGGCGCAGGAACATTTGCTGGCTCTGGTGCCGCTCCCAATAAGGGTGTTGGTGGGGCGGCACTGAACACTGCAGGTGCCGCCTCAAAAACAGGAGGCGTCGACACCGGTGGCATCATCACCGTCGCTTCATTGGAACTGCGGTCTGCAGCGAAAGTCCCAAACACCAGTGGCTGCGAGGCGGAAGGGTCGAATTGGATTTCAGGTGCAGGCGTCGCAGCGATCTCGAGCGGAGCTTCGGCAAACGTCACCGTTTGTTCCATGGCAGCAGTCGGTGCAGCGGAATCATCACGCTCCATCAATGGTGAAGTAAACAAAGGCTGTGGCGTTGACGGCTGCTGTTCAATCGTTGTTTCCGTTTGTGGAGCCCCTTGTCCCGCATCACTGGAGAGGAACAGGTTGGGGGCGCTGTGCCAGCCGATCTGACCTGGATTGGCACTGAAATCGTCGGCACTGCCCGAGAATACGCTTGGATCATCGGGAACAGCCGGGATCGGACTGGTCTGAGCCCCTGCCGATTGCGGAATCATTTCTGGCTGGCTGGCCGCTTCCACCGGTGCGGCAGGAACCGTTGGTGTGGGGACAGGTTCAGGTGATACAGGTGCGGGTTCCGAAGCCGGTGCAGGAATCGATAGGTGAGTCCCGCAATGAGGGCATGCGACAACAACTCCTAACGTTTCTACGAGCAGCCGGCCCTGGCATTGCCCACAACTGACTTCCGTCGCCATACACTCACCTGCCTGACAAAAAGAAACACTCAGCAGCCCGAGGAAAAAGGGGTCAGACCCTCTCCGGGAATGCGCATTCCAAAATAAATCGACTGCCCTCCAAAGGGTCTGTCCCCCTTTTCAACGGGCTGTTAGGCGTAAATACCATCGAAGAGACGGTGTTCTACCCAGTCGCGACTGAATATGTTCGAGCCAATTCCGTCCATGCGATTGTGACGGGACATCCGTGCCGTTGCAAACCGTCCGACACTCCCCATTTCAGAACTCCCAGAACCGGACAGCCTCCGCGCGATTCGATTTCGGCGGCATTTGATTCTGCCAGCGAGTAGTCATCGTTCGGATGACTTTGGTTCAGGATAATCCCTGCAACCGTTAATCCTCGATGTTTTGCTGCTTCGATCGTCAGTAATGTGTGATTGATCGTTCCCAAACCACAGCGGGCGACAATCACCAACGGAAACCCGATTTCCCTGGCCAGATCTGCGACAAATTCACTGGCGGAAACCGGAGCCAACAGCCCCCCGGCTCCTTCGACCACCAGCAGGTCGACACGTCCGTCCCACCAGCGAGCCCCCTGAACCGCCTTCTGGAAATCGACTTCACGCCCCTCCAGACGAGCGGCTAGAGGTGGAGCCACAGGAGCCATGAACCGTTGCGGTGAGACTTGGTCGACAGTCCATGTGTCGCTCAATGCTCCCCGCAGCCTCTCCACATCGTCCCATGTGACCTCGTTGTCCGGTCCCTGGTTCGCCCCCGAGCAGACCGGTTTGTACGCACCTGCTTTGATGCCAAGGGCAGCCAGTTCTCGCAGAATTTGCACTGCAACATGAGTTTTCCCCACGGCAGTATCCGTGCCAGTGACGAACAGCCCTGGTGAAACTACGCCAGAATTCAACTCGAATGACCTCGAAAAAGATGCCAGATCCAGTTTCAGGGAATTGGTCACTCCATGGAACCAGGTTTCGGAGTAACAGTCGTCAACGAACAAGTCCACCAAAACTACGCAGCCAGAACCTGCGTCGAATTGACCGACGATTTCTGTCGCTCTACACTGACAGTGGCTCGACACGACGTCAATCCTCGTGCGAAGCTATTGCATTGACGCCACACCGCGTAAATTCTCGCTTGCTGATCGACATCTGGAGGAATCCTATGCGACCGATCTTGTCGCCCGCGCGCTGGTTACCACTTGCTCGTTCCCTTGCAGGCTCGCTCGTTCCGTTGGCTGCCTTGATGATCTGTTCGCTGGCAACGAGCCCGGCCCGAGGTCAGGCCCCCGCAAAGCCATCGAGCCATGACACTTCCGTCGTCACCAAAGACGGCGTCGAAATCAAGATGACTTACTTCAAGTCAACAGCTGGACAGGATGCGCCGGTCGTGATTCTGCTGCCTAGTAAAAGTGGCAATCGACTTGTCTGGAAGGCATTTGCAGAACAGCTTCAGAAAGTCGAATTTGCCGTCATCACCGTCGATTTGCGTTGGCATGGCGAGAGCATTGTCGGGGGGAAAAAGCACGAAGGTCCGTTCAAGGCGAAAGATTATGCAGGGATGATCCTCGATCTGGATGCCGTCAAGAAATTCATCTACGACGAACACCAGAACAAACAATTGAACATGAACAAGCTCGGTATTGTCGCCGCAGGCACCAGCGCACCAGCAGCGGTCGTCTTCACCGAAATCGACTGGAGCAAACTTCCCTACGACGATGCTCCGACGCCCGCTCAATCAACTCCCCGAGGACAGGATGTTCGGGCTCTAGCACTGCTGTCACCCGAAGAAAATGCACCGGGTCTTCCCACGAACAAAGCCTATGGCGTGATTCGAGGGTTGAAAGGTCCTGTCATGATTGGATACGGGTCAAAGAACGCGGCAGACGCGGCGGCGGCCAAGAAGATTCACGACATCCTCGCCCCGAAAAAAGAGGGGTATGACATGATGTATCTGCAACCGTACGACACCAAGCTTGGCGGTACCGATTTAATTGGGAAGAACCTCAAAACCGAACTGCACTTATTCAACTTCCTTGTCAAACATGTCAAGGAATTGAAAAGCGACTGGCGCGATAGAAAGAGTAAGCTCGCAGATTGAGTGTGGGCCGCACTAGCGCGTACCGGCTGATGAGTCTATTGCAGCCGGGGGGGTGGCACGCATCCAGCGCCGCACTCCCCCTTTCGTGCTCTTCGTGTGCTTCGTGGTGAACAAATTCCTGCGAAGACGAGTGATCTACCACGAAGCACACGAAGAGCACGAAGGAGGACTTCGACGATCGAGTCGTCGAACGTGCAATTGAGGTTCACTGCGAGCCCCGGTAAGACGCTGCACTATAATTAACGCGTGTGGCCACACTTAAATGGGATGCGATTTAGTGACGTTTAAAAACACACCAACCACCCCAGAACCGGAAGTGGCCGATCGTTGCCAGGACAAATAGAGTCAAAAGACTGACTCCCAGCCCGAGCCAGAAACTGACTGGGCGGTAGACCCATGCTACAGTGTGTTTTCCCGCAGGAATCTGCACCTCGCGGAAGTGACTCGTCGCAACAGCGGCAACTGCTTGACCATCGATCTGCGCACGCCACCCGGGATAGTTGAGGTCCCGAAGAACAAGCGTCCCTCCCGCGGATTCAACCGGAATCGAAATCCGATTTGCTGCTGACTGAATGGGAACTCTGACAGAATTCTCCGTTCCGTCTGTTGTGCTGATCGAAGCTCGACCAGCGCAGTTTGAGAACTTGTATAGGAACAATGGCTCTGGTCGACCCATTGCCGTATTCAACATCAGGTCATGTCCTTCCCAGACTAACAACACGCCCCACGACGAATGGTCCAGTCGAGTTTCACTGAGGATAAGCGTGACGCCGGATTGTTTCAGCCAGTTCAGCAGGTCTGGATTGGCGATATTCGGGCGAGAGTTCACGTCACCCTTAGGCATCCCCTCGCCAGCGAATTTGGGGTCACCATATTCAACAGGAGCAATGCCAAGATAAACGGGCAGGCACGAGACCCCCAACAGATTTCCCAGATTCTGCATCGGCGCGTACAGGCGTGGCGACTCGGTTTGTTCCAGCAACAGTTTACGAACAGGACTCTGATCGCGCAGAGTGATCGCCGGACGCGGGACCATGGTCGCATATGTCACCATTCGAGAAACGAGCCACAGATCGCCGACCGTTGACCAGAGAACGCAGGTCACGAGCGAGATCCGTCCCATCCCGCTGAAAGTCTCGACCAGCTTGCCAAATCCACGCCCCGCCAGAAGTGCCGCAGCGAACGTCGTCACGATCCCATATCGGCCCGGGCCGCGAAAAAAATTGAAACCGGGAATGTACCGGGCGATCGGCAAGAGCAATCCTGTGGCATAGATCACACCGAGGATTGCAGCGACAGTCCAGAAGCATGCTTCGGCGCGTCTCGACAAACCAAACACCTGTACCTGTAGCTGATCAGTGACTGGCTTTCGGGCCTGAATGCCAACGGGCTTTGCTTCAACAGCGATTCCCGTGCGACGAAAACTTCCAAGCAGCCACCAGCAGGCGAGACACAGCGGGATCAATCCGCAGTACAAATGTGCTTCCACTTTGTTCGTGGAAACAGATGCCAGACCTCCCGTCCGCGACTTCATCAGAGCTTGATCGAGTTCATGATGAGGTCCAAACCAGTGCCAGGGAGCTCCAAATTCCGACAGTGTTCGAAGGCCTTCTTCTCCCTGAATCGCGGCCGGACTATACCAGTTCCAGGGCATGCAGATTTGCGAAAGATAAAGCGGCGGAAGATGGCCGTACGACGGATCGTGATCAGTTCCGACGGTCGCTCGACTGCTGCGAGTCTTCAGTTCCCACGCGGGAAAAAGTTGGACCGCTCCGATCAGGAACCCTGCAGCAATTGCGGCAGTCAAAGTCGAGCTTTGTTGAAGCCGCGCCCGAGACACGTCGGCCGTTGACGCTCCGCCACATGTTCCGGTGAAAAAGATTCGCCACGCTCCATATCCCAGTACGACCAGTTGAGTGATAAACGCCAGATGAAAGTGACCGGGAAGAAGTTGCAGGCCCAGGACCAGGCTCAGGCCAATCACATACCGCCACCAGCCTGTCTGCAAGTACGACTCCGCCATCCACAGTGCGACCGGGAGCCAGGCCCCTGTCACGATGGCCCATTCCAGACAGGCACGCGGAGGAAACCATCCGTAGGTAAAAACGATGGCAGCCAACATCGCCCCGCTGGTTCGCATTCCAATTCGCTGACAGTACAGCCAGACTCCCGCAAAGCATAGAAAATAGTGCAACAGGTGCTGCAGGTTGTACGCTGTGTTGGGTTCCAGGAAATAATACGCAAGCAGATAGGGGGGATACGCGGCCCCGGTCTGGCTTTCCCCGAGAACCGGGTAACCAAACCCCGTCAGGTTATTCCAAAGCGGAAACTCCCCGGCGTGAAGGCGATCCGCCAGAAAAGCCTTTTGAGGAAAAAAGTACGAATAAAGGTCACCACCCACAAACCCGTATCCGTACCACAGCGGCCCCCAGAACATCAGTGATAAGAGCGTAGAGCTTCCCAGAACGAGTGTGATTGTTCGCAGGGAACTTGTGGACCGATTATTCAATCTCGTTTTCCCGGGTCTCAATTAAGAAATCTGGCATCACGCGGCGTGCAGAATAAGTTCAGCGAGAAATTGGCAACAATCTGCGATAGATCTGCAGCGCTTCGTTGTATTCATCAATCGTGTCGGCGTTCAAAACACCCTTGTGGCGGGCGAGTTCCTTTTCAATCCGATCGACGAAGTGCTCGACCTCGAACTTTCTGGGGATTGCTGGCTTGTTCGGGATCTCGACAAAGACTGGTGCTGTGTGAGCAAACCTGACTCGCTTGTCTTCGTGCGACTCAAAACATCGTACAACCATCCAGCCTGATCGCTCAAACGAGATTTCTTGGTTGATCTTGACGGAATAGACGCCATCGCGCGGTTTCAAGTCCACGAAACTACCGGTCCAGACAACGTCACCGTCACGCAGAATTTCTACTCGGCCCAGTTTCGATACGGATTCAATAACTCCGCTTACCTTCACCGTGGTGGAATCCCCCGTGACTCGAAACGTTTCACCAGCATCAGCGTCATTGAATGTCATTCGCATCAATGGTCCCGTAGTCACAAAACTGCGACCTGCCAGCAAGTTTGTGCGCCACTTCTCATAGGTGAAGTCACCCGGAACGTGGACGTAAACACGACCGAACCCGAACGGAACGGGATGGACACCGGCTCCCGTTCCTGCCGATGGCATCATGCGGAAGCCGCAGTTCAAATAGGCGTAGTAACTCTTCAGACCGAAATCGATCCATCCCCACTCCGTAAACCCTTTGTCGGTCATCTCCAGGTTCATCGATTTCGGTGCGGCATCGACGGTCCATGCTGGAAAGCCGAATTGAGTACGCCAGCAGTGATTGTTTGCGAGTTCAAACAAATCAACTTTCATCAGCGGCACGATCATTGGCGACCAGGCCCACGAATGCTTTTCCAGATCGAGAAATGCCCCTTCCGCATGAGCTCGTTCTGCAATCCGTCGGACTGGGGGAACCCCTTGATCAATCACCGACTTCTGACCACAGATCAGAACTGCACCCAACGTGTGCGACTTGCCCCCGACCGTAAAAACCTCGTATTCGGTATTCAGTGGATAGATTCCATGAGTTGCGTCGACCGGGATCCATTCCGCCTTGGGCGCGGGATCTTTCACTCGATTTCCGCTGACAGGGCTGGTTTCTGATGCTGTCACCCAATGTGACAGTGGCATCGCAACGTTCAAGTCTTCGGCCATCACCAAATTTGGCATTTCAGCCAGCGGGCGATGTGCGTGGACATCGCCTGAGTACCAGCCGTGGCTGACCATGTTTGTCCAGCGCCGGATCGGGATCTGGATTGATTCTTGAGATTTAGAGATCTCAATGACCTTTTCGAACGGCAGATATTCCTTTCCTCGTTCGACAAGGAATGTGTACTTCCCCGGCGGCAGGTCGACAACGAACGGATGGGCCGACAGAGTCACGTGCTGTTCAATACTGCTGGTCCCGGCCTGTCGCTTGTATTCGAACGCGGTACCGGTCGCATCGTCGGACTTGGGGAAGTACCATTTCCCGTCCGCCCCCTGAATGTAAATCCGGGCCGCTACTGGCTTTCCTGTGTCCGAGTCAAGAATGGTTCCACGGACTTTGACGTCCTGGGCAAACCCACTGGATGCAAACAGGGCAATGATCAGGAACGAACGGATCGAAACGTGCATGGAGATCCTCACAAAGGTTGAGCCAGTGCTTTGATGAGTTCAGGGGAAAGGTCGTATAGTACAGCCGCCGTCAGGGATTTTCGATTTGTGGCGAGAAACTCTGTTGGAGCGGCGAGAAACAGTCAGAAAATTTGGCGTTGGTTGGCGGAGCGAACGACTCATCGAAAGGAACGGCCCTTCAGGCCTTATGAAGTTATAGGTGGCATCGATTCCAGGGCCGAAGGGCCCTGGCTGGGTGAACTTCTGGCCCGTTGGGCCGTTGGGCCAAAAACCATGGCCGAACAAACCGAAAATTACATTATGCGATTTCTGTAATGAATGCCCTCCAAAGGGACTGACACCTATGCTCCAAGACCGTTGCACCTATGGTGCTTTGAAGCCCACCAAATGAAGACCGCATTCCTCAATAACCGCGCCAGGACAATTGACGCACGATGATCAGTTCAGATTCACCAGACCTCAGTCGATTCGTTGTTGGACTCGATCTGGGAACTACCAATTCTGCGATGGCATATGTGGATTCAGCCGAGATTCCACGACAGATTCATACGTTTGCCGTCCCTCAGGTCGTCGCTCCCGGCCAGATTGAAGCTCGCGACACGCTCCCTTCATTTCATTATCAGCCAGCCGCGGGTGAGTTTCCTGTTGGCTCGATTCAAATGCCATGGCAGAAATCGGACGGAGGATATTTCGTCGGACATTTCGCGAGGGATCATGGGACCCAGGTACCCGGCCGCATGATCGGATCTGCCAAATCATGGCTCTGTCACAACGGAGTTGATCGAACAGCCGACCTGCTCCCCTGGCAGGGGGCAGAAGATGTCGAACGACTGTCGCCGGTCACCGTCAGTGCTCGCTATCTTCAACAGTACCGCGAAGCCTGGGACGCGAAGTTCCCCGAGCATCCACTGGCCGATCAGGATTTCGTGCTGACACTTCCAGCATCGTTCGACGAAGTCGCTCGCGAACTGACGATCAAAGCGGCTCGACAAGCCGGGCTCAATCGAGTCGTGCTGATCGAAGAACCGCAGGCCGCGTTTTATGCATGGATCGATAAGCACGCGCAAACATGGGATCAGCAGGTCTCGCCCGGCCAAAAGATTCTGGTCTGCGATGTGGGTGGCGGAACAACGGACTTCACCTTGATTCGAGTCCGCAAGGGGAGCGATGGGATGGTGCAGTTCCATCGCGTCGCCGTCGGAGATCATCTGATCCTTGGAGGTGACAACTTCGACCTGGCGCTGGCTCATTTTCTGGAGCGGCGACTGAAAGGAGATGGGCGACTCGAGCCGCGACAATGGAGTGTGCTTGTCCGAAGTTGTCGCCAATTGAAAGAAGTTCTGATGGGCGCCGACGCCCCCGAAAAATGGACGCTGACTTTGCCGGGAAGCGGTTCGCGACTCATCGGTGGCGGCTTGCAGGTGTCCGTCACACGGGACGAGATTCAGTCAGTGCTGATAGACGGCTTCTTTCCCGATGTGCCGCTCGACGCCAGGCCGACGACTTCGCAATCGGGCTTTCAGGAGTTTGGTCTGCCGTATGCCCCGGATCCTGCGATCACCAAATATCTCGCTCAGTTTTTGACGGCGCATCGATACGTCGCGATGGAAGATCAGGCTGGGACTGCATCATCGATCGACCCTGCGAGGCCGGATATTGTTCTGTTCAACGGAGGTGTCTTCGCATCGCCGCTGCTGCAGCAGCGGCTGATCACGGTGCTGCAACAATGGTTCCGCAAGGATGATCCGACGTGGACGCCAATTGTCCTGGAAAACGAACGCCTCGATCTGGCCGTCGCACGCGGCGCGGCTTACTACGGCATGGTACGCCGAGGTGAAGGTGTCCGAATCTCTGCTGGACTCGCAAGAACCTACTACATCGGCATCGACGCTCCGTCTGATGCGACACATCGAGCCTTGTGCCTGCTTCCTGCAGGGATCGAACCCGGTCACGAAGTCGATCTGACACAACAACAGTTTCAATTGCTCGTCTCGCAGCCCATCGAGTTCCCTTTGTATGTCTCCAGCACGCGATTGACTGACAAGCCTGGAGAGTTGATTGAAGTTGATCCTGAGCAGATCAAGTCCCTGCCACCAATCCGCACTGTCCTGAAAACGGGTAAATCGAAAGAGGCGGATACGGTCTCCGTCATCTTGAAGGCAAAGCTGACGGAAATCGGAACTCTCGATCTGTGGTGTACGGAAGCTGGTGGCAAGCGATCCTGGAAACTTCTGTTCGATGTCCGTTCGGCGACTCATACCGACATCGCCGCTCACGAAGCGATCGCCGAGCGGCAGGGCGTTTTCGACGATGCGGTCCGTCAGTCTGCACGCAGTGTCATCGTTGAGACCTTTACACCTCGCCGTGCCGATCCGGCATCGCTGATGAAGCGACTGACCGAAGCACTGGGAATGAATCGCGACGAATGGCCGACGACATTGCTGCGTCAACTCTGGGAATCGCTGATTGAAGTCGAACCGGGACGCCGGGTGAGTGCTCAGCATGAAGCCCGCTGGTTGAACCTGGCCGGATTCTCACTTCGCCCCGGTTACGGACTGGCGGTGGATGACTGGCGAGTGGCCGAGACATGGAAACTGCTGCATGGAAAGCAGGCCTTTCCAACACCGGCCTGTCGAGCAGAGTCATTGATTCTCTGGCGCAGGATTGCTGGTGGACTGACGGCGGGTCAGCAACTGGCTCTCGCCAATCCACTCACGGGTTCTGTTCGTCTCAGCCTTCGTCAGACAGGTGGAGGCAAAGGAAGCGACTTCGGTAGCAACCTTCATGAATCTGCCGAGATCCTGCGACTTCTCGGAGCATGTGAACTGTTGCCACTGTCGCTGAAGCACGAAATCGGCGACCTGTTACTCGACATCCTGCGACGTGATCGATACGCACAATTACATTCGGCGGCATACTGGGCTCTGGGGCGTGTCGGTGCACGGCGTCTGGTCTATGGCCCGCTGAACGGAGTGATTGCTCCCGATATTGTGACTCGCTGGCTGATTGGCCTGATGCAAACGGCATCCACGGAATCATTAGCCACATTTGCCTTGATGCAACTCAGCCGAAAAACCGGTGACCGCTACCGTGACATCGATGGCAGTACAGCCAACAGCGTCGAAGCCTGGATGGACAAGGTGTCAGCCCCGAAGCGATATCGCCAACTGATCCGCGAGGTTGGAAGTCTGGAATCTGAAGACCAGGCCCTGATCTTTGGAGAATCCCTGCCAAAGGGCTTGCGAATTCTGTAGACGACGAGCGAGGTTTTTCTGAGGACATGTCCATGTCAGAGGACAGAGATGCCTGCACCAATGTCTTCACCGATCTTCCTGCCGAACTGCCGGCCGAAGTTTTTTCGACGCTGGTTGATTCTGCCAACGTACGAATTGAAAGAATTGTCTCCCAGGGCCAAGCCTCACCTGACGGCTTCTGGTATGACCAGAGCGAGCACGAATGGGTGATCGTACTCAAGGGAGCCGCGCGACTTCGATTCGAAGACGAAGTTATCGAACTGAAGCCGGGCGACTTTGTGAATATTCCGGCGCATCGTCGTCATCGGGTCGAATGGACAACACCGAATGAGCCAACGATCTGGCTGGCAATATTCTATGCCGAATAATCGTTCATCTTGGATGCCCGCCCGCCACGCAAATCAAGAAGTTCTACCACAGAGAACACTGAGGGGAATTCAGAGATGGGAATGCATGGAGGAGAACGATGATCTTCGCATCGCATTTTGTACAAACGTCACTGCGATTCCGTCTGTAATTCTCAGTGACCCTCCGTGTCCTCTGTGGTAAACATTTCCAGAGTATGCCGACACAGAATGACTCAGACGAATCCTGCTTGAACCTCGTCTCTTCAGTTTTGGTCAGCCGTCCGGCGTATCGAGGCAGTACTTCAACCGTTCCACCGAGCCCACCAATAACTCGCCGCTTGTTTGCCATGTCGAGCACTCCTGGCAGACCTTATTGAATTCATAACTTCCTTTGGCTGCGTCACCCCTGCGAGTCACTGCGGGGGCGTCGATCAGTGTTGATGCGTCATGGGTCTGATTCGAAGTGCGGCCCTACCTTTTCGTCGCAATTTCCATGTGGGAGTTCACTGAATAGAATGTTCCGTCGTTTTAAAAGGTCGGAGCCACTGCTACAATACGCATTCGCGTTTTCCAAATCTTTGGATCTGGCGTTCGCGATTCTTCATTTCAGAGGTTGATGATGAGCAGTTCGGACATCGAGTACACATGGAAGCGAATTCGCGACTGGTACGAATCTCATGTCCCTGAATCTGTAAAGCCCGACTTGCAATGGAGGCCGGGCGCATCGCTTGAAGAGATTAATGCCACTGAGCAGGAAATTGGACTCACGTTTCCGGATAGCCTGCGCGAATCATACCTGATTCATAACGGCGATCCTCAGTGGATAAGAACACACCCGACAGGTCACCTTCTCTCGCTGGATGAAATTATTAAGAATTGGAAGATGCGCGAGAAGTTTGTCGAAGAGGGATACGTAATCGATTCGGACTTCGTGAATTGCGATCCCCGGATCCGCCGAGTCGGCTGGGATCTCAAATGGATCCCAATCACAGATAACGGCAGCGGCAACCCAATTTGCGTTGACCTGCATCCAACGAAAAAAGGAGCCGTGGGCCAGGTTTTTGATTTCATCAATTATCGAGGTCCCGTTTCGATACTCGGAGTCAGCTTCGGCGACTTCCTGACGAAATTGGCTGACGATCTCGAGGCTGGCCGATACATCTGGGACAACGATGCAGGACAGGTAGTCAAGGTCCAGAACAATGAACCTGAAGGCGATCGCACATACATTGCCGATAGTGATGAGTTCGACCAGGACGACGACGATGGTGATGATGATTGTGAAGATGATGATTGTGAAGACTACGATGAACTCGAAGATACGGACGCATCCATTGATGACGGTCCCAAACCGGAATATCAAAAACAGGAGTTTATCTACTACTTGTACGGCAATTGCCTCGGATCCTACTGGCAACCCGTGTTCGGTGACGCCAAGCCTGAAGCCGAAGTCGTCGAGTTGTTCGCTGCACCGACATGGATCTGTCCCGTCGATCACATCATGTTGTTGTGCAAGATTGTTGATGGCGAATCAAGCATAACGATGTGGCATGCCGACACTCCCGAAGAGGTGGTGGAAGCAGTGCGACTCTACGACACAGCACGGCAGTTCGCGGGTGATGAAGGGGACGAGGACGACAAAGACAGCGGGGAGTAATCACCGACTCGGCCGAAATCCTGATCCGATCATTGTTGAAATTGATCGAGGTTATTTTCGACACTCCGGGGCCGTCTACAAATTGGCCGCGAGATCGAAGTTGTGTGGGACCAACTTCGCGGGGTTGGCCCAACTTCCTTCAAGCTCGCTGGACAACACACGTAACTTCAATTCCCGCCCTGCGGGTCTCCCGACCGTCTCCCAATCCATGCGAAACGAGTGATCGAAGCATGAGTTTAGAAGACCCCGTGCAGCGGTCCGCCGCGTGCAGCCAGTTCGTCGACGCGTCGAGTTACAGCCGGGTCTTCAATCAATGGGGGTGCGTGATGAGGTTTGATTCGTGCGTCAATGACGAGCGGGCCGGTGCAACCCCAATGTTTCTGGTCGATGAACGCACCTGCGCCGTCAATGTCTGCGGCGGGATTCGAACGAGTGAAGATGACCCACAGCAGATTATTTAAGGTCCTGGCTGCGAATTCACTGTCGTCGACAAGCACAATCATCGGAAACCCGTGCTCATTCAGGTTACCGATCGAGCCGTGACTGAGGTCCTTTGCAATTTCGGTGGTCGTTCTGGAGTGGTTCTCAACGACAATGATTCCCGGCAAGGCGACTCGAGCGTTCTGGCAGCCATCAGGAAAACGCCAGTTGCCTGGAATCTCTGTCCCGAGATTCCGGCGTTTGGGACCCGCCGCTGCAATCACGAGTTTTGACCCTTGATTGAATCCACTGCCTGAGTAATCGAGTGTGTCGATTGTCGTCCGAGTCTGGAAGTGCAGATCGCTTTGCCAGTCGACTCGCTCCAGTAGATGCCTCAGAAAGGCAGGGATGTCGTGGATATCCAGTTCCGGGTTGTCCTCGCCTGCGACAATCAGCAGGTACTTTGCCAGCGACAACTGCCCTTGCCCCAGGATCGCGTTGGCCGTTGTCAGCAGTTCTTGAGGTGACCGTTTGGCTGCGTACGGAACATAGCGTTCACTGCCAATAGCCAGCAGTAACGGGTGGACTCCGGCAGCATCGACAGCATGGATGGCTTTGACCCCGGCAATCACGGTTGGAATGATTGGTCCCGTGATTTCATGAATGATCTCTCCGAATGACGTGTCTTCCTGCGGAGGACGTCCAACAACCGTGAACGGCCAGATCGCATCCCGCCGATGGTAGACATGCTCAACTTCCAGAAAGGGAAATTGATGCTGCAGGCTGTAATAGCCCAGGTGATCGCCAAACGGTCCTTCGAGTTTCGTCCGGCTGGGATCGATCGTCCCTGAAATGCAAAAGTCAGCATCTGCGTAAATTGGTAAACCTCGCTGACCGCGGCTTGTTCTTGGAACGACCATTCGGACCGGCCGTCGTCCCAGCGCGGCAGCGAACAGCAGTTCCGATAATCCTTCCGGCAAGGGCATCACCGCAGACAGCGTTAACGCGGGCGGCCCGCCTACGAAAATATTGACGGGTAATTTCTCGCCTCGACGAATCGCCGCTGCATGATGAACGCCGATACTGCGATGAATCTGGTAATGCAGCCCAACTTCGCGGTTGGGAACGTAATCGTTGCCGTTCAACTGGACCCGGTACATTCCCAGGTTCGAATTCTTGAAGCCGGGGTGGTCGGGGTGTTCCGTATAGACCTGCGGCAACGTGATGAACGCTCCGCCGTCTCTAGGCCAGCTCTTCAGTTGAGGTAACTGGTCGAGGGTCGTTTCACACTCCATCACCGGACCAGTACGTGCCCGGCGAATCCACATGGACCACAGAGTTCGAGGGAGTCCCAGGTAACGTAGCGGATGCTTGGCGAGTTCACCGGGATCGATTTTCAGTTCGACCAGGCGACGCACCGCTTCCAGGGAATCTCGAAAAAGGAATCGAGTTCGTTCGATGGTTCCGAACAGATTCGAGACCATCGGAAAACGGCATCCCTTCACGTTTGTGAAGAGAAGTGCGGGGCCGCCAGCAGCGTAGACCCGGCGCTGAATCTCAGCAGCCTCCAGATTCGGATCAATCTCGGCTTCGATTCGAACCAGATGCCGATGCCGCTCGAGATCTTGGACACATTCCTGAAGACTGCGGTAACCCATAAGAAGCTAAGTCACATTTCCAACGTCGGACAGGTTTGCGAATGCTGCACCAATACGGAGACGATCGATTTTAGCAGCAATGACCACTCTCGGAAAAGAAGCTCGGACCACGAGCGAACGGCGGAACCCGATTTCAGGAAGAATGGAAACGCACAGGGCGCGGAGATCGCTGAGCAAAAGGCTTGAGAAGACTACTACAGCTTTCGCCTCCACGCTCTCTGCGTTTCTAAAGAAGAAGCTGGGCAGAACGATGAAGGGCAGAATGATTGAAGAAACCAGAATCATGATTCTTTATCGTTCTGCCCCACATCGTTCTGCCAATACCAGGATTTCATGGAAATGCAGGGGAGACCTTCGGTCGGCGGTTTCGGCCATTATTCCACGGGGGGCTTCCAGTCTCCCCAATGCGACAAGTAATGGGCGTACACAGGTACCGTTGCACTCTGTTCTTCGAGCCACTTCTTGGTGCTCGTGACCAGTTCATGCTCGGTTTCCAGAGTGATCTTGCCGAGAAGAACTCGCGTTCGCAGGAAAACGAAATAGGTGTCGAGGACATCACAACGGCAATAGTCGTTGATGGCCACGGATTCTCCGCGGTCGTACATATCCTGAACCTGCGACCCGTCGACCCCCGCTTTGCCCGGTTTGCCTATCAGGTTTGCCAGCAGATTCAGTCCGCCGCTCAAGCGTGCCGCCCCGAAATTCGAAATCAGATCGAACAGATCCAGGTGCGTTTCTGAGTTGTATCGATTTCTTGCCTGTTCGTACGACCGGGCTTCCACGTTGAACCAGGCGGGGACGGAGTATCCATAACGGTAGGCAGCCAGTTCGAGAACCGGCAAGTCGTAACCCCGTCCGTTGAAGCTGACGAGGGTCGGCCGACCGTAGTGATTCCAGCCCTGCCAGAAATTTCTTGCGATGACATGCGGCCGGAACTGGGGGGCGTCGAGAACGACCAGGTCCAGCAGGCGATATTCCGCATCAATTTTGGCAACTGCGACAGAAATCGGCAGCATGTATGTCACAGGGAGAACGTCTTTGCCTGTGTCTGCCAGCAGTTCGCTTCGATAGCGTGCAATTGCTTCACCAGGGAGCAGCGACTCCTTCGGATACC
>CAXBSB010000126.1:0-23465 GCA_963977965.1 uncultured Schlesneria sp.
GGATTCGTCATGCAGGCTCCCAGCCACTGATCTGAGATTGATCGGACTTGCCGGGATTGGCAGTTGACCAGTCCCGGTAGATCCGTCAGCAAGAATTCGAAACTTTTTGAAATCAGCCCGGTTCACGCCGGGCTGATTTCTTTTCATGAGTAGACATCGGTCGGATCGCGACGAATCTGAACGAAGGTCAAAGAGAACTGGACGCTAGCGAGGTTTTGAGAGTTGATGCAGTTTCTAATGCGAAAGAGAAGGCGAACCGGACGCTAGCCGGCCTGTTGATTCAATTTGTTTTTTGCATCGTGAAGCAGGTTTTCCCGTACCCACCGTACTGTGTGCGCAGCATGAGTGCGTGAGGGTGGCCAGCACATGTTCGGGTGTACGGTTTGAAGAGTAATGGACTATCAGCCGGTACGCGCTAGCGTCCGGTTTCGATTGTCGATGCGCATGCCTTTCGAAGAGAACCGGACGCTAGCGCGTACCGGCTGATGGGTTGAAACTGGAGTATCTGTCGTCCTGGAAATCTGCTCGGAACCACGTCGATTCCGAGTTGGACCATCAGCCGCTGGGCGCTAGCCCACGGTTCGGACGATCACCAGCAAACCTACCAAAGCAAATTAAATCAACAGGCCGTAGCGCGTTCCGGCTGATGGTCCATTACTCGTACACCCGATCCTGCGCTGGTTCCTGCTAGTAATGGCCGCACTTCCGTGTCGCGACAGAAGATGGGTTAGCCGCTCCAGTATTATCCGTGATATCTGTGAAATCCGTGGTTGATTTTACATCCGCGGATTTCACTTGACGCTGAACTGCCCTCCCCCCGCAGCCGGAGCGGGGCGTTGTTTATTGGGAACGGGTGGTACGACACTCCGGAACTGGTGTGTTCCCGCACGTTCCGCATCATGATCTCGCCCCAGGCTGCTGTAGGCCTGACCGAGGATGAGGGCGACGTCTGTATTCAGTTGTTCACCGTGCTTGATCCGGGTTTCAACGATTCGTACGACGTCCGCAGGACGGTTCCCTTTGGTCAGTTTCTGCAGTGCCCATAAAAGTTGATCAGGTGGGATTGTCTGACGCATCTCGACTTCGCAAATGAGATCACACGCCTGCTTCTCGTCTTTTTCCAGTCTGGCTTCGAGCAGCATCACTTTATTTCGCAGGGTTTCGTTCTTTTGTACAGCCAACAGACCATTGATGATTCGTGCGTGCTCAGGATTTTTTGCTTCATTGATGATTTGATACATGTATCGAAGAGCAGGTTCCTTGAGTTTGGGAATTGCTCCACACGCCTCAGCAAGTAATTCCCAGCGACGCCTTCCAGGGGGATAAATCTCTGCCTGAAGTTCAATTTGCCGTGCAAGTTCGAGTCCGGTCACTTTTGTACGCTGACGCAGTTGATCGCAGCAACGGTCTGTCACATCGAAGGCCTTTGCGATGGCAAACAGTCTCGCGAGTTCGGTCAGTTGGTCATCGGTCAGATCGGTCAATGTTTCCTGGATTTCTGTCGCTCGCCGCACTTGCTGTCGGCGGAGCAGAAGTTCGATCTGCAAGATCTGGTAGCGAGTTCGTTCGGTCGGTTGCTTTTCGAGTTTCAATGCTTCTTCAACAAATCTGGTGGCTTCCTCAAGGCTTCCCAGGTCACCGGCCTGTTCTGCCATTGCGAAAAACACCTCGGCTGAACGGCGTTTCTGGGGAATCGACTTCAAAATGGCGAAAAGGTCTTTCTCTTTGAGACACGGAAAGTTCAACCAGTTGATCAAGCGAATCAGATCGTCAGCCGATGAATCAACAACTTTTTGCAGGGCGTTCCGGCATTGTTCTGGACTTTTCCGTGTTTTAGGAAACGACGCGTCTTCGACGACGCCCAGCAGAAAATGGAGAAGTGGCTGCTGGGGTTGTTTTTTGAGTGCATCGGTCAGCAGTATTCTCGCGGTATGCGTATCGTCCCGCCTGAGAGCCTGTCGAGCCCATATATAAGCGGAATTGGGATCACCAATTGTCACCAGGGTGATGGCTTGCCAGCCTTGAGTGAGAGCGGGAATCTGCTTTGGAGCATCGTCTGCCAAGAGCTCCCAGCTTTCCAGCAGGGTACCTTGAGCATCAAGGGCCATCACACGTTGTGGCTCAAATTTCAGTTCAAATTGAGTTTGATTGGTGACGACCGCGATCCACTTCGTCGGTTGCCCCGTTGGTTTGGAAATGGTCATCTCCAGATACGAGTCCGTGAAGCCAGGGAATCCGAGACGAAGGGTGATCTGATTGGCATCTTCGGAAACTCGACTGACATCAAACAACACCGCCAGTTCATCATTGGATCGATGGGGCAGCCAGGGCAGAGCAAAGTCGACTTGCAGGCGAGCGGCATCGCCCCAGTCATTGATTTCACCGAGGGCCAATCCTGGATAGACGACAACAGCGCTCGGACCATCGCAGCGCAGGATGCGATCAGGCAGGGTCAATTCCAGTCGGGAGTCGCGTTTGCGCAGTTGGAATTCAACTGGCCGTCTGGCTTGCGTGGCAATGCTTCGCCAGCGTTGATTAATACCGGCAGGGACCTTGCGACTGGCCAACCACTGCATTTCGTCATTCCGTTTTTCGGATCGAAGCATGACCGAATTGCGTGGAAGCGGAGTCACCGCCGGGACATCGGCCGCCGATAGATCATCGATTCCATTCCAGAATGTCCGTGATGAAGCGGTTTCAGTGATGAATCGGCTACGCCGTAGTTGCGTGAAGATTCGATCGATCTCTTCGTGGACATCCTGAGTCTGCAGGATCGTCATCGCATTTTTCGGGGTGCAGGTAATACTCCCTCCTTCAAAATCGCGGTTGATCCAACGGGCATTCGTACTTTGCTCGACGATGTCTTGCAAATATCCCATTTCGGTAAATGTTGGGTTCCTGGGTCGACGATTCAGAACCCGATGAGGACTGATCGCTTGCCTCTGTTGCTCCAACAGGTTCGAGATGTCTGAATGGACCTGTTGCGTCTGTTGAACCATGATTGCATGGGAGGCCGCAACATAAACTATGCTGCCCCCCTCCCTATCGAGTTTGAACCATTTTCCGGTGGTCGAGCTCTGCAGAGCATTTTGAGTCCTTGAGATCCAAGTCTCGTCGGGAACCAGGGAATTCTTGAAATCGTCATCGTCGTCAACCGGCACGGAAGGATCGTTCGATTCGGTATTGGCAGGCCCGACGTCAAACGATTCGCCCGATCCAACCGTAATTCTGCCCCAACAATATCTAAATGCCGAGACCCAGCGAGCAGGCGTGTCCTCTTTCGGGGGATCTTCCAATCCCACCAGCGAATACATTCTCGTTTCGAGCGTTTTATCTGCTTCCCAGCGAGTTGTGACCTTCAGACATTCATTGCAGATCACGGCCGTCAGATCGAGTGGTTTCAGAACTTCATCCAGCGCAACACGGAATGGGACATTCGTCAATTCAACTGTCCCTGAATTGGGATTGCCGTCACCCGACTCCTTCAGACTTTTATGATCGATCCGCACTGGAAGTCCGTGCAAATCAGAAAAATATTTCAGGATTTCATTCAGAGGATTCTGGTTAAAAGAGACTTCGGTGCTCTCATTCAATATCGCTTCAATTCGCTGTCGTGCCTTTTCTTCGGCATCAAAATACGGATTTGCCATTCTTCGTGACGACGGAAGTGCTCCCCCCGGCAGCAAATCATCAACCGGATAGACGTATGAAATCATTTTTCCATTGTCACGGTTGATTGCAGTAATCCGTAATAAATGACGTTCCGGGATAAATTTCAAACCATGTTCTTCGAGAACATTTTTCATCAGGGCGCGGACAGACATTCCTTTGACATGATTCAGATCAAGTGACACATCGAGGTCGATACCCTCGTCTGCAATTGCCTGACGGTCAACGAAGACAGGCAGACCGGTTAGTTTCTGAATCAAGTCCGCAAAGTCGCTAAGCGACGTTTCACCTTGCAAATCGCCAACTTTGCGCAGCAACCGATAAGCGTGTGGATGTCGTTTCAGAAAATCGTCCGCGATCCGATACGGAAACCGAGTCAGCAGCGGTACGGGTGAAACGAAGACCTCCGCGACACGGCGGTCAACTAAGGGACGCCACGTGCTAAGTTCGACCAGTCGTTGCTTTGGCTTGAGTTGAGTGTCGACAAGTTGTCGAGCCTTCTGCAGGGCGTCTGAATTTGATTCCGTTTCATGTTCCAGACGGTGAAGAATCTGAATGGCACTCTCAGTGTCGTGATCGGCAAGCTTCGATTCGATCTCTTTGACAATCCTTCGGACAAGTCGTTCTTGGTCGAGGTCGATTGAACTTTTCAGCTTGATGGGTTGTTTGGGAGGATCAACGTCAACACGAGCAACCTCGGAACCCACAGGCTTCCAATAGCGTCTTCGAGTCTTTCGGTCGATCTTCCATCGTCCGTAGTCCTGCTCTGTTTCCAGAACAAGAAACGCCGTCAGAGGCGACATCAGGCTCCACTCCTGACAGAGCTGAACGACGTCTCGGTCTCGCACGGAGACTGGCACGTTTGAATTGCGCATCAATGCGTCTACTTTATGCCGAGCCCAAAGTCTTCCAGTGAAGACATCAGCAGCAGTCGTGCGGCAATCAACATTGAATGTGAGTTCTTCCGTATGTTTCGCCGTACCGGCTGTCAGGGTGATCTGCAGGACATCCTGTGGGGGAGCTTTTCCCGTGATCTGCAATTCACCTCCTATCGGCCAGATGTGATCGTGGAACACATTGTGATTCTCAACTCCTGCGATCTTGACCGAACGGACCAGAATGGGTGCCGGGAAACGTGAGAGTGACCATTGAAAGAGACTATGGCGCGCGTGGGATGTATTCAGATCAAACAAGATTCCGCCAGACCGACGTGTCTCCACAGCCAGGAACTCATCCGATGTCGCCGCAATAGCGAACAGCAAAGGTTCAGTGACCCCTTGAACTGGCTCGGCTTTCTGATCAACGAAGTTTGGCAGAGCACGCGAAGGACCATCGCCGACATAAACGATGATCTGGCGCCGACCGACTGTTGCTGGAGAGAATACAGCACGCGCCTGCGGTAGTGATGTGGCAAGGTCATTCATCCCGATCGCCAATTGCTCGCTCAATCGCTGCAGTGCCTGATTGGCTTCGGGACTGTCTGCACGGCACCAGTTGGTCGTTAATGAACGAAATTTGACGTCCACGCATCCGATCTGAAGTCGATCATTAGGACTCATCCCGGAAATCACCGCACGGGCAAGTTGTCGAGCCCGCGGCAACTGCGCATTTCCGGATGTTTCGATCAGCAGCAAAAGATCGCACGGATTCTCTGACGTTGATATCACAGGTCGCTTCGATTCCGGTACCGTTACCACGAAGAATCGATCCTTGTCCGTTGGCTCCTGATAGGCTCGTACGGTCGGTTCTGCCTGCGCGGTTGCCGAATAACTCAATGTGAAATACGGCGGCGGATTGACCTCTTTTTGACTCAACTGAAACGTGACGGTTTGATTCTTATCAACCGTGAATCGAATTTCAGGATGCGATGGCGACCGGACTGAGTCGGGGGTAAATGGAGGATGAATCGTACCAGTCAACGAAAAGTTCTGAATCGGTTTTCGATCTGACATTAAAGGTAACTGAAATCGATACTGTCCTTCCGCGGCGACGAGTGGCACGGTGTAGTCGAGCAAAATCCGTTTGGTATCGCGTGCGAAGATCGGGAAGACTCTCATCCGGAACAGGTTGTCTCCGATTTGTTTCAGGATCGCCGGATCGCGTTTTGGCAGGACAATCGTCATAGAAACTTCGTCCGCCTGCTTCCGCTCAATCAGTTCCCCTTCGATCAGGCTTTCTGGAGTGACGTACATCGCGAATCGGCTGACGGATGATCCACTGGGAAGATTGCAGACGAATGTCCCTTCCTCCTGCGATCCGTAGGGATTGAAGAAGGATTGATCAATCTGAACCAGTGCCACGGGGGGCTTGAGTACGACATTCACATGATATTGCTGAACGTCCAGACGAACTGGACTGTCCGATTGAGCATCCGAAATAACGAGTTGCCCTAACCCCTGAGCCGGACGCAGTTCAGTCATCGATCGAATCTGCTGCTGCCATTTTTCGATCCCCTCCGCCTTGGGGTCTGGAGCACTTTGTTCACGGGGATCATTCCTACCGTGCTGGACGTGAGCGTTTCCCACCAGGAGATTCCATTCCGGCTGCTTGTCCGCTGCGACCAGGTGAGTTCGCTGCCGGGGTGACAGACCACAAGCGTGTCACCTGACGTACAACGCCAGTCTTCCTTCACGGTGCTGCGACTGACCAGTCGCGTCTGTCCACGTGTCACTGTGATCTGGCGCGCTCCAGCGTCCAGGTTGGCTTCTGAATTGGCACCGAGATAGAGATCTCGGTCATCGCATTTGATCCAGACGGCCCCCAGCGCCGATGTCTTCAATCGGCAACGTGCAGGAATCACGTCTGATGGATTCAGTACTTTCCATTCTGGATTCTCATCGGTACGAATGGCCAGTTGACCATCCCCCGCTTCAAAACGAGTTGCCGCGTGGCATGTGGATGTTAAGAAAAACAGGCCCCAAAGAACTGCCAATACATGTGCCGAACGCTTCATGATCATCCAGTCATTCCCTGGTTCGTTGGACGGTGTTCCATGATTGCTGCCAGCTCTTTGAGTCGTAGCCATTGCGCGTGAATGAGCTTTCATTTTAGAGCACATTCCGTTTAAGTGCGGCGTCCCGCGGGCATCAAACTGCAGCGTCTAACCCATGTTTCGACGCGACCCGTAAGTGCGACCCGCACTAGCCGCTGTTGCCTGACTGAAGAGTTCACGGAATCGAATCACTTGACGCTGAAAAATCCTGTTCCATTACCCGAGCCAGGACGTGGATTATTCGGGCCAGAAGTCGGTTGTGTGGTGTAACGGACTGGATGTGACGCGGCCCGCTGTGCGTCCGTGTCTCTTCCCAGGTTCTGATACGCTTTGGCCAAGATGAGTCCCATAACTGGTTCCAGTTGTTCACCACGCTTGATCCGGGCTTCAAGCATGTTCACGATTTGTAGAGGACGGTCAGCAGCCTGCAGTTTATGCAGGGCCCAAGCAACGCGATCACTCTGGATTCCATGGGACGTTTCAATCTCATCTACAAGATCAGCAACCCGCTTCTCATCCTTTTCCAGTTTGGCTTCGAGCATCTTGAGCTCATAACGGACCTTTTTCTCTTTCTGGTCAGCAGCCAGACTGTTGATGATTGCTGTATCTTTGGCCTCATCAAGGACGCGATCAATGAATCGACGAACATGCCGCTCGGATTTGGGGACGGCAGCATGAGCGGCCAGGAGTAATTCCCAGCGGCGTTTTCCATGCGGATAAAGTTCGGCCTGATCTTCGAACAGGTATGCCAGTGCGAGTCCGCTCGGTTCCGTTCGTTGTCGCAGTTGATTGTAGCACCGGTCTGTCACATCGTCGGCCTTAGCTAAGGCAAACAGGCGAGCCACTTCTATCAATTGGTCGTCAGTCAGATCGGTCAATGACTTTTCAATTTCCATCGCACGCTGCAGCTGCTGACTTCGAAGAAGCAGTTCGATTTGAAGGATTTGAATTCTTGTTCGTTCGGCAGGGCGATTTTCCAGCCGCAGTGCATGATCGACGAACCCGAGTGCTTGTTCGATGTGACCCGAGTCACGAGTGTGCTCTGCCAACGCAAAAAATGCCTGTGCTGGACGGTGTTCCTCAGGAATCATTTGCAGAATCGCGACAAAACCTTTTTCACCGAGAGATGGAAAGTTTGCCCGAGTGATTGATCGAATCAGATCCCCGGCCGATGAGGCTGCCACAACTCTCAGGGCAGACTTGCGGGCTTCCAGATTTGCCGGGCTTTTCTGATCCGAGAATTCGTCGACCCAGGCCAGCAAGAAGTGGAGCAATGGTTGCTGAGGCTGTTCCTTAATGGAATCTGTCAGCAGTTTTCTCGCGGTCTCCGCATCTGCCTGCTTGAGAGCCTGCCGAGCCTGTGTATAAGTCGAAGTTGGATCACCAATTGTCACCAGGGTGATGGCTTGCCAACCTTCATTGAGAGCGGGTATCGGCTGGGGGGCATCGTCGGCCAGAAGCTCCCAACGTTCCAGTACAGCACCTTGAGGATCGACGGCAACAACCTGTCGTGGCTCAAATCGCAGTTCAAACTGGGGCTTATTGTTGACGACGGCGACCCATTTCAGCGGTTGGCCGGTGGCCTTGGATATTGTCGTCTCCAGGTACGAATCCGTGGTCCCTGGGAATCCAAGATGCAGGGTGACCTGGTTGGCATCCTCGGAAACTCGACTGATATCAAACAGCGATGCCAGTTCGTCATTGGAGCGATGGGGCAACCAGGGCAGCGCGAAGTCGGCCTGCAGGCGAGCAGCTTCGGCCCAGTCATTGATTTCACCCAGGGCCATCCCTGGATGGACGACGATGGCATTCGGGCCATCACACCTCAAGGTCAGATGGGGAAGTGTCAGTTCCAGCCGGGAAGCATGTCTGCGGATATGAAACTCCGTCTTGCGTGCAGGTTGGGTCGCAGTACTTCGCCAGCGTTGATTGATCCCATCAGCGGCCTTGCGACTGGCGAGCCATTGCATCTCGTCATCGCGTTTCTCCGAACGAGGCATGACGGAATTGCGTGGGAATGGAGTCACTGAGGGGAAATCGATCGTCGACAGGTCGTCGATCCCTTCCCAGGATGTCCGTGATGAGGAGGTTTCAGAGATAATCCGACTGCGCCGAATCTGCGTGAAGATTCGATCAATCTCTTCGTGGACCCTTTGCGGTTGCAGGATTGTTAGCGAATCTTTTGTGGATCTGGTAATACTGCCCCCTTCCTGATCGAGGTACATCCATTTGGCATTCATCGATTGTTCAAGGATGTCTTGCAGATGGTCTGTATCGAAAACTACGTGATTTCTGAGCGGATTATTCAGTGCCTGACGAGGACTGATCAATTGACGCTGCTGATCCAGGACCTGAGCAATTTCGGAATGCGCTTGTTGAGATTGTTGAACCAGTAGCGAGTGGGACGAAGGAACGTACACCATAGCCCCACCCTCAAAATCGACGGCCATCCAATGCCCGGTGGTTGCTTGTTGCAATGTTTTCTGGATGCCACTTTCCCACAGTCGAGTCAGCGGATTCGCAGGGGTTTCATCGTCAACATCGGCGACTGGATCGCCGGTTAAGTCGGTGCTGGGAGAACTGATATCAAACGATTCCATGAGGTGCGGCTTCTCATTCGCAGGCGGCGCTGGATTTCCGATTCCGGGACCACCCATCCCTCCGCCGCCGAACCCACCCATTCCTCCAAATCCACCAAACCCACCCATGCCTGCCATTCCACGCCCAGGATGCCGGTCGGCAGATTCAAAATGTATCGGGCGATCTTCCAATCCCATCAGTGAATAGAGACGTGTTTCAAGAATCTCGCTCGACTTTGTTTTGGAGACGATCTTCAAACACTCGTTTTCGATCATGGTTGTCAGACCTATCGGTTCCAGCAGTTCCTCCAGAACGACTCCAGCGGGGAGATTAGGCAGTTCCACCGACACTTCCAAGTTGGACAATTCAGAAAGATCTTGGTCGCGCAAACTGGCATCGTCAATTCGTGCGTGAAGGTCAATTTTATCACCGATTTGTTTTAAGACGTCTGAAAGAGGGACAATGTCTGCATGGACGGAAATGGGCTTTTTCAGTTTCGCTTCAATTCGCTTTCGAGCCGCCTCTTCGGTATCAAAGTATGGGTTTGCCAATCGATGTGGTGATGGGAGTGGTCCACCTGGCAGCAGATCGTCGACAGGATAGACATGCGCAATGAACTTCTCTTCAGCGCGAGTCTTCGTCGTAATCCGCAGTAAATGACGCTCTGGTATGCATCGCAAACCGTGTGGTTCAAGGACCTCTTTCAGGAACGATCGAAGAGTAAGCCCCCCGAGATGATCCAGGTCGAGGGACAGATCTGAATCGATCCCATCATCTTGCAATGCCACACGGTCAACCACGACTGGCAGCCCTGTTCTCTCACGGATCAACATTGCAAATTCGAAGACGTTGACTGAGCCAATCAAGTCATCAACCTTGCGGAGCAACCGCAAAGCATGTGGATGACGATTCAGAAAATCCTGAGTGACTCCGCCGTAGGAGAATTGAGTCAGCAACGATCTGGGTACAACAAATGGTTCCGCGATGCGGCGGTCAATCAGCGGATGCCAGGCACTCAGTTCAGCCAGTCGCTGCTTGAACAACAGCTTTGCCTTGATGCGTTGCTGAAGGTCTTCTACGACATCGGGATTAGTCAGTTCCTGACTCCCTTCCAAAAGCCGCAGCAGGTTCTGTGCGCCGTCAGGGTTATCGTTCGCCAGCTTCAGTTCGGCCTGGTCGATGATGCGTGCGACCTGTTTTGCAGTGAGTTGCTTCGACGTAGCAGGCTTCGTGGCGACAGATTTTGGCGGTTTGACATCAACACGAGCGATATCGGATCCGGCAGGCTTCCAATAGCGTCGGCGGATCTTACGGTCGATCTTCCAGAGCACGTAGTCCTGTTCGGTCTCCAGAACAAGGAACGCCGTCAGTGGTGACATCAGACTCCATTCCTGACAGAGAAGAACAATGGCAGGGTCCCGTTCCGATACTTTCATTTCCGTATCGAGTAACAGCGAATCCACCTTGCGTTGAGCCCACAATCGTCCTGTGAAGAGATCGTCGTCCTGGCGTTCCCGGCAGTCGACATGGAATTGATGCTCGCCCGCATCCGTCGTCAACGTGATCTGCAGTACATCTTGCGGAGGGCTCTTGCCAGAGATCTGTAATTCGCCTCCTCTGGGCCAGACCCGGTCGTAGATCAGGTCCTCGCTTTCGACGCCTTCGATTTTTACAGATCGCACGAGATGAGGGGACGGAAATCGAGACAGCGTCCACTGGAAGAGATCATGGCCTTCACTCGCTGCATTGATGCCAGCGACATTGAACAAAGCGCCGCCCGTTCGGACCGATTCCGCTGACAGGAAGGGACTTGCTGAAGATGTGATTGCAAAAAAGGGAGCATCAGCAGGTTGCTGTGCAGGTAGAGTTTGTGGATCAGCCAGCGGTGTCGGTAGTTGTGACGGACCGTCTCCGATATAGACGATGATCCGGCGCCGGTCTGCCGGAGAAGTGGTAAAGACAGTACGGGCCTGACGCAGTGAAGTTGCCAGGTCATTGGCCCCCATCGCGATTTGCTCTCGCAGTCGTTCCAGTGCCTGGCCGGCTTCAGGGCCGTTCGATCGACACCAATCGGTTGTCATTGGTCGATAATTGACGTCAACACACCCGATCTGCAAACGGTCAACGGGACTCATGCCTGAGATCACCGTACGCGCAAGCTTTCGAGCTCTGGAAAGATTTGCATTGCCCGATGTTTCCAACAACAACAAAAGATCACACGGCGATTCAGGGAGCGCCCGCGCGGGTGACGTATTCGGGATTGTTACCGCAAAGAATCGTTCATTATCGGTTGGTTCCCGGTACGTGCGGATTGTTGGTTCGAGGTTCGCTGGCGCTTGGTAATTCAAAGTAAAGTACGAGGGTGGTTTGATCGTGTTCTGAATCGACTGAAACGTGACTGTTCCGTTGTTGTCTGCGAACTGGATCTCGGGATGCGTTGCCGAACGAATCGATTCGGGGACGAACGGCGGATGAATTGTGCCACGCAATGAAAAGTTCTGAATCGGACGTTGATCTGACATTAACGGCAACTGAAATCGATACTGTCCCGCGTTGACAACCAGGGGTACGGTAAAGTCGAGCAGGATTCGTTTCGTATCGCGTGCAAAGATCGGGAAGACTCGCATCCGGAACAGATTGGTCCCAATTTGTTCCAGAATGGCAGGGTCTCGTTTCGACCGCACAATCGTTGTGTAGACTTCGGCTGCGCGACGTCGCTCGATCAACTCCCCTTCAATCAGGCTATCAGGAGTGACATACATCGCGAACCGGCTGACGGAAGCTCCACTGGGAAGATTGAAGACAAAAGTTCCCTCTTGTTGCGTCGGGTAAGGATTGAAAAATGACTGATCAATCTGAACCAGCGCCACGGGGGGCTTAAGAACGACGTTCACATGATATTGCTGAACATCCAGCCGAACCGGACTGTCTGATTGAGCATCGTTGGTGACAAGCTGTCCTAACCCCTGAGATGGACGGACCTCCGTTGTCGATCGAATCTGCCGCCGCCATTTTTCGATCCCCTCCGCCATGGGATCTGGAGCACTGTGTTCACGGGGATCATTCTTACCGCGCTGGACGTGAGCGTTTCCCACGAGAAGATTCAATTCCGGTTGCTTGTCCGCTACGACCAGGGCGAATTCGCTGCCGGGGTGACAGACCACAATGGTGTCACCTGACGTACAGCGCCAGTCTTCCTTTGCAGTGGCCTGACTGACCAGTCGCGTCCGTCCACGTACAACTGTGATCTGGCGCGCTCCAACGTCCAGATCGGCTTCGGAATCAGCACCGAGGTAAAGATCTCGGTCATCGCATTTGATCCAGACTGCTCCCAGCGGCGACGTCTTCAAACGGCAACGTGCAGGAATCACGTCAGACGGATTCAGAACTTTCCATTCCGATTTTTCATCGGTACGAATGGCCAGTTGACCATCCTCAGCCTCAAAACGAGCTGCCGCCCAGACACCCGAGGCGCAAACGAAGAGATTAAAAACTATCAGAGAAACCAAAGGTGAGCGTGCCATGAATGCCCCACTTCCATCATCGTTTCGGATGTGCTCAATGATCAATTGAAGGGTCGAACTGTAGTCAATCCGTCATTAGAACAAGATTCAAGACGGTACCGTCATCAAATTTGAATCGAGTCAGACAGAATCCGCTAGATTACGGATGGCGGGAGTTCAACGGGAACGCGCGAAGATCACTGAAGAGGCAGCGCGAGGAGAGAGAGGCAATCTGCTTTTTCAAAATCGGGTGGACCCTGTCTGAATGAGTCTGAATTCTGCTGTTACTCAAAGATCCAGGTTCCCCATTCCGCAGGCTGCAATTCTGCTTCGCTGGGAGTATCGCTGACGATGTTCGCGGCAGGACTGTGGTTAAAGAGGTAAGCTCGACGTTCCGTTGCGAGACCCCCGTCATTCCCCCAGAGGACTCCGACGTCCCCCCGGATACGTAAACCAGGGCCAAGATGTTTCAGCTCGATGTGGTCGCAACTGAGTCTGATTTCAACGGTGTAGCCGGTTGGCGTCACTTTGAAGGCAATTTGTGAGTCACTGACCGGGACTACCGAGGCAAACGTGTGAGACTTTACCGGCGATTCAAACTTGAATGCCTCTTCGGGCTTCGCATCAGGTTTCACAGGACGATAGGCCATCACGACGGGGCCCTTTTCTCCGGGCGCGATTAGCACGCGGATGTCACCATTCATCGGAGTGGTTCGGTCAGGTCGATCCGGGCCAAGCAACAGATCGATGGCATCGCCCGTCTTGAACGCCAATTTCGGATCCGTTCCGTTGTTCTTCCACGGGGAAGGATCGTCGACCTCAGCAAGAATCCACAGTTGCTCAAGCATGTGCGCTACGGCGACTCGTGCCACGACATCATCGCCAACTTTAATGGTGCGGCGCGGAGTTCCCTCCCATTCTTCGGCACGACCGTCGATCTTGAAGGGAGGGAAATGGCCTTTCACATTGGGGACATGCAGCACGCGCTGGAGATCATCCACTTTCGGAGCCGGCTTCCCGGTCGTTGTTTCTCCTTTGAGTGTGATCGATCCGGCATCGAAACGTCGTACTGCTTGTAACCCCTCGACGCGGACGACATGGCAGCCATTGCGACCGAACATATAGCGGACGGTGCCATCCTCCTGTCGACCGAACCAGCCGCCAAAGCATTCGCTCATCATGGTGATGTCTGACCAGTCGGCACCGAACTCTTCTTTGGCACCCCAGCCTTTGGGACTCTGTCGAGAATCCTTGAAGAGAGCTGTTACGAACAAGCCATCCTCACTCCACAGGAACGATTGGCCATAGTTGCCCTGCATTGCGACGACGTGACCCAGGTCACGATTGGCTTCGACGATTCCTGCGAAGAACAGTTCGCCAATACTGCGTCCAGTCTGTCCGGGGGTATATCCGGGCGTCGAACTCCATGACGCATGCACGGCTGGCCAGTTACTGCGGTACCGGGCGACGGGCGCGCCGTTTCGGTCCGTAAACAGATGATGGCCGCTGGCATAGACACCGTCACGAGGACTGTTGAACTTGCCCCCCAGTCCCGCCATCAGATGCTGACCAACAGGCAAATAAAGCTGTGGAATCGGCAGCCGCCTGGCCGTTGCCACGTCATAAACGGGAATTCCCTGCTCTGTAAACTTTGCAGGTTTCAGTTCAATTCCTTCGATGTACCACGTCAGGGATTGCGAAGGAGGATAGCCTGTGCCGACATCAGCCCGGTACGTTGATCCCGGGAGCCGTTGAAACTCGTCAGGTTGTGGCTTGCTGTCGCCGTTCAGATCGGTCCAGAGAAACAGAGCTTTGGGTTCATCTTTGACCTGCGGAAACGCTTTGTTGTGCTCGTGTGAACCGATCGACAGGATTGGCCGGTATTCGTTTTTCTCGTTCGCCTGAAAGAGAATGGGAAACCCATTCGATTGCAGCACGTACTCGCGCATCTGGCCACTGACATCGCTGCGAAACATCCGGACCGATCCGAACAGGTTGTGCGGCGATCCTGTCCAGTGCCAGAGTGGAGCATCGGCAGGCTGCTCAAACGTCAGATACCGCACTGGTCGATAACCCGGTTTTTTTCCGGGCTCGAGCTTGTAGATCATGCCATATCCCAGCGCCAGCGTCGGATCCTGTTCGTGCAGGCACGTGTTGTTGGCTCCATACCACGTGGTGCCGACAAAATCCTTGAGCAGCTTTCCGTGCCGATCCCAGACGGCAATGCGGCGGACAAATCCGCGTCCGGGTTTGTTGTCCTGTTCAGAGTTTTCAGCGACCCAGACATTTTCTTCTTCATCGACCGATATCGCCTCAACACCGTGTAAAGCGACAGGGTCGTATTCCAGACGATCCCCCTGTCCACCTTTGGTTCCCATTGCGCGCAACAGCTTTCGGTCCGGCGAATAGGTTGTGACCTGATAGTCGTCTCCACGATCAAGGACGTACAGATTCCCCGCCGCGTCTGTTGCCAGCGGCCCGGGCTTTTCGATTCCTTCCAGATGAAATGCCGTCGGCTCGGGCTTTGTGCTGGTGGTATCGAACTCGAACAGACCTTCATCCGTCGCGACGATCACAGTCTTCCCGTCAGGCTGCATCACGAGTCCGTTGCGACGAATCGATTTCGCGAATCGGACATCGACACGGTTCTCACCCGTGTCTCTGTCGAATACGACAACACGTTCCTTTTTCGGGTCTTTGTCATCATGGATGCGAACGGCAACGCGAGTTGTCCCCACCGCGATGCCCCAGACATCGGCATCGAAAGTCAGCGTCGGCTGCGGTCCCTTTGGTGTCTTGAACGGGATCTGTTTGCCGGTGTGATATTCGAGTCTCAGGATATCCTTCCCTGACCAGAGACCGACCCACAGTTGTCGATCCGCTGTGGCAAGAGCCCTGGGGCCAGCCCAGCCACGGCGGAAACTGAACAACCGTCGATCATCGGCCCCCAGAATAAACCCCGGAGTCCCTCCCTCAGCGATGGAGCCGCCGATTGCGACTCGCCACTTGCCACCGTTGTGGCCACGCAGACAGGCGATGGCATGCGGAAAACCGTGGTCTCCACCCCAGCCACTGTTGGCGTAGAGTTCCCAGGGAGGCGTACCGGGATTCAGAAAGCTGTATTCGTAGACGAGTTTCATCCCCGGGTATGAACAACCACGAACTCGATACGTGCCGTCAGGCATTGGTTGGCCGTCATCGTTCATGCCGTTCCATTCGACGGAAAGCCGCTGCGACTCGGTCGCATCGGGCGTGCCGCCAAGCTTCGACACTTCGACCGCGTCGAGCAGGTTTCGCACGCGCAGGCCTTTTTCGTTGTCGACGACGACCGTCACAAACTTGTGACCGGGCGGAACGGTAATAGAAAACTTGACAGGCCGGACCAGGTCGGCATCAACAGCCTGCCATTTGAATTTGTCCCATTTCCATTCGCTGATTTTCTGCTCGTCTTTGAGTACCGGTTCAGGTATCGCAGACGCAGGCTGTTCACCAAACACAAACGAGCCATGCATCGACGGGAAGCCTGTGATTCCCGCGACGATCACCATCAACAAGACGGCTGCTGTCACCAACCGTTGTCGTCGCGTCGATCTGCCAGCAATGTGAGTCTCGATCAAATCCCTGGTGTCCGTCATCAAGACGATCCTTTTGTCTGGTCTGGATGCCGCAGAAACATCCCGTTGTGCCTCGCGAAGATGTCAGTCAATCGAATCCATTTCTCGGCGTGGTGGAAGTTCCGCCAATCCCGCTACGCGGCTTGAAAACTTCAGCCACCAATCATTAATGGCTTACAGTATCCGAAAGTTAGCAATCGATTTGTGCAGCACTGTCTATTTCTTATCCAGAATGTCACGAGAGGACCTGCCAGCGGACGATGTTTTGTGTAAGGGACGTAAAGTCCGGTCAAATGGGACTCAGGTGGTCCCTGATGCGGCATCCGAGTGAAATCAGTGTTGATCGAAGTTCCAGGGGATGTCACACTCTCTGGGACGGGGTTTTGCAGGTCGGAGGAAAACTTATGCCGCGGTCGACTCGAACAAAACAGCATCAGCAGTGCGACGGATTCAGTCGCCGTGAAATGCTGCGCGTGGGGGGGCTTGGAGCATTCGGATTGACTCTTCCGCACCTGCTGCAGTCGCGCCAGGTGGCGGCTGCAGAGACCACAAAAAGTGTGCGTCGAGCCAAGTCGTGTATTGTCCTGTTTCTGATGGGGGGCCCGCCCCAGCATTCGACATGGGATCCTAAGCCATCCGCTCCCAAAGAAGTTCGAGGCGACTTCGGGCCGATCAGCACATCTGTTCCCGGAACGCAGTTCTGTGAATTGTTTCCACATTCGGCGCTGATGGCGGATCGCATGGCTGTCCTGCGAGGGGTGTCCAGCAACGATAACGCTCATTCGTCCAGTGGCTACTACATGCTGACCGGTCAGCCACATGCGCCGACCAATTTCGAAAACGCCAATCCGGGCTTTCCGAACGATTCGCCTAACATTGGTTCCATCGTCCGCAAGCTGGTTCCCGAACGAGGCAGCTTGCCCGCTTCGATTCGTCTGCCCCACAGAATCTTCAATACGGACGGCAGTGTCTGGCCCGGTCAGGATGCAGGCTTCCTGGGACGATCCGTTGAACCGTGGTTGCTCAACTGCAAGCCTGCGGACCAGGCATTCCGGATCGAGGAACTGGCGCTGACGGCAGACATCACGGATCAGCGTCTGGCTGGTCGAAGATCACTGCTGCAGCATGTGAACAGCCGAGTCGACCGCGTCGAGGGATCATCGCGAGGTGGCTATGGCCGATTGACGGAACAGGCCTTCGACATGTTGAACTCGACGGACTCACGCCAGGCGTTCCAACTGGATCGTGAGTCACCACAGATGCGCGATCGGTACGGTCGAACGCAGTTCGGACAAAGCGTGCTGCTCGGTCGCCGACTTGTTGAAGCGGGAGTGTCGCTGGTACAGGTCAACTGGTATCGCGGGCCTGAAGAACCATCGGATGCTCCTTGCTGGGACAGCCATGCTCGGGAATCACAACGGCTCAAAACGGTGCTGGCTCCTCCGGCCGATCAGGCCCTGGCAGCACTGATCGGGGATCTTGAAGAACGTGGAATGCTGGACGATACGCTGGTGGTCTGCATGGCCGAATTTGGTCGGACTCCGCGATTTAACGGCGCCGCAGGTCGCGACCATTGGGGACATGTCTACTCGGTCGTCATGGCGGGGGGTGGGATTCGCGGTGGCGTCGTTCACGGTTCGTCTGATGCCATCGGAGCTTACCCGGCAGCGGGTCGCGTGCAGCCTCAGGACCTGACGGCAACAATCTTCCACTGCCTGGGACTCGATCCCCACTCCGAAATCCACGACACGCTCGGTCGTCCGATTCCGATCAGTCGTGGTGACGTCATTCAACAGATTCTGGCGTAGGCATGAACACGATCGTTCTTGCGACCCTGAATGCCCGGTACCACCATTGTGCTTTCGGACTGCGCTATCTGCTGGCCAATATGGGGGAACTGCAACAGCAGACCCGGCTGCTTGAGTTTACGATCAACCAGCCGACATTGGACATCCTCGGACAGATCCTGCAGCACAAACCGAAGATCGTCGGACTGGGCGTCTACATCTGGAACGTCGAAGAAACGACGCGGCTGGTCGCGGATCTGAAACGAGTTGCTCCCGAGATCCTCGTTGTTCTGGGGGGGCCAGAAGTCAGTTATGAAACGGAACAGCAGCAGATCGTCGACCTGGCTGACTATGTCATCACAGGGGAAGCGGATCTGGCCTTTCCCGAGTTGTGCCGAAAGCTGCTGCAAAGCTCCGATGGCCTGCAGATGCTTCCTGAGGGGAAGGTGATTCATGCTGCGATTCCAGATCTGAATCAACTGCAGATGCCGTATGAATTGTATTCCGACGAAGATATCGCACATCGAGTGATCTACGTTGAAGCATCGCGAGGTTGTCCGTTCACGTGCGAGTTCTGTCTGTCGGCTCTGGAGATCCCCGTTCGCCAGTTTCAACTCGCCCCGTTTCTTGCTGCGATGGATCGATTGCTGGCTCGTGGAACGCGTCACTTCAAGTTTGTCGATCGCACATTCAATTTGAACCTGCGAGTCAGCCAGGCCATTCTGGAGTTCTTTCTGGAACGATATCAGCCCGGAGTTTTCCTGCACTTTGAACTGATACCAGATCGCTTACCCGAGGCTCTGCAGAAAGTCATCGTTCGGTTCCCGCCCGGTTCGATGCAGTTCGAAGTCGGCATCCAGACGTTCAACGATCACGTTTCCGAACTGATCAGTCGCAAACAGGATAATGAACTCGTCGAACGAAATCTGAACTGGCTGCGTTCGGAAACAGCCGTTCATGTTCATGCGGATCTGATTGTCGGACTGCCAGGAGAATCGCTCGACAGCTTTGCATGCGGATTTGATCGTCTGGTGAGACTGGCCCCGCATGAGATACAGGTTGGCATCCTGAAACGACTGCGCGGGACACCGATCATTCGTCACGACGAGGACTGGCAGATGATCTACAGTCCACATCCTCCTTACGAAATCCTGTCAACGAAGCTGATGGACTTCGAAACGGTGCAGGAGCTGCGTCGCTTCGCCAAGTACTGGGATTCCATCGCCAACAGCGGCAACTTTGTAGAAACAACCCTGCTGCTCTGGGATAACGGTCGCGGTGGATCGGGGTCACCGTTTCTTGAGTTTCGGCGACTGGCCAACTGGCTGTTCGATCGTGAAGGGCAGTCCTACGGCATTTCGCTCAGCCGACTGTTTGAATCCGTGTTCGAATACCTGACGTCAGAGCGATCGTGTGATGCGACGGAAGTGGCAGCGACATTATGGCGCGACTATCAGCGCGGTGGACGCAGCGACAAACCTGGGTTCCTGAGACCATTTCTGTCTCAAGCTGATGACAGACCCAGGATGTTGAATGCGTCGTCAGCACCAAGACGACAGGGGCGACGTCTTGACGTGACTTAGCCGCATTCCGCGTCACGGGCAATTACCACAGAACGGTACCGCCACCCCCTGGCAGTTTGATTGTCACGATCGATCCCGTGTGAATTCGGGGGACCGACTTGCCGAACTTGGATTCGAGCACCAGCCGAGCGGCTCGCTCGGAATCCAGCTTCACAGTTCCCACTTCCTTTTCGTGAATCTCGACCACCAGTTCGGTACCCGGTGGAAGCGGGACGTTGCTGATTTCGACCACGATCTTTGCGCCGTCATCCTGCTTCGTTTCTCCAAAGCTTTCGGAGAACGTGACCACTCCCTGGCCTCCAGTATGACCCCGGTGAGCGGTCAATCGGAGTTTGACCCATTGAACGTAGGCCTGGCAGGGAAGAGGCAGAACGACCAAACCCACGACGGCAGCGATGATTACGGAGCGAAACAGGTGGAGCATCGAATTCCTCGTCGGTGGAACGGATCGTGGGAAGGATTACGATTAGTTCATAATTCAGGTAGCGAAGTCTAAACCCTGAATGGTGCCGATGCGAGTGGATTGTCTGATTGTTGGCCAGTAATTCCGAACTTCACTCCACGCCGTCGGAAAACTTTGTTTTTTTCGCAGGGGTGAAATCTGGTCGTTGGTTTGTCAACATGTTCGGCGTTTTTGACCGTCCGAACCGTGGGCTAGCGCCCAGCGGCTGATGGTCCAACTCCGAATCGACATGTTTCCAAGCAGTTTTTCAGTTTGACAAGTTTTCCAGTTTCAACCCATCAGCCGGAACGCGCTAGCGTCCGGTTCAACCTGAGTACAGTTCAACCTGAGTACCACAATTCCAACGGGTACCGGGACAAAGGCACGGAGGCGTTTATGTTGACCCGCGACACGATTCATCACACGGATTGCATCAAGGCGATGCAGGAAATGGATGAAGGGTCCGTCGACCTCGTCTTCGCCGATCCGCCGTTCAACATCGGTTACGAATACGATGTTTACGAAGATAAGAAGGACTCAGGAACCTATCTCGGCTGGTCCCGGCAGTGGATTTCGGGTGTTCATCGAGTTCTGAAGCCGACGGGAACGTTCTGGTTGGCAATCGGTGACGAATATGCCGCCGAATTGAAGGTGCTCAGCCAGGAAATCGGCTTTCACTGTCGAAGCTGGGTCATCTGGTATTACACATTTGGCGTGAACTGCAAGCTGAAATTCAGCCGTTCGCACGTTCATCTTTTTCACTTTGTCAAAGACAAGAAGACGTTCACGTTCAACCGGGATGAAATCCGGGTTCCGTCCGCGCGCCAGCTGGTTTATGGAGACAAACGCGGTGCCGCAGAAGGACGTCTTCCAGACGACACATGGATTCTGCGACCTCAAAACCTGCCCGAAGGATTTAATCCCGATGAGGATGTCTGGTACTTCCCTCGAGTGGCCGGAACCTTCAAAGAGCGAGAAGGTTTTCACGGTTGCCAGATGCCCGAACAACTTCTGGGACGCATTATCAAGGTCAGTTCGAATCCTGAAGAACTGGTACTCGACCCGTTCAGCGGCAGTTCGACAACGTTAGCCGTCGCAAAGAAACTGGGACGACATTTTGTCGGGTTTGATATCAGCGACGAGTACATCACGCGGGGCCTGGCACGGCTGAGCGCAATCAATGTTGGTGATCCGCTGGTGGGTTCTGCCGATCCGAAATCGAGTGCTCCGCCGACCCCGGAAGTTCCTCGCAGATTTCATCGCGCAAAGCACGAGCCGGTGGGCGAAGTCCCCAGCAAGGCACCGGGAAAGCGCGGCAAGAAAGTCGCTGAAAAAACAGGTCTGTTGGCGTTTGACGACGCCACGGAATGAATGACCGTCTGCGATTTGAACTCATCTGCTGAATGAAACTGGGGTCGAACCTGCGAAGGCTCGACCCCGGTTTTCAAACCCATTCGACGAATTTGAACTACTTCGCCACAGAGAACTTCTGGACGGTGGTCTGGGTATACGTTTCGCCGGGCTTCAGCAACGTTGTGGGGAACTCAGGCCGATTCGGTGAATCGGGGAAATGTTGAGTTTCCAGACAGAAGGCCCCATGTTTGGGAGCGTTTCCGGTCTTGGGAGTCCCTTCCAGGAAGTTACCCGTATAGAACTGAATTCCGGGCTCAGTCGTCAGGATTTCCATCACGCGACCTGATTTGGGTTCGACGATCTTTGCCGCAGGCCGCAGTTCGCCGATCTTGCCGTCGACAACGTAACAGTGGTCATAGCCACCAGAGCCATTCACAGGTTGTTCGATCCGCTCACCAATCTTGTGAGGTTTCAGGAAGTCCATGCAGGTTCCTTCAACGGCGGCCAGTTCCCCTGTCGGGATTCCCGTTTCATCGACCGGCAGGAACTTTGAGCAGTTTAAGGTCAGCTCGTGATCGACGATCAGTCCGCTGCCGGCTCCACCCAGATTCCAATAAGCGTGGTTGGTCAAGTTCAGGACCGTTGGCTTGTCGGTTGTCGCGGTGTAATCCATCCGCAGTTCGTTGGTGTCAGTCAACGTGTATTTGACGATGGTCTTCAGGTTGCCTGGATAGTTTTCTTCTCCATCCGGGCTGACGTAAGTGAACTTCACGCCAACCTGCGTCGGTTCCTCAAACGGTTCCGCGGTCCAGAGCTTCTTCATAAAGCCCTCTTTCCCGCCGTGCAGGGTATTGGGGCCGTTATTCAGAAAGAGCTGAAATTCAGCACCATCAATCGAAAACTTCCCGCCCGCGATGCGGTTGGCGAATCGTCCGCACGCTCCCCCAAAGTAAGGGGCGTTTTCCAGGTAGCTGGCACAGTCCGGGAAACTCAGTGTCACATTGGCGAGTTTGCCTTCGCGGTCAGGAACTTCGACCGAGGTGATGATGGCACCCAGGTCCAGAACGCTGACTTTCATCCCCGCACGATTTCGCATTTCGTACTGAAAGACTTCTTCACCTTTTGGCATCTGTCCGAAGGGTTCACGCTGTACAGTAAGCATATTTTTTTCCGCCGTATCCTGTTCTTTGTCTGTGACCGCAGTGGTCTTTCCCTTGCCGTCCGGCTTCGCAATCTTGCCGCCACAACCTCCGGCTGCCAAACAGCATCCGAACAGAAGTCCGACGACAAATCCTTGTCGCAGCAGTGATTTCATGAGGCTCGATCCTGAGAAGTGAAAACGTAAAGACGCCAAGCCGGTATCTTGGAGAGCAATCCGCCGATGGTCAAGGATGCGGACCCGTCAATTCAGGGCCAATGCCTTTTTGAAACTGGGTAGAAAGCAGGATAGAGACAAGTGGCGTTCTGCGGCGCGAGCCCACCAGCATTTCGCGACGATTCCTGATGGTGGGCCGGCGTTCGATGCGAACTGGTTCCCACCGGTGCCGCCCAACGCAGGTAACGACTTCTGTCGGTGAAATTCTATGGTTTGGATCGATATTTTTGATCGCGAAGCGATCGCAGAAAGTAGCCGGGGGTTGCAGCGAAGCGGAAACCCCCGGAACGGAATCGTCTTTGTACAAGCATCCTGAAGGGATGCCAGAAAAATCGACTTCACGGCTGAAATCGAATTGGTACACGTCGTTTTTGATCTGGGGGCAAAGCTTCGCTCCGACCCCCGGCTCCTGAGGAACAAATCGTTGGAATTGTTTCAACGTTCTGTCGCAATCATGTTCATGATCGCTTTTTTGAAGGCCTGAAGGGCCACCCGTTCACCCAGCCAGGGCCTCTTCGGCCCTGGAAAGCGATATAAAAGCAGGACCGGAGGCCTGAAGGGCCGAGC
>CAXBSB010000127.1:0-23084 GCA_963977965.1 uncultured Schlesneria sp.
CTCCAGGCGATCGTTCGCGATCACCGACTGCGTCGAAGCTTTTTGCTGCTGGAACTGGCCGTTGTGGCGGTCCTGGTCAATCCGTACGGGATTGGTGTTTATGGTGCCGCCTTGCAGATCGCCTCAAACCCCAACCTCAACGATCTGACGGAATGGCATCCTCAGGCCTTGCGAGAAACAACCGGGGTGTTGTTCGGTGCCGCGATCGTTGCTCTGGCAATCGTCTATCGATTGACGCCGCGTCGAGTTCGTGCCTGGGAAGTCATCACGCTCGTCGTCCTGGGTTGGTCGACGTTCAACAGCAGCCGAATGATTGTCTGGTGGGCTCCGGTCGCAGCTCTGCTTCTGGCCTGGCATGGCCACGCATCCTGGCGGCGATTGAGACAATTGCCATTGATTCCAGAGGCTCCCGTGCGTGCTGGAAAATGGACCGTGGTCGCGGTCGGGCTGATCTGGATCTTTTTCGCGTACAGCCCGCTGGGGATTCGAGTTATTCATGGAAAGTCACCGAAACTCGAAAGGTCTGTATCCGGTTCAACGCCGCTGGCTGCTGCGAAGTATCTTCGAGAGAAACCTCCTGTGGGACAGGTCTTCAACACGTTTGAATGGGGTGACTATCTGCAGTGGGCCGGGCCTGCCGGAATGAAGATCTTCGTTAATTCGCATGCCCATCTGGTCCCACGCGAAGTCTGGCAGGCATACATGCAGATCAGTGATCTTCAGTCGGGATGGGAAGAAGCCATCGACCGTTATGGCATCAATACGATCGTCATCGATCGAGAACATCGTGAGCCATTGATCAAGAAGCTGAAAGAGATCGACAAGTGGAAACTCGATTTTGAGCAGGATGGTCAGGTCATCTTCATCCGCAAGAAGCCGATCTAAATAACCTGGCTTCAACATCTCTTCTCCGGGTCAGTCTCGTCGAATCTGAGTGGCAAGTGAGTGTGATTCATGAAATCTCCGCGAATTGCGAAAGAACAGTTTCTGCTGGTGCAGTTGATCGTCGTCATGGCGATTGTCGGGTCGTTCGCGACGGGCTCCGTCGAAACTCGTCAGATGCTGTTGAGTGAGGCTGGTGGTCCACGGTATGCGCCGGTGGTCAATGTCCCTCGAGAGACTCCGCTGGTCATTGAACCGCTGTATGACGATCCCGAAGTTGTCAGTGATGCAGAACTGGCTGCCGTTCTCGCAAAAGTTCAGCCACGATTCCCGCTGAAAAAACTGAAGCCAAACTATGTCGAGCACGCTTTGCGAACCTGGTGGCTGCGTGCCCGGTTTGCTGATCCCAAAGTGATGTCTGGTGAAGCACTCAAAGAATTCCTGACCGATCACGGTCGCTATCTTGCTTCGTGGGGTGATGACTTTGCTCCGTTACTGCAGGACGAAGCAGGCGGTGTTTCGATCCGCTGGGGGAAAGAAGAAGGGGCCTCTGTCCATCATGACCACTGGCTTGCCTGCCTGACCGAGGCGGGAGTCAATTTGCACGAACCTGTCTTTACTCCGAACAGCCGGACTCACGACATCAACGATGTTCTGCAGGAAGCCCTGAGAGACTTCAAGCTGGATGAAACCGAAGTGGAATGGTCGGCGATGGCATTCGGTTTATGGATTGCTCCGCAGAAGACCTGGACAACCCGTCAGGGGCGCACCCTTTCGTTTGATCAACTGGCAGATCGGCTGATGCGAGGGCACAAGCGATTCGGCGTCTGCAGCGGAACTCACCGGTTGTACTCACTGATCGTCCTGCTGAGGCTCGATGACGACCACGACATTCTTTCTGACGAAGTACGAGAAAGAATCATGGATCACATGCGATCCGTGCGCGATCTGATTGCCGTTTGCCAGTTCGAGGATGGTCACTGGGCATCAAACTGGTCTGAAGGGGCAGAATCGCTGGCCCATCCGATCGAGGATGAACTCTACAAACAAGTGATTGCCACCGGACACCATCTGGAGTGGATGGCAATCGCACCTCAGGAATTGCACGTATCGCGAGAACAGATCCTGAAAGCGGCAGACTGGGTGATCAAGACGACGACCGAGCAGACAGACAGCGATATCGCCACTCGATACACGTTTTTCAGCCATGTCGGCAATGCCCTGGCACTTTGGCGCAAGACCCATCCGGCAGACTTCTGGATGAAATGGGAGGCCGATCATCCCGAAGCGACAAAGCCTGCCGAAGCTGTGAAAGCCGAACCGGCGGAATCGAAACCTGCTCCGGAAGCCAAGTAAGAATTGATAGTCACGTCTGACATTGTTGGCTGGCAGTGACTCGCGTACCGTCCGACCCAGACGAGAAACCTTCTCCTGCCGGTCGGGCTGACATCATACCCATCCCGAGCACAATCATGCTTGCCTAACCGCACCGCAGCGATATCATGCACCTCGCTATGGTCACCAGGCAACCGGCGATCGCGTGATAATTGTGATATCCACTATGGTACCATCGCGGATATTCTCGGGTGCAATCGTGGATACCACCGACTTGGACGGGATATCCACGATCAATCTCGAATAACTGTCAGTTCGGCAGCGGAAATCTCGCAAATGTCGATCCCAGCAATTAGTGCACGGCCATGGCCAGAGATCGTGGCACACTATCTCGAATTTGCGAACCAACAGTGGGGCCTCGCACTGCATCAATTGGCCTCTCGACTCGACACAAAAGGGTATGTAAGCGCAGGGCTATTTGGCGCGACTTCGATGTTGGAATTATTACTGGGGCCCACAACTGATCTCGGACGCTTCCCTCGACTGCGGATTCAGCCGACAAACGCCAACATCCGGATCACGTACGAGGACGGTTCGCAAAAGCCTTGGTCAATTGTCGTCGAATACAACGAACTCTGTGATCGCGTTGAGAGAGTCTTGTTGAAACGCGCCCGGTGGTTTCAAAATCTCAATATGACCGTCGAAGAACATGAATAAGACCGAGAGTCCGTCCTAAACCGAGCCGAACGAGGCGGTCAACTTGACCCGAACCACTTGCAAAACAGGCTGATTCTGTACCACAGGTAGGACAAAATCGGAAACAAAATCTGGCGATTGTCCTACTTTGTTCGTGTTGTTTAGCGGCTGGGTGGCACTGTCGAGAGCGACGATCAACGGAAAACTTTCGACGTCAAAAGGTCGGTTTTGGGTGCCACTTCTATGAAAAACTGTTGCTCGTCAAGTGACAAAATCGGAGAAACTACGGAATTTGAGCGTTCACTTCACGATGCTAGTGGTGGGGTCACTGGATTGTGCGTGTGATCGGGTACGGTCCGTTCAAAGACCCGCTGTAAAACTCGCCTGCTTATCAAATCATGCTCTGGTTTGTTGACGGTTGGTGGTCACCGCGGGAATCCCATTCTTCTATCCGAGCGTTCGCCACAACGGCGTTGCCCATGTGGGTTGTTCGAGAGTGTGAGAGCTGCCCCATCTGGCGACGAGATTCGAACTCGGCGTTCTATCCCAAGTGGCACTCGAGCGTGCCCTCACAACGCGGGTCCGCGTGATCGCCTCCAGTCATCAATGTCGAACATGAACTTTCTTCCTTTCCAGTGGTTCCGTTGTGTCCCCGTTTGCTGAGCCTGATTGGAGGTCAGCAGGCCTGAGCCATTGCTGTCTGACGCGCCGATTGTTCCTGTTGCTTTCGTTTCACCTTGGTCACCATCTCATGATACAGCTTCCTCAGCCAGCGATTTGCAATCGCCGCCGATGCCACATTCGCTCCTTTCGTCACTCGCAACTTTGCGTGCAGTTCCTTCCAGCGCGGATGGTGACGAGGCAGGCGTTTCGCCAGTTGTATTAACAACGCTCGTAAAATGTCGTTGCCAGAATCAATCAGGCCCGCATCCGACTGGCGTCCACCACTGGAAGCATTGCACGGCGAAACACCGCAATATTTCGATAACTGCTTCCCTGTCCGAAATCGGTCAAAACGCCCGATCACCGCTCGCATCGTCACTGCAGTCACTGCGCCAACACCTGGCTGTTCCTTCAGCAGCGCCACCACGGGGTCGTTCGCGGTCACCTGCTCCAATCGCTGATCAACACTCTTCACATCTTCTTCTGACTGCTCCAGCCGACGCAGTTCCTGATCCAGAACCCAGCGCGTTTGTTCACCCAGTTTCACGGACTTGATCCACTCCATCCACGGCTTCGACCAGACGGACTTCTCGCAGGAACAATTCACACGGTCTTCCCGCAGCAGTGACAGAATCCGCAACTTGACGTCTTTCCTCTGCGCGACCACGCCAGCTCGAAAACGGATCAGGCGACGCAACTGGCGTGTCGTTTCGTCCGCCAACCACACCTCGGGAAGGTAACCCACTCGGAGCAGGTTTGCCAAATGCCACGCGTCCGTGTGGTCTGTCTTGTCGCGACTCTGCTTCATTCGGTTCACACCACTCGGATGAGCCATCCGAACCGTCCACTCTGTCATGTCTGACAATGCCGTCGCGAAATCCGCAGCACCACAGCACGCTTCAATCGCCACTGCACGAACAAGGCCACCGTTTAAACGCACGAGATCCACCACCGCCGCTGGGTTGTTCGCAACCCTCCGGTTCACTAATGCCTGGCCTTCCGCATCCATGATGCAGACCTGGATTGTCTCGCTGTGATAGTCCAAACCAACGTATACCGGTACAATCGCCATCGTTGTTGCTCCTGATCGGGGTTATGACTTTGAACATCAATACTTTGATCTCGAGCAACAGCTTTTTCATCCCCATCTGGCGATGGCCTTGGATCGCCAGTGCTCCGTCATATCTTCGACCCTGATTTCAGAATCTGCCGATTTGTGGTAGTAGACTCAACGAACGACTGTTCAAAGCCAAAGACTGCGAATGTCAATGACATTGACTTAGCCAGCCAAGTTTTGTGGCGACCGCAGTGTCACTGGCGGCGAAACCGGCCGCCAGTGGCACCCGAAATCCGGTCTCCTGACGTATGATTCTGTGCGGATATCGAGGAATTGACAGTGCGACCCGTCCGATCACCACAATCTCGAAATGATTGCCGAATCAATCGCGATTTGGGCGCAGCACGTTGAGCGTGCAAGAGAACAGTTACTTATCGGGGACGCAGAAACGGGTCAGTTCGGTCAGGTCCACTATTTCGATACCCAAGGCTCGACGATCGCAATGACGGTCCCAGCCGCCGCCATTACCGATCAGTACACCTACAAAGCCTTCGGATCGATTGTTTCAACAACCGGAACCACACCCAACAACCTGCAGTACCTTGGCCAGATCGGCTACTATCAATACCCGAACATCAACCGCACTCACGTTCGCAGGCGACGAATTGCTGACGCGATTCCTGTCGGAAGACCCCGATCGCTATGAGGCTGGAGACGCGAATTTATTCTGGTACGTCGGCAACGACCCCGTCAATGAAACCGATCCGGCAGGAACGGCACAAATCGGCACGGTGGCACATGGGCTCTGACAACTTGACGATTGACCATAGAACGATCCATCGGAACTTCGTTATGATAGGGAGGAAGAAAAAATCCTCTTGAGGTTTCTGACCCATGCGATCGTCTGGACTTCTGTTCTGCAAGCGTCTTTCTGTTGCCTTCCTCCTGTTGATAGGGGCCGCGTCCGCGTTTGAGGCACACCTTTGCGCCGCAGAACCTGATGCTGCGGCACTGGAATTCTTCGAAAAAAAGATCCGGCCGATTTTTGTCACGCATTGTTCGGAATGCCACGGCAAGAAAAAACACGGTGGTTTGTTGCTCGATTCACGCGAAGGTTGGATGACCGGCGGCGATTCGGGTGCTGCGATCATTCCGGGGGACCTCGAAAAAAGCATCCTGATCAAGGCCGTTCGCTGGACAGACAAAGATTTGCGGATGCCGCCGAAGCAGAAATTGTCGGATGCCGAAATCGCAGATCTTGAAACATGGGTCAAAGCCGGGGCCGCGGATCCTCGTACAGGTGCTGATAAGACCAGCGACACGAAGCCCAAATATGGTGTGACGCTGGAGGAAGGCCGAAAGTTCTGGTCGTATCAACCCGTGCGGGAACCTGCCGTTCCTCAAGTCAAGCAAATGACGTGGCCACGGAATCCGATCGACCATTTCATTCTCCACCGGATGGAATCGGCGGGCGTAGCACCGGTCGCGACTGCTGATCCCCGGACATTGTTGCGGCGAGTGACATTTGATTTAACCGGACTTCCGCCGACCCCTGCCGAGGTGGACGCTTTTCTGGCCGATAAGTCGCCGCAGGCGTTTGAACGAGTCATCGATCGATTGCTCGAGTCGCCTCGATACGGCGAACGATGGGGCCGACACTGGCTCGATGTTGTCCGTTATGCTGACACGTGTGGCAATGCGTCGGATTATCCTGTTCCACAGGCTCATCGTTACCGAGACTGGGTGATTCGCGCATTCAATCGGGACCTTTCTTATCAGCAGTTTCTGCGAGAGCAGATCGCAGGAGACTTGCTTCCCAGTGAAAACGACGCCCAGCGTTATGATCGAATCGTCGCCACCGGTTATCTGGCGATTGCGCGACGCTTCGGTGGCAGCCGTAAAGGGGAACATCACCTGACATTGGAAGACACCATCGACAATGTCGGGCGGGCGATCCTTGGATCCAGTCTGTCATGTGCGCGGTGTCACGATCATAAATTCGATCCGATTACGATGAGTGACTACTATGGACTCTACGGAATCTTCGAAAGCACGGTGTATCCATTTCCAGGGGCAGAAGCCGACAAGAAGCAGGCCGACTTTGTCCCGTTGATGTCTGCGGCCGAAATCGACGAACTTCTGGCACCACATCGAGCAAAAATGGCGATGATTGATGCGGAAGTGAAAATGCTGGAAGCGGCGGAAGCAGAAGCGAAGAAAACGCCCGATAGCCCAGAGAAGAAAGCGATCGTCGATGCTGCCACCAAGAGTTTGAACGAAGCGAGGCAACGTCAGAAAGCCATCGCAAATGAAGCTCCATTGGTGGCCAATGCGTATGCTGTTGCGGAAGGAACCGCGGCCAACACCAAAATGCAGTTGCGAGGTGATCCGAAGCGTCTGGGTAATGAAGTGTCCAGGCATTTCCCCGCCATTCTTGGCGGGCAGGAGCTGCCGAAAGAGGCCAATGGCAGTGGGCGGCTTCAACTGGCCGAGTGGATCGTCGACCCCAACAATCCATTGACGGCTCGTGTCATGGTCAATCGGATCTGGCAGTACCATTTTGGTCGTGGAATTGTCGTGACACCAAATGATTTCGGCATGCGAGGCCAATTACCGACTCATCCCGAATTGCTCGATTATCTGGCGAGTCAGTTCATTAAGCAGGGGTGGTCAGTCAAGTCGATGCACCGGATGATTTTGTTGTCGCAAACATGGCAACTTTCCAGTGCCACGCCATCCGATCCCGCCGGTCTCATCGCCAGGAACAGTAGCCTTGATCCAAATAACGATCTGTACTGGCACTTCAATCGATCGCGGCTGGATGCGGAATCGATACGAGATTCGTTGTTGTTTGTCGGGGGGGATCTCGACGAAACTCCGGGGGGAGTGCATCCGTTTCCTCCGCAGCATACATGGGGTTGGACTCAGCATAATCCGTTCGTTGCCAACTACGAATCTCGCCGTCGCAGTATTTACCTGATGCAGCAGCGACTGAAAAAGAATCCGTATCTCGCCTTGTTCGATGGAGCCGACCCGAGTTCCAGCACAGGTGTTCGACTCCCCAGCACAACACCGTTGCAAGCCTTGTTTGCGATGAATGATCCGCTGGCTCATAGCCAATCAACCAGGTTTGCTCAACGGATTTTGGCGTCTGGTTCGGACGATCAACTCAGAGTGACTGCCGCGTATCAGTTGGCCTTCAGCCGGCCTCCACTGCCGGAAGAACAGCAGGAATGCCAGGAATTTCTCACCACTTATCGAAAGCGGCTGGGCGATCTGAAGGTGCCGGCAGACCAGGTTGAAATCAAGGCGTGGTCCGCATTGGCCCGATCATTGATGGGGTCCAACGAATTCATCTACGTTGATTAAGATTGCCTGCCGACAACGCTTCAGGACGTCTGCTCAGCCCGCCATGTGATACTTCCAAAAAGGTTCCCCGATGTCGAATGAATCCTGTCCCTGCTCACGTCGATCGATGATTTCGTCGCTCGTCGGTGGTTCGCTCCTGTTGCCGGGGATCATTTCGGAATTGCTGGCGGAATCGTCTACGCCTGAGGTGGATCCCTTGGCACCACGAGCGCCGCACTTCCCCGCGCGTGCCAAGCGAGTGATCTTCATGAACATGAGCGGCGGGTTCTCGCACGTGGATTCGTTTGACTACAAACCCAGGCTGTTTTCCGACCATAACCAGTCGTATCACGTGCCCGCCAAGATGCTGGAAGCATTCGCGCTGAATAACCGGGTGGTCGAAAAGTATTTCAAACGCCCCGACTGGCAGTTTAAGCAGCGAGGCGAATCAGGCCTCTGGATCAGTGACCTGTTTCCTCACATTGCGGAATGTGCCGATGACATTTGCCTGATACGATCGATGCGCAATGACCATGCCGATCATTTCCAGGCGACGCTGGGGATTCATACAGGTTCGGTGACGTTTGCTCGTCCCAGTATCGGAGCGTGGGTCAGCCACGGGTTGGGGACGATCAATCAGAACCTGCCGTCGTTCGTCGTCCTGGCCCCCCTGACACCGTATGCCGGTGGTCAGGTCTGGGCGTCGGATTTTCTACCCGGTTGCCACCAGGGGACGCCGGTTGCACCCGGCGCAGAGCCGATCGCAAACATTCAACGCCGCCAGTCAGACTCAGCATTGCAGGAACTGGAACTGGGGCTGACTCAAGCGTTCAATCGTCGGCATCTTTCAGGCCGAGCCGACGATTCGAATCTGGCGGCGCGAATCAAGTCGTTCGAGACTGCATTTGGCATGCAATCGGCCGCACCAGAAGCGTTCGATCTCTCTCAGGAAACCGATGCCACCTTGAAGCTTTACGGACTTCCTCGAGGGAGCACGAAAGGGTTTGCGTGGCAGTGCCTGATGGCCCGACGGCTGGCCGAACGAGGGGTTCGATTTATTGAATTGATCGATACTGGAGCATCAAACAATTGGGATGCGCACGGCGACATGGCGACTCACGGGCCACTGGCCAAGAACGTCGATCAACCCGTCGCGGGATTGTTGAAGGACCTGAAGTCCCGAGGAATGCTGGATGACACCCTGGTCGTCTTTACGACCGAATTCGGTCGGACTCCATTCAACACGGGCAAGGATGCCAAGGGACGCGAGCATCACGCCGAAGCCTTTACGTCCTGGATCGCAGGGGGAGGCGTCAAGGGAGGATTCAGCTACGGTGAAAGCGACGATCACGGTTGTGCGGTGGCATCAAACGAAGTCCACATTCACGACTTCCACGCCACGATCCTGCATCTGCTGGGATTGGACCATGAACGACTCACCTACCGCCACGCCGGCCGCGACTTTCGGTTGACCGACATCGCGGGTGAAGTCGTACATGAAATCCTGGCCTGAATGCGGGATCGTTGGCGGCTTCGTGACTCTGGATTTAGTTCAAACGATGTCCGTTTTCGGCCCCGTCTACTCCAGTCAGGTTGCATGAGGGTTCGACCTGCGAGTTAGCTTGCGTTCCGTTTAAGTGTGGCGTCCCGCGGGCATCAAACTGCAGCGGCTAACCCATGTTTCGACGCGACACGGAAGTGCGACCCGCACATTCAACAGGCGAGATTCAAATGCAGGACTCTTTCGACGCGAATCATTCGAGTCCTTCCGAGTTCCGTTTACACACGGTCGCCGAATTTCGTGAGCGTCTCAGAGCCTTTCAACGGGCCGCATTGCTCAGATTCGCCGTGTGGATTGCAGGACTGTTGGGGATCTACTCCGCTTTCGGTGTCATTTGCCAATACATTCAACCGCAGCATGAATGGACCCCGTTGCGAGTCCTCCTTGCGGCCTGCCTGATTACCTTGTTTCTGTCGCAGTTTCTATTAATCGGCGCGATGATCGCTAGCTTGGAGCATATCCGACGAAGGGGTCGTGTGAAATGCGACCACTGTGAGTCGTACCTTGACGTGAAGGAATTCGAATTTGCGATCGCGATCCATTGTTGTCCCTATTGCCAGAATCCGTTATTCGAGGAATGGAAGACGACTTCAGTAACGGACAATGTTGATACCAATGACTCGATCGGCGGCGAATTCACACTCGCCGATCTCAGCGAGTCCGAGCGAAAAAGAATGCTGGCATTTGGAAAGAGTCTTGCCAGATCCTTTGTCGCAGCCACAATCGTATTTGGCGTCACCGCCGGTGCACTTTGGATCTGGTACGACCTTTTGTCCGTACGATTCGGTGATCTGGCTCCCGCTGCCGCCAAGCTGTTTCAACTTGTCCCCGCGTTCGTGACCTTCAGCATCTGCCTCTTATGGTCACTCGTCTGGATTCCCGGCGACTTTCTCACGTGTGGCGGATGCGGCAGCATAATTCAGGATTGTCGTGACGTTCGTATAACGGGGAATTGCCGGACATGTGGAAAAAGAGTGATTCGCGATGCTCCTGTTCTTCGCCTTGAGCAGAGCGATCCTGAGGAGGGATTGCTTGACCGGGCCGAGTTCAATGCGTGTATCAAGCGGTACTGGAAGCTGTCCGGGTGCTCGTGCGCGGGCATTATCGGGGTTGGCGGCCTGGTCTGGACTCGAATTGTTTTCTGGTGGCTTGATATTCAACCGCAAGGTCAGCTCAGGATTATCGAAGCTGTGGCGTTCCTGTCCGGTTTCGGCGTCCTGTCGTTGATTTTCCTCGGGATCGAACGGCGAGTTCCCAAACCAAGCTGCCCAAGCTGCCAGCAGTCTCTGGAAGGTCGTCGCGGTCTTACTCAGACAACCGGGAACTGCTGCCGATGCGGCCGACGCGTGCTGAAATCTGCCGAATCGTATGGTGCTTCTTGAATAAGAACTAGCGCGAGTTCCGTTTGAGTGGCGTCCCGCGGACATCAAATCGCAGCGGCTACCCCGTGCTTCGACGCGACACGGAAGTGCGATGCGCGCTAGCTTAGTGGCTCAGCAGGAACTTCGCCCTCCCGATCCTCAACCCCCGTTTTGACGTTGACAATGCACTAGATCGACCTTTCCGATTCCGTTGTACTCACATGCAACACTTGATCAAGTTGAGCAACACGCAGGCTCTCGTGGAGTTCATCTGAAACATTGTGAAGTTCAATCCGCTCGACGCATTTTCGCAGCGAAAGGAATGCCCCCAACGTTCGACTGGGCAGGAACCAGACTCCGCGCATGTCCAGGATCAGGGAGCGGCACTGATTTTGTTCGATGAGATCGAGGATCTGAGGATAAAACGTGTTGATGCATGCCGCATCACGGACACCTCGATCACCAAACGTGATTGCAGTCACTTCGCCCGTCTGCAGAACTCGCAGATTTTCTGTTCCGCAGGCACTTTCAAACAGAAGTCCCGAATCACCGGCCGAGATGGTTGCTCCACCGTCGTCATCGTAAAGTACGTTCGTGTCCATAAGCGATCGCTCCTGAATACCGCTTCGAGACCAAAGCTCTGAGAGTCTACAGCAACAGTTCGCCGTTCCAGTGAGGGGAGGTAACGACGCCTGCAAAAAGTTCATCGAAGTTGAGCGCGAACGAAAATGTGGATTCAGGATGCAGATCTTCGATCCAACTGTCAACTTTTTTCTGAAATATCTGAATATTCGGATGAGTCCGTTCGCACCTGCTTCCGTGAAGTTCAGTCCTCAGCACACCACCCGAAATCCTGACAAAACAGAAGGACATCTCGATCTTCCTGCCCCATCCCCCCGTTTTCGACTGGACAGATCAGCCCCTGTTGATTCTCATGGTTGTGTCGTGACGAATTTGAATGGATTCTGACTGTATGAAGTTCCTGCCGAGTATCCTGCCAGACTTGTCCCGCCACATTCGAACACGCATCCTTATTCACGAATCCTTTTGGTAACCAAAGGCTTCAACAGAATCTGCGACGCGTGGCGAAGAATATTGAGCCTGATCGACTTGAGGTAACTGCGATGAATTTCAACCGGCTGCTTTCGTTTGCCGTCGCTTTGGCAATGCTGTCCATTCAGGCTCGATCTGGACTGAGTGCCGATCGTCCTGTGGATTTTACACGCGACATCCGCCCGATCCTGTCCAACAATTGTTTCTTCTGCCACGGTCCTGATGCCAAGGAACGCAAAGGGGGAACCGACGGACTACGGTTTGATACCGCCGAAGGGATCGTCGCCGACCTCGGAGGTGGCAAGCGAGCAGTCGTGCCGGGCCAACCCGAAAAAAGCGAATTGATGCATCGAGTACGAACCGCGAATGCTGACGAAGTCATGCCCCCCAAGTCATCCGGCAAGAAGCTGACACCACAGGAGATTGAACTGCTCAACGACTGGATCAAGCAAGGGGGAAAGTATGCGGCACACTGGTCGTATATCAAACCCGTCCGGGCTCCCGTCCCGAAGGTTCAGGATGCTGCCTGGCCCAAAAATGAAATTGATTATTTCCTGCTGTCTCGACTTGAAAAGGAAGGGCTGCGTCCGACCGTTGAAGCAGACAAGTATGCAATCATTCGACGAGTCTCCCTCGACCTGACAGGCTTGCCGCCAACCATTGAAGAGGTCGAAGCATTCGTCAACGACACAGATCCCAAGGCGTATGAGAAGCTCGTTGATCGGCTGCTGGCGAAGCCTGCCTATGGGGAACACTGGGCTCAAATGTGGCTCGATCTGGCTCGCTATGCCGACTCCGCGGGTTACGCCGATGATCCGCCGCGAACGATCTGGTTGTTTCGCGATTATGTCATTCGGTCACTGAACCAGAACAAGCCATTCAATCAGTTCACCATCGAACAGATTGCTGGCGACCTGCTTCCCAATCCGACCGACGATCAACTGATTGCGACTGCGTTTCATCGCAACACCCTCACCAACAACGAGGGGGGGACGAACGACGAGGAATTCCGCAACGTCGCTGTCGTTGATCGGGTCAACACCACGATGGCAGTCTGGATGGGAACGACAATCACCTGTTGCCAGTGTCACAACCACAAGTACGATCCGATTTCTCAAGAAGAGTTCTACAAGCTGTTTGCATTCTTCAATAACACTGACGATGCAGACCGCCGTGACGAATCACCGCTGCTGTCGATCCTGACCGACGCTCAAAAGGAGCAGCAGGCCGACTGGAAATCGCAACTCGCCAAGCTCGAACCGATCCTTAAAACGAGTACGCCGGAACTCAAGGCATCTCAGGCGAAATGGGAATCTGCGTTTCCGCTGAACCTGACGTGGACTGGCCTGAAGCCATCCGTCGTGAAATCGGAAGCTGGTTCAGTCACAAAGATCGATGACTCAGGAGTTGTCAGCGTTGCTGCGGGTGCCAAGACCGACACCTACAAGATTGACGTTCCACTGGAAGCTTCGACCATCAGGGCGTTGCGAATAGAGGCCCTGCCCGACGATTCGCTTCCGGGAAAAGGCCCCGGCCATATGGGTGGCAACTTTGTTGTGTCGAAGATTTCAGGAGTCGTTACACCACCGACCGGCGCCTCGCTGCTCGGTCGGTTTGTGCGAATTGAACTTCCCGGCAAAGCCACGTTTCTCTCGCTGGCCGAAGTTCAGGTCTTTCAGGGTGCAGAAAACATTGCATTGAAGGGCGAGGCATCTCAGATCAGCGTTGATTTCGACGGTCCCGCCAAGCTGGCCATCGATGGCAACACGAATGGCCACTACTACGAAGCCAAGTCGACAACTCACACAGCAGCCGGAGACAACCCTTGGTGGGAAGTTGACCTGAAGTCGGTTCAGAAGATTGATCGCATTGCGATCTGGAACAGAACTGACGGTGCCAGCGAGCGCCTGGCGAATTTCAAACTGATTGTCCTCAACGACAAACATGAACCGATCTGGCAGCAACAGATTGCCGCTCATCCCAAGCCGAATTCTGAATTCCCCGTCAATGGACAGCGCGCTGTCGAATTTCAGGTTGCCTTGGGAAGTTACTCACAGCCCGGATTTGAAGCAGCGAACGTGCTGAATAACAAAGATGCCAAAGCGAAGGGATGGGCCGTTGGTGGTGCCACTGGTCAGCTTCATTCCCTGACGCTGATTACAAAGTCGCTGGAAGTCCCCGCCGGATCGACACTCAGCTTGATGATTGACCAGCAGTTCTCGCAACCAGGCCATACTCTGGGACGGTTCAAACTGTCCGCAACAACGGAGTCGCAAGTGGAAGAATGGGCCAAGGCCCCGGCTCCTGTTATCGACGCCCTGCGAGTTCCCGTCGCGACGCGCACGCCGGCTCAGTCAGACGTGATCACACAGTATTTCCTGGGCATCGCGACCGAATTGGAACCGACGCGAAAGCAGATCGCAGCCCTGCAGAAGCAACTGGCTGATCTGAAACCGGAGACCGTTCCGATCATGAAGGAACTGACGGCCAATCGTCGAGTTTCCAAGGTTCAGCATCGCGGTAACTTCCAGGATCTGGGGGCCGAAGTGACCGAAGGGACACCAGCAGTATTTCCGCCACTTCCGGCAGACATTCCCAAGAATCGACTGGCGCTGGCTCGCTGGCTCATTGACGAAAACAATCCTTTGACAGCTCGAGTCATTACCAATCGGTACTGGGAACAGTTGTTCGGCATCGGTATTGTCGCGACGAGCGAAGAGTTTGGCACCCAGGGTGACCAGCCAGTTCATCCAGAACTGCTCGACTGGCTGGCCACAGAGCTTGTTCGATTGAACTGGGATACCAAGGCCTTTTTGAAAACCCTGGTGATGTCGGCAGCTTATCGACAATCGTCTAAGGTGACTCCAGAGCTTCAACAACGAGACCCCGACAACCGCTTGCTCGCACGTGGCCCTCGCTTCCGTCTGTCTGCCGAGGCCTTGCGTGATCAGGCGATGTCTGTGAGCGGCCTGCTGAGCCCCCGGATGTATGGGCCACCTGTCAAACCGATGCAACCGTCGATCGGACTGAGCGCCGCATTCGGATCAGGGATCGACTGGCAGACCAGCAGCGGCGAAGACAAGTATCGCCGTGGGATCTACACAACATGGCGTCGATCCAATCCGTATCCATCGATGGCAACATTCGACGCACCCAATCGTGAAGTCTGTACGATCAAACGAGGTCGCACCAACACGCCTCTTCAGGCATTGGTGACCCTGAACGACCCCGTTTATATCGAAGCCGCACAGGCACTTGCACGGAAGATTGTTGTCAGCGGAGGTGCCACTCCAGCCGATCGCGCACGGTATGGATTCCGCACGACACTCGCCCGACCACCTCTGGACGCTGAACTATCGCGACTGGTAACGCTGTACGAGCAATCACTGGCAAAATTCAGCCAGAACGCTGCAGAAGCGAAACGAATGGCCACCGAACCGCTGGGGCCTGAGCCTGCAGGAGCAAACATTGCGGAACTGGCCGCGTGGACAGTCGTCGGAAATGTGCTGCTTAACCTCGATGAGACTTTGATGAAGCGTTAGTGCCGGTTCGATGCTGCGGAACGATGTCCGCGGCACCAACGGCAAAATGCTCAAGATGAATACAAGAAATCAGAAAACTTCGGAGTCCAGACCATGAATCCATTACAGAACCAGATTCACCAGCAGACGCGTCGACAGTTCCTGCAGAATTCACAACTGGGGGTCGGTGCTCTGGCGCTCAGTTCTCTGCTGGGAACTTCGGCCCCGGCTGCGGAATCGTCGGTCGTTAATCCGCTGGCACCCAAGTCGCCGCACTTTGCCGCGAAGGCCAAGCGAGTCATCTATCTGCACCTGACCGGATCTCCTCCGCATCTGGACCTCTACGATTACAAGCCCGAACTGGTCAAGATGAGTGGTCAGGATGCTCCTGATTCGTTCATCAAGGGAAAGCGTTTCGCGTTCACAACGGGAACACCGAAGCTGCTGGGGACACCTCGCAAGTTCGCGCAGCATGGCCAGGGAGGGGTCTGGCTGTCAGACGCGATTCCACATTTGCACTCGGTCGCCGATGAAATGTGCGTGATCCGGTCCATGTTTACCGAACAATTCAACCACGCTCCTGCTGAACTGCTGCTCTATACAGGTTCCGCTCGATCCGGCAGACCGTCGATCGGTTCCTGGGCGACATATGGCCTGGGATCCGAAAACGAGAATCTGCCCGGATTCGTTGTTCTCATCTCCAGCGGTGTGCAGCCCAATGGAGGCAAGAATTCGTATGGCAGCGGATTCCTCCCTTCGGTCTATCAGGGCGTCCAATGCCGCTCCAAGGGTGATCCGGTGCTGTATGCCTCAGATCCGCCAGGGATGAATCGCGACCTGCGCCGACAAACCTTGGATGCCTTGCACGATTTGAACTCCATTCAGGCTCAGGAACTGGGGCATCCAGAAACATTGACTCGCATCGCGCAGTATGAACTTGCCTTCCGCATGCAGATGTCAGTTCCAGAAGTGATGGACATTTCCAAGGAAACCAAGGAGACGCAGGAAGCGTACGGAGCGATGCCCGGGGCTGCCAGCTTCGCGAACAACTGTCTGCTCGCTCGCCGTCTTGTGGAGCAGGGCGTCCGCTATGTGCAACTGTTCGACTGGGGTTGGGACTTCCACGGGACAGGGCCAGGCGAAGCTTTGACCGATGGTCTGACGAACAAGTGTGCGACAGTCGACAAGCCGATTGCTGCACTGATCAAGGACCTGAAACAGCGTGACATGCTCAAGGACACCCTGATCATCTGTGGCGGTGAATTCGGACGAACCCCGTTCCGCGAAGGACGCACCGCCGGCAGCGCCAACCTCGGACGAGACCATTTTCCAGACTGCTATTCCATGTGGATGGCAGGTGGCGGTGTCAAAGGTGGCACCATGTACGGCGAATCGGATGAACTTGGATTCTCGATCGCCCGCGACAAGGTTCATGTCCACGACCTGCAGGCCACCATTATACATCTGCTCGGGTTCGACCACACCAGGCTAACGTACCGCTTCCAGGGACGTGATTACCGACTGACTGACGTTCATGGTGAAGTGGTCAAGGGTGTTCTGGCATAGCTAGTTGAACGCTCTGCCAGCCTTTAAGTGCGGCGACAGAACAGGTCGAGAGCCGGTCTGATCGTCAGGCGATGGTGATCATGCGCAATTGTCACACAATCAAACCCCGTTCACACTGACTTTTGTTTCAGTAGATCACGTATCTCGGTCAGTAAGGCTTCAGATGGTGTCGGCGCAGCAGGTGCCGCCGGGGCAGGCGCGGGATCTTGCTTTCGCGACAGAGCGTTCACCCCCTTGACCATCATGAAGACACAAAATGCGATGATCAAAAACTCCAAGGTTGTCTGCAGGAACTGCCCGCAATTGATCGTCGCGGGTTCCAGCGTCTTGTTGGTAAATCCTCCCAGATTCCCTGGATCGGGGACTTTGATGGTGATCGAAGGCAGTACGATTTTCAGGTCAGTGAATTTCACACCACCGACGACATACCCGATTGGCGGCATCAGGATGTCGGCAACGATTGAATTCACAATCTTGCCGAAGGCGCCACCCATGATCACACCGACCGCCAGATCGATGACGTTTCCGCGCTGGATGAACTGCCGAAACTCCTGCACCATCTTCATGTCGAGTAATCCTTTCCCTATCGGGAACGCTGATCTTGCCCACTGGCCGTTACTGGTCGATTTGCCGCAGGGAATGATTTCATCAGGGTCTGCAATCGCTCAATCATGGCTGCTTCAGCTTCAGCGTCGACATTCGATTGTTCGAGGAACGCCTGATTGATGCCTCCTCGCCCCTCTTCACCAGGAGCACCGAGCTCTGCATCGCCTGATCCTTCAGTAGGAACGAGCAGAGTTCCGCCAATCGGTCGTAGCAGTGACGCCCCTGCGAAGCGGGCGAGTTGCAATCGGCCGACAGAAACAGGCGAATTCTTGGACTTCACAAGCACCTCGACGTTCCCGTCGGCGGAAATCAAAAGACTGCTCGTATCTGCCGGGACTTCAATGACAGGTTGAAGTTCGGCGAGCTCTTCATTGACAGACAGGCAGATGTGCCGCTGAGCGTTCAAAATCATCGCACCACAACGGGTGTAGGCGAGGCGTTCACCCACCATCACCGGAAAGAAACCGTCCCCATCGATCGCCAGATCGAGTTCGCGCCCGGTATTTTCCAGAACCCCAGCCTTGAGATCCAGGACCGGTTCTGATGTCCGGCAGCCTTCGACCTGCAGAGGTGTCAGGCGGGAGGGTGACGATTCGACACCTGATCCGTCAGCATTCGGTAGATCACCGCGCCATAGCGATCCATAAGTATCGATGATGGTCACTCGCAACCGTTTGAATCCAGGCGTCGCCGAGTTTGCCAGGTTATGCCGGGAAATCGCACAGGCTTGCTCCATGGCAGCAATGGTTTGAATCCAGTCGGGCAGCGGTTGGCGACGTACCTGCGATGCAGGTTCGGCCGTCAGTTCCGTGACTCGAGGGGCAGTGACAGGAACGGCCGTTGTCGTGGGGGCTGTTTTGGTTATCGCCTCCATCTTATGAAGTGCCCGCGGAAGCGCTCGTAGTTGCTTTCGAACCTGCAACAGGTCGCGCACCACTCCGGCCGGAATGGACTTCAATTCTTCGAACCAGATATCGCGTTCTTCCTGAGAAGAACCGGCCAGTTCCTCTTCGATCACTTTTCGAACCGCCGCAGAGCTTTGTGATTCCAACGGTTGGGCATCGGTCGGCTCACCGTTATCAGCCAGCGGACACGGGTCGGCCGGCGTCGGAACGGGGCGGGGGCCTCGCGATCCGCCATCTGCTGACTCATCCGCCACCTGCATGGCAGGTTTGACGGCTCCATCGGCAATCGCTGTATCATCCAGGAAACGAGGAACCTGCGAAGGGAAATCGTCTGGATCTGGCCGCATATCGGCGTCAAAGATCATCGCTCCAGGAAATGCCTCAGGGCGCTCTAAGGCATGTAGCGGCCTGTGGTTGCGCCGCTCAAAGTGCTGATGGACGGCATAATTCGCCACGACCGATGCAAGTGCGGCCAGCGAAACCACGGTCCCCGTGTGACGGGTCCATCCCATCGTCGACTCCCTTCGACGTAATCTTCGGCAGTCACGTTTTGAACGGACCACCAACAGTGCACAGAAAACGAAAGATATCCTGAACTGGGAAATTAGCGAAAAACGCACGCTTCAGCAAGATGGTTGCCGAGTTACGACGAGTTATGGCAGGGCAATCCCCTTTTTGAAGGAGGGCGGAATAGAAGACTCAGTCATGAAGACTCAAGAAGAAGGCGAAGCATCATTGCTCCCGATGCATTGGGATCGATCAGGTTATCGGATCAACGTACCTGGCCATTGTTTCGCAGTTTATGCAGCAGCCCCTTCAGTTCCGCAACTTTCTCAGGACGGTCCGCGTAGAGGTTGTTCTTCTGCGGAAGATCCTCTTTCAAGTTATAGAGTTCGCCAGCGTGAGCGTTTTTTGCATAACCATTTGCCTCATCAAACCATTCCGGTACAGCGCTGACGCCGCCCGACTTGGCATCAATCAGTACCCAGTCGCCGTGACGAAGTGCGTAACCTTGCGGGTTGGTGTTGTGAACCAGCGTGTCGCGAACGCTGGGGCCGCTCCCCTTGAGCAGTGCGAGTTGGTTGTAGCTGTCTTCGGCGGAACCGGCGGGGATCTCGCTTCCCACAATCGCAGCCACCGTGGCATAGATGTCGATCTGGCTGATGAGTTCATTGCTGACCTTGCCTGCGGGCACCATACCCGGCCAACGCACGACCAGAGGCACACGATGCCCTCCTTCCCAGATATCACGCTTTAAGCCTCGCAGCGGCCCCATACTGCGGTGGTCGGTCTTCTTGATGCGATCATAGGCATATCGCTCGGGTCCGTTGTCCGCCGAGAAAAGCACCAGTGTATTGTCTGCTAAACCGTGCTTATCCAAAGCGGCCAGGATGCGGCCCACGGTGTCGTCGGTCTGGACTACGAAGTCACCGTATCCGCCTGCCTGAGATTTCCCCACAAAGTCTCGCGTCGGCACGATGGGCGCATGTGGTGACGTGAAAGGAAAGTACAGAAAAAACGGCTGATCTTTACGTTGCTGGCCAATCCATTGTTCCGCCTTTCTGGTGAGTTCAGGCATTACAGCCCAGAAGTCCCAGTCCTTCACCGACGGGCCGGGCCGAGCTTCCCAGTTTCCTTCTGCCGTCGATGCGGTCGTGGTCAACGAAACAGTTGGAACCGTGATGACGCGATCGTTTTCGAACCAGGCATAAGGTGGGAAATTCGGTACATCATCGCCGAAGTAATAGTCGAATCCATGTGACAGCGGTCCGCCGGGAATCGGCTTACTCCAGTCGAATGCATCTGGCGCAAACCCGCTCTTTCCATTTGCTTTGGCTCCAGCCGTCTTGATCGCCTTCCAATCCCAGCCGAGATGCCATTTGCCAATACAGGCCGTCTGGTAGCCCTTGGCCTTCAACAGCTCTGCCATCGTCAGCTTTTCGTCATCGAGGACCGGTTGATCGAAGGAATTCACGATGCCATGAAATTTACGCCAGTGATACCGTCCCTGTAACAACGCATAACGGCTGGGAGTGCAGACCCCCGAAGAACTGTGGGAATCGGTGAAACGAGTTCCCGCACGTGCGAGTCGATCCAGATTCGGCGTGGGGATCTTTGACTGCGGATTCTGAATGTTGAGATCGCCATACCCCATGTCATCCGCATAAAGAATGACGATATTGGGCGGCGCGGCGTCGGCATTCGCCGACAAAAGCGGTACCAGCAGTGTCGCAAGAAAAAGCGCGATGGCGAATTTCACGGTTTCCATAAGTATGACTCCGATTCCAGCCGGATGAGGCTTTTCCTTGTATGGAGCAGCAATTGCCAGTCTTCCGAGCTCAGTGGAATGAATGTAAAAGAGCGGCGCCAGACACTCGCAGCGACATTGGGCGATTCGCCTACGGTACCATTTTTGTGCGGCTCAATTAATGCACGCAAATGTGGAATGCGGGTTACCACAGGGGACACAGAGATTCACAGAGAGTATTGATGGCTGGCGTCTGAGATCATTTCACCAAACGTGATTTGCACGGTTGCGATTGGCAGGGTCTAGATCTTGAGTCGTGTGATCTACGCCGATTTTGTGGAGGAACCCTTCGATCTTTTCGTGAACCTGGGGAGTCTGGCGGATGATTAACATGGAACGAGACCGAAGTACCACGCTTTTTGCCTGCTTTTCAGCGCTCCGTTCTCTTGTGTTTTCCGAACTCGAGTTGATCACCTGGATCTCGCTGGTACCTCCCGAAACGATACCGTCCACATTGTCCATTTGAGGCTTCGATGCAACCATGTTGATGGAAGGTGATTCGCCTTCCGCGGATTTCCAGCTTTCTGGCTCGACCAGCTTTTCGATGGACTGACGAAGATCGACGGCAATTTCGGTTGGCATCCGATAAGCCTTGACAATCATCTTCTGTTGCGATGGTTTCGATGGATTGGGGGCATCTCGGTGCGATCGACGCAATCGGTCCAGCAGACCTTGGATTTCGAGTTGAACTGGCAGAGTTTGAGCAACAAGCAGGTAGCCCCCCCCTTGCGTCATCGCCAGCCTCCCACCCTCGCCATCGATGACTTCCCATTGTCCACTTGTCGTGGTTTCGATGACAGACGCCAGTCGGTCCATCGTCAGTTCTGCTGTAATCAGGTCTTTTACGTTGTAGAGGACAGAATTCAATTCGACTTCGGCTGCAACTTCGGTGGTGACGATCAGTGCTCCTTCGCGAATTACGTAGGAAAGATGCAATTCGTCCAACATGGAATTCAACATTGTCTGCAACGGACGACCTTGCAGGCGGAGCGACAAACGCGTGTCTCGGGAAAGTCCCTCTTCGGACAACGTCTCGTGATCGATAAGGATTGGAATTCCCTGAGATTTCGACAAAAACTCGACAACTTCACCGAGGGGGATATCTTCGAAATCGGCATCCACCGGTTGGTGGAGAGCGTCGAGCAGGCGATTTCTAGAGGAACAAGGATCAATATAAGCGACAGGGATTTGCTGCTCGATTGCGGCCAGGATTCGGGCGATTCGGCGCTGGAAATGAAATTTCTGCCGAATTATCGCTGAGTTACCCAGCCAGGCGATGGTTCCGTAAGACCCTTGATCCCCATCCCATTCTCCTGCGAGCTTGAGCAACTCTTCAACGGAGCGAATGGCAATTCCATTCTTAATCAGAGGTTGCATGTCATAGTGCCGTGTCCGAAAACGTTTCAGAGAATCGTCGTCTCTTGTCAGGATCCGAATAATTCCACCTGATTCAATTTCCCAAGTCAGATGCAACTTTCGAGTGAGATGATCCAGCACCTCTTCGAGAGTGATGCTTTGCAGTGTCAAACTGACTGGGGTATCTGCTGAAATTCCGGCTTCTTCCAGAGATACTCGATGCAGCATGACTGGAACTTTATGGGCATCGCTCAGGAAGGCACACACTTCCCCGAGTGGCGTCTCCTCAAAGTTGACATCGATCGTCTTTGACAAGAATGTCGGGAACAGTTCTTCGTCATTCAGAAAGGGAGATGTTTTGAACTTGTCGGCCTGTGGATTCGCAGCAGGTGGAATCTGCTGGGCCTGCAATGCGTCCGGTGCTGCCAGGCGATGCTGTGGAGCGAACAGCCCAAGCCAGCAGACAATTCCGACTGCGACTGCCGACGCGACCAGCGTTGAACCAACGACGACCTTCTTGACGGGAGACCGGGAAACTCGAGTCAAATCCAGGGCCAGTCCCGTGACGTCACCAAATTCGTCCACGGCCGTGTTGATTGCGGCTTCACGAGTCATTCCACCTTGAATCAAGTCGGAAAGCCGTTGCTCAAGATGATCCCGCAATTCATCAGAAATCGCAGCCTTTTGAGTCGGGCTGAGACGGAGCAACTTGCTGAGGAGTGCCAAGTAAATCTCGAATTCTTGTTCTGGCATGATCCGCTCCGGAAAGTGAGTTCGTGATTGTGATTTGACGGTCGATTTCAAACAGGAAGACGTGGTTTCAGGCAGGTTGTGGCGACACCTGATCGAATGACCCGAGGATGCAG
>CAXBSB010000128.1:0-22932 GCA_963977965.1 uncultured Schlesneria sp.
GGGGACCCAACGCTGGTGAAAACGGCCCAACTTCGTGGCTCGTTGCTTCGCTCCCGTTCATTGATCAGTCTCCATTGTTCAACCGTTACAACTTCAATGATCCCGGAGGTAACAACGGGACGGTGTCAGTGAATGGCTCGACCAATCAGCAATTGCGACTGACGGTCATTAACGCGTTCCTCTGTCCATCGAATCCTCAGCCAGCAGTTCGACAGAACCAGAATCAGGGATACGGCAGCGGTAACGGCGGTGGACCGAACGCGGCCGGAACGGACTACACGGGAAATCTGGGACACGTCTGGGGTGGTTGGAAGGACTGTGGAGCTGTTCCTAACTTCGCTGGAATTCCAGCTGCCGGTTCAAATCCTGGTACTCCCTGGATGGACGGGGATAGCGACAACGATATCTCCTACTCCAACGGTGTCTTCAACTACCGCGGAGCTTCCAAGTTGCGCGATATCACCGATGGAACCTCCAACACCGTTATGGTGTTCGAAGACATGCACTGGGCTGGCGGCAATCCGTTCAATTACAGTTACACGTGGGATTCCGCATGGATGAGTCCATTGGGTGCGCTTGGGAACATGCGTAATCCAATCAACGACCGACAGTATCACCTTTCACAAGGTGGTCAGGGCGAACCTCGTTGCCATGGCTGGAGCAGCAATCACGTTGGTGGTGCACATGCGGTCTTGTGTGATGGAACGGTCAAGTTCATCAGCGAGAACATCGCTCACCAGATCCGTTACGGAATCGCAACTCGGGCTGGTAGCGAAACGCTTGGCGAATTCTAAGTCGACGAAGTTTTCGAATTCGACCTCATGCCATCCACGACTTCCGTCGTGGATGGTTTTTTTGAGGGGGGCAAAATTTGAGCCGAGTTCACTTCGTAAGGGTCATCGACGTTTTAATGGCAGTGGTTGTTCTGGCCGCTGGTTGCCATAAGGACGGCCCGGCGGAAAAATCGAATTCCGAAAAACAATCCAACACGTTCGTGTTCAAACCGCACTCGAAACATTCAGCTTCAAAAGAAGCTGTGGTGATGACACATTCCCGATTTGATGACGTTGCTTATGATTCAGGGCTGAATTTCGTCTATCAGAACGGAAGTGACAGCCGAGTCTTGATGGTCGAATCGATCGGCGCCGGTTGCGGATGGATCGACTATGATCGAGATTCGAAATGGGAATTGTATTTTCCACAGGGTGGAAATCCGACCGGCCCAGACCGACCCAACGACGCATTGTTTCGCAACGTTGATGGCCAGTTCGTGGAAGTGACTCCATTTGCGGGGATTGTTGAACGCGAATACAGCCAGGGAGTCACAATTGGTGACTTCAACAACGATGGCTTCGAAGACATCTTTGTCACCAATATTCAAGGAGTTCCCGACGAACTCTTTCAAAACCAGGGGGATGGCACGTTTCAGAAAATCACCGCAGACTCTGGTACGAGCGATTTGAAATGGAGTACCAGCGCAGCCTGGGCGGATCTGGATCGCGACGGGGATCTTGACCTGTATGTCTGCAATTACGTGGTCTACGATGTGTTTTCACCAATTCCATGTCTGAAGGATGGAAAGCCTGCAACATGTCATCCGAGGGACATCAAGGATTGTTCGGATGAATGTTATGAAAACCTGGGAGACGGAACTTTTCGCCCTGTTTCCACGACTTCGGGACTCAGCGGGCCGCTGAATCGCGCACTGGGTGTTGTAGTCTCGGATTTTGACAACGACGGATGGCCGGATATCTATGTTACCAATGATACGACGGCGAACTTTCTTTTCATGAATCAGCAGCGATTCCGGTTTCAGGAGTCCGCATTCCGACTGGGGGCCGCATTCGATGCCCTCGGCGCTGCCCATGCGAGTATGGGAGTGACTTCAGGAGACTACGATCACGACGGTTTCATCGATTTGTATATCACAGGCTTTTCGGGAGAATACAACACGCTGTACCGAAATCGCGGTCAGCACGGTTTCCAGGATGTCACTGCCATTACAGGTGCTGTCGAAAAAACTCGCCCCAAACTCGGCTGGGGCGTCACGATGACGGACTTCAATCAGGACGGTCACCCCGAGATCATCACGGCGAACGGTCATATCGGACGCGACGTAGCGGATGGAGAAGGTTTCGAAATGTCCGCTCAACTGCTTTCGTTTGACGGAACGAAGTGGCTCGATTTCACGCCGTTCGCGGGACCCTACTTTGAGCGAAAGCTCCTGGGGCGCGGTCTGGCGACGGCAGATTACGACGATGATGGAGACCTGGATGTCGCGATCGTGAATCAGAACTCGAACGTAGCCCTATTGCGAAATGATTCGAAACGCGGAAACTGGCTGAAGCTGACGTTGATCGGCCGTACCAGCAATCGTCGTGGTATCGGGGCACGCGCCGTCGTCACTTCGGGTGATTTAGTCCTCACACAGGATATGGTGGGAGGGGGAAGTTTTGCGTCGACGATGCAGCCGACGTTGGTATTCGGGCTTGGTGAACGAAAGGCACCCGTGCATCTCGAAATTCGATGGCCCAGCGGAATCAAACAAGTTTTGGAAAACACCGCCATAGATCAGGCTCTCGTCATTGTCGAACCTGCGGATCACCCAGCCTCTGTCACGGAATGAGATGGATCCTCCAATGATCGAATGCACACTTCGTATGTCACTGTTCCGTGCATTTGTCGTCGTTCCGAACGCATCGTCCGTGTTTCAAATCCATGGCAAGACTGTTCGCGTGGCTCTATTTGTCACTTTGCTAGTAGTTGGTATTTCTGGATGCGGGGATCAGTCGCGCCCCTCCGCAGCGAGGCCAGATTCATTAAGCGAGCAGCCCCAGGAGCAGACTATTGCGCGTCCTGAAAAGCCCCGATCAGACTACGTGGGGAGTAAAGTCTGTGCATCGTGTCACGTAGAAATTGCCCAGTTATATGCCGGGCATCCGATGGCGAATTCGCTCGGACGCGTCAACGAAGTTTCCCCGATTGAATCAGCGAGTGAATCGACTCAGTTTGCGCCTTCCGGAAAGCGCCGATATCGTGTTGAAAAGGCCGGTAACAACGTCTATCACCACGAGATGATGGACGGGACCGATGGTTCTGTCATCTACGATCAGCGTGTTCATGTCGACTTTGCCGTTGGTTCTGGAATTCGAGGTCGGTCGTATTTGACTAATCGGGAAGGTCTGCTGTTCATGTCTTCGATCGGCTGGTACGCGAATGGCAATCGCTGGGATCTCTCTCCTGGATATCGACCGGACTCACACCAGCGATTTGATAGACAAGTTTCTGATGGTTGTCTCGCTTGTCATGCCGGACGAATGAATAGTGTCGAGGGGTTGTCGAACACGTATCATGCAGAGCAACCATTTCTGGAAGAATCCATCGGATGTGAGAGATGTCATGGCCCCGGTGGTTCACATGTCGCCCGGTATCAACGAGGAGGAGATCTGTCACTTCCAGATTTTCTTGTGAACCCAAAGTCGCTCGATCTGACTCTGCAGGAAGCTGCCTGCAACCAGTGTCATTTACAGGGAACGCGTCGTGTCATTCGCTACGGCCGGTCCGAGTTTGATTTTCGGCCGGGTGATCATTTGTCGGATATCTGGGTCGTCAACCTGGGGACCGCGAAACAAGCTCTCGAAGGAGAATTTCCTGCTGTCACGCAAGCCCAGCAGATGCATGAAAGCAAATGCTACAAAAAGAGTGGCAAGATGGTGTGCACGTCCTGCCACGATCCCCATCGAGCGATCAAGGCTGAAGACCGTTTTGCCTACTACGACTCTCGCTGCGCCACTTGCCACACATCAACCGAGTCGACGTGCTCCGCATCTCTCGCGTCACGGAGTACAAAATCCTGCGTCGAATGTCATATGCCTCGTTACGCCGCCGCTGATGTACCACATACCTCACAGACGGATCATCGAATCGTTCGCGATCAATCGAAGCGCGAGATCTCAAACCCATTGCCAATGATTTCGATATACAATGAACCAGGAGCCACCATTCCAGACTGGGAGCGAGAACGAGCAACTGGAATGTTTCTCCAGGAAATTGCCACTCGACGAGCAGATCGTCGTCTCTATGCCGAAGCACTGGCCCACTTCAAGTCGCTTGAACAGCGACTTCCTGACGATGTCCCACTTCTCATCAGCATGGGGACGGCATACCTTCAGTCCGATAATCAGGTAGCTGGTGTACGATGTTTTGAAAATGTGGTCTCACTGCAACCAGCAAACGTGCAAGCGTTAGAATCACTAGCGCTTCGTCACCATTATTCTGGCAACCTGCAGCTGGCGAGGCAGTACTATGAGCGATTGATCAAAAGCAACCCATGGCGAGCCGAATTCTACGGTCGGTATGCGCATGTCTTAGGGCAGTTGAACGAAATGCCTGAAGCAATCAAGGCGGCTCAGAAATGCCTGGAACTGAATCCGACATTGTCGCATGTCCACATGTGGCTGGCTGAAGTGTACGACAAGAGTGAGAATCCTGTTCTTGCCGATCAACACCGCGAAATGTATCGCCGGCTTACAGGATCTGCGGCGATGTCCACTGAGTAACAGCACATCTTTTTTGCTCGCTTTGCTATCAGGCTAAAATCCTTGAACGCGCACAGAGTTCTATTTCCGTTTCGCAATCAATCGTGCGACGGATCGCTCCGGTGTATCGACCTCTTCGTACAGTTCGATGCTCAAGCTCGGAAAGAGACGAGGAAGTTCACCCGCTTCCAGTGTGAAGAGCGGGTTGCGAAGGTGATTGTCGTGGCGGGCGAATTGGCCACGCGAAAAGGTTTCATAGATCAATAGCCCGCCCGGTCGTAGCGCCGATTCAATCTGTCTGGGAATCCAGACTCGTTCCAGATATCGGAAGACCAGAATCAGGTCGTACGATGATGAAGGCAATTCAAAGGATTCCAGGTCTGCAGTCACCCAATCGATCGAGGGCTGTCCTGCCGCGATCGCCAGACTTTCTGCGATCGCCAGTCCTACCGGAGAGATATCAATTCCCGTGACTGTCCATCCCTGCTGAGCCAGCCAGATCGCGTTATGCCCCAGTCCGCACGCCAGGTCGAGAGCATGACCCGTCGGCAATGATTGCACATGGCGAACCAGCCATTCCTCGGGGGGATTCAGAATGCTCGAACCCGCACCACTGGCTGCGTATTTAGCGTCCCATCGATCTCGATCTGTCTGAGACATGGGCAGTCAACCTTGTATCGTTCCATGCCGAACCCGGGCTGTCGGTGAAAACCATTCATCATTGTCTCGTGGAATAAGATTTCTGATTCACGCCAGCCGGGTTGCTTTGAGATCATGTCGTCGCCAGAACAGGTGACGGGGCATTGGGACGCGAGGAACCTTTGTCGGCTGCTGTCAGCGCGATCACCGCTTCGACCAGCATCGCCAGCGCGAGTATCACCAGCAACGAAGAAATTCCCAGCAGCACATAGGTGATCGGCTGAACATTGGGATCCGAGATCTGCTTGATATTCAAGTTGATCATACGGATCAGCGCCCAGGTACTCATTGTGTACATCCAGACTGTCGGAATGCCGGTGACAAACAGCACCCAGACCTGCCGTCGCGTCCGCCACAACCAGACAGTGACTCCCAGAAGCGTCAACGCAGCCAGCAACTGATTACTCGCTCCGAACAATGCCCAGAAGACTCGCCACAACGGTTGAGGCTTTCCATCGGCGCCATGAATTGTCTGGATCACGAAGAAAGCAGGAACACCCCCTGTGAGCAACGTTCCCAGCCAGCGTCCTTTGGCATCATGCCACCCGGTCAATTCCTGAATGATGTACCGCCCCAGTCGAGTGCAGACATCCAGTGTGTCGTACACAAACGTGGTGAAGGCCATCAGGGCAAACGAAACCGTTAACTGGGCAGACAGGTTGAAGTTCGTCCAGCCAGCCGCACGAACTGTCGCGGCGAACTTTTCGAGCAGCGAACCAATTCCCTGAGCATAGACCAGATTCGGCTGGGGATTTTTCAGCAACGAAGCATCCTTTGCCAGGATCATCACGCAGCTCAACGAGACGATCGCCACCATGGCTTCCAGCAACATCGCGCCGTAGCCAATCAGCCTGGCATCGGTTTCGACTCGCAGTTGTTTCGAGGTCGTCCCCGAAGCGATGAGCGAATGAAATCCTGAGCAGGCGCCGCAGGCAATCGTGATGAACAAGACTGGAAAGAGTGAATCCCCCTTGGGAGTCACCCAGCCGTTGAAGGCCGGGTATTCGATCGTCGCACCACCGAACACCAGTCCGACGGCACCTGCTGCAAGAGCCACATACAGAAAGTAGCCACCGAGGTGTCCGCGAGGCTGCAGCAGCAGCCACATCGGCACCACTGATGCGATGCAGCAATAAATCAAAAGCAACACGTCCCAGGCCATGTGGGCCATCTTGTCATCGGCTGTCGGGATGAAGACTTTCAGGATTGCTGTCATGTCCAGCGGCACATACTGCCCCGCCCAGATCGAAACGCCAACCAGCGGCAGAAAGACCATCGTGGCGACTCCCACGGACATCTTTCCGTATCGCATCGCCAGCCCCATGATGATCGGCAAGGCCAGGTACATCAGCGACGACGAGGCGATTCCGGCACCGGTCACGGTTTCTCCGTTTTCCAGAGTTTGAACTCCTGTGAATGACGCTGCGGTGATGTCTGTGAAGGCCACGATGATGTAAACCAGAGCCAGCCAGACAAACGTCAGGAACAGGACAAAGGCTCGCCGACTCATATGGTCTCGCACGACTTCGGCAATCGAACGAGCCTTGTGTCGAATCGAAGCCACCAGTGCTGTGAAATCATGAACGCCACCAATCAGGATTGAACCGACCAGGATCCAGATCAAGGCGGGCAACCAACCAAACATCACTCCGGCCAGAATCGGACCTACGATCGGCCCTGCCGCTGCAATGGCCGAAAAGTGCTGGCTGAGCAGTTCATTCGGTGCCAGGGGGGCATAATCGACATCATCCTGCAATTCGAAGGCGGGGGTACGTGCCCTGGGATCAAGCTGAAGCAGCCGAACCAGTACCGGCCCGTAAGTCCAATAGGCGACGGTCAGGATCGCAGCCGATATCAAGACAATGGCGAGCATGCTCATGTTGAATCGTATCCCAGCTCAAATGAGAGAAACCCCGGACAATCAGCAGCCAGCGAGTATAGCGGAGCCAGCCCGTTCGTGAAATGTGTCATGAATACTGGTCAATTCAGGGCCGTCTCATTCCAGCATGTTCGAGAACCGGTGGCGTCGTTGTTTGAGCTCCCTTTTTTCACATGGTCCAACCTCGGCCACGGGATTCCGATATCAGGAACTCTGAATATGGTGGCTCTCTGAACGGTCAGACGATGGGGACGCGGGTGTCGATGGTGCCGGATTCATGTCTCTGCGTACTTCGTCACAGGCATGGATCACGCATTCCGTGCAGTGACTCAGAGTTAAGACAACGAGTCCCAGGAATTGCAGTGACTGCTCATTCAACATCATTCCAAGCATCCACACGATGACTCCAGCAATGGCAATGACGAGGCGATAGAACGCGTGACAATGTCGGCGTCGGAACCAGACGATGAAGATCACGAACCGGGCCGTCTTGAAGAAAGCGAACAGCATCAACGTGATTTGTTCGAGCTCATGACGGATGTCAGCCGGAATCGCAGGGATTTCCAGGGCGACGATAATCATTCCCACACTGAACAAAATAAGCAGAACAAGCTTGGAATACATGTGGAATCTCCCCTTGGCAAATGTGGGATGAGCTGTGCCCGTTGAGGCACAGGTGGCAGAACAGCCACTAACAGGGAATCCGGAACATCCGCTCCAAACGGCTCAAACATTTCGTCGATGGCTGCGATCAGATTTCAGTGACCCGGTTGTCTTCAACTCCAACGGAGTTGCGTCGTAAGGCCCAGGGTAGCTCACGAAGTGAGCTACCCTGGGTCTGGACGATTCCCCCTGTACCCCATCGGCCCATCGGGCCATCGGGGTTCCGTCATCATTTGTGACATGATCCGTTCTGGGTAAATGAGTCTCCTTCAACGAACCGAGGTGGCAGGGGATTCATGATCGAAGATGCCAGAAGTGATGTCTGTGGCCGATCTGCCGATTTGCCTTTGCGCTGCCCTCCAAGAATACACGCATTGGAGCGCATTCCATTTCAGTGTGGCGTCCCGCGGGCATCAAACGGCAGCGTTTAACGCAGTTTCGACGCGACAAGAAAGTGCGACACGCGCTAGTTTCTTACGAATGCTCCTGCGCGGGGGCCAACGATGTTTGTTCCACTGGTGCCGCGTAGCAGATTGTGCTGGATCATCAGGTCGCGGTTGGTGCCTGCCAGTCGAATTGCGTTCACCATCTGAACGGGATCTCGACGGTCAACGATGCTGTTCCCTGTTACCATGCCTCGTTCGCAATCTTTGATTTCAATCCCCGCGTGAAGTGCGTCAATGATCTGGCAGCCGGTCATCTGAAGGTCGCGGCAGCCGTGAAACATCAATCCGGCTCCTGTCTCTGCACTGCCTGAACAGAGACGTTCAGCAGTCAGACCTGTCAGAGAAATCTGTTCGCAACCTTCAAACAGCAGACCATCTCGTGGAGGTAACGTAGCGTCAGACTTCCAGCAGATCGTATTGGAGCCGATGGCCATCCCTCGACAATTTCTGGCGAGGATCGAGAACTCGGCGTTGTCGTAGATCGTATTGCCAGTCACGGTCACTCGGTATGCGTTCGCCAGATCGAGCCCTCGTGTGTTACTGCCAATAACGTTGCCCGTGATCGCGATCAGGCAGGCTCCCTGAGTCGTGCCTGGCTTCGATCCTCGAATTCGGACGTTGGCTCCCCCTGGTTGAACGGTCGCCTGGATCGTATTGCTGCTCAACGTCACTTCGCTGATGGTGCCTTCCGTCGCATCGAAATCGATCTCGGCTCCCCCTTCATCAACCGTATCGATGCCAGGTCGATTGTTGTATTCGATGTCATTGCCGGTGATCTGCAGATTGTGAACATCGCCCGCCAGGGACTTGATTCCGGCTCTTTTGTTGAAGCTGATGTGGCAGCCGGTCACGTTGGTTTGGTGCAGGTCGCAATGATCAAAGTACACTCCGTAGACATCGTTGTCGTACAAATGGCAATCCGTGATCAGAACGTTTCGATTGCGTTCCGTAAGATGGATGCCATACAGACAGCGACGAACCAGCACCTGCGAAACTGTTGGCTGAAATGTTCGCTGCAGTTCAATTCCCACTGCTTGAGGATGCTCCCCGACGATCTCCAGTCCGCTGATCGTTGGAAACCGTTCTTTTTTCCAGACGGTCTCTGTCACCGACTTTGGTACGGAAGTCCCCTTATGCGATCCGACGATCCTGATGGCAGGACCGGGTCCCGCCATGACGATGCGCGATGCTCCGCCATCGCCGATGACAGCCGCGTATCCCACCTGGGACAGATCAATCACAAGTGGCCGCGAGATTCGGAATGTTCCGTGATGCAGCCTCAGAACACCATTCCCCTCTTTCAGGGCATGATCCAGAGCAGCGATGTCGTCCGTCTGTCCATCTCCACTGGCACCGAAATCGACTGCATTGACCATCACAATTCCCCGAACTCAATAACCTCAGCCTTTATGCTCAGCCAGCAATTTCGCGAATTTTCGACCAGTGACAGACAACGGGAACTCGCCAAATCGATCCGGCGGGACCCATTCCCATTCTTCGTGCTGATGCAATGTCCCGCTGACAGACTCGGCCGTGAAACATTTTAACGTAATGCGATAACGAGTGACGGCGTGTTTCAATTCGGCAATCTGCGAGCCCAGAACGATCTTCAGTCCTGTCTGCTCTCGAACGGTGTCAACAATCTGAGCGATCGACGCTGCGGGTGCCAGTTCGAAACGAACGAAGTCCCACAGTCCGGCCCAGCGTTCTGTTGCTGTTCTGCGACGCAGTAGATACTTGTCCTTTTTGAGTACGGCGATCGAGGCTTCGGTCACGGCGGTGATTTCAGCACGCTTTGCCAGGCGAGGGATCGTTGATTGTGTCTGATCGCGGAAGGCTCGACAAAAGCCGCTGACAGGACAGGTCTCGCACTGCGGCGATTTGGGAGAACAGACGCTGGCTCCCAGTTCCATCAGTGCCTGGTTGAATCGACCGGGCTGAGATTGAGGCAGCACCGCTTCGGCAAACTCCCACAACAGACGCTGGCCTTCCTTCGAACGAGGATCGCAATCATATCCCAGCAATCTGGCATAAAGCCGCAGAGTGTTCGCTTCAACGATCGGAGCTCGCTCGTCAAACGCGAATGAGACAATTGCCCCAGCCGTATAACGTCCGATCCCGGGCAACTGCTGAAGTTCGGCAACGGTTGAAGGAAAAACGCCGTCGAATTGATCGGTCACAATCCCGGCGGCCTTGTGAATGTTGCGAGCCCGGCTGTAGTAGCCCAGCCCTTCCCAAAGCTTCAGGACTTCTGATTCTTCGGCCTGAGCAAGATCTTTAACCGTCGGAAACCGCTTCAGAAATCGTTCGAAGTACGGGATCACTGCCACGACAGTTGTCTGCTGCAGCATGATCTCACTGATCCAGACGCGATAGGGATCGTTTGTCCGCCGCCAGGGCAGATCGCGCGCATGTGCCTCGTACCAGCGAATCAGCGGCTTTCGAAAGCGAGAGTATTGCGAGGGGTCCAGTGAACGTTCCTTTGAAGCAGGCACCCGTCGAGAAGAGTCCGAACGGTTACGTATGAGAGGGTCGGCCGGCTGGGCCTGTCGGGGCTGCACCCGGTGATCCCGGTCGACCTGTCGGAACGGTGTAGAGACAGCAATCAACGGGGCAAACGTCGTGGCTGGCTCCGCACGTTCCGAGAGCGCGACGTTCCGAGGTCGGGCCGAGGCGTTCCTGAATCAACTCGCGAACCATTGAGACAAACCGAGGGTGAGACCCCGGCGTACTGGCTCGCGCCATCGGCATTCCGAGTTCCTCACAAAGTTCTTTGGCCTGCTCATCCAGGTCGAACAGGATTTCAATATGGTCAGACAGGAATCCGATCGGTGCGATCACCAGACTCGATGTCCCCTGTTCGTGCAGGCTGCGAATGTGATCGAGGATGTCGGGTTCCAGCCATGGATCAGTCGGGCGACCACTGCGGCTCTGATAGACCAGTTTCCATCGTTCACGAGGTAGCTTGAGTTCGGCGGCGATCAACTGACAGGTTTCGTTGAGCTGTTTGACGTAATTGCAGTTGTCGGCCATCGTCATCGGAATGCTGTGAGCAGTGAACGCTATGACAGCGGATTCGCGTTTGTCCGCTGGGAGATTCTGAATCGCTGCTGCAACACTTTCCGCATTCACGGCGATAAAGTCGGGATGGTTGTAGAAGACGCGAATCTTGTCGACGGTGGGAGCCTCTGGACCAACAGCAGCCTGAGCCTGCTGGATGTTTTCCCGATACTGGCGGCATCCTGAATACGAACTGTACGCTGAGGTGAAGAAGGCGATCGCTCGTTTCACGCCATCCTGCGACATCTGACGCAGGGTATCGGGCAGCATCGGATTCCAGTTCCGGTTTCCCCAATAGACCGGCAGACTGATGCCCGCTTTGGACAGCTCGTCCTTCAGGCCGGCAATCAGTTCGCGCACCTGAGCGTTGATCGGGCTGACGCCACCGAAGTGATAGTAATGCTCGGCCACTTCCAGCAGGCGTTCGCGAGGAACCGGCTTGCCTCGCAGGACATTTTCCAGGAACGGGATAACATCTTCGCGTTTTTCGGGCCCGCCAAACGAAACAATCAGGATCGCATCATACGCTTCGGTCACGATTTACTGTCTTTCGAATACCGCACAAGCTCGTTTGCGGTGCAATCTCGGTAAATATCCCCCCATCAGCCGGCACGCGCTAGCGTCCGGTTTCTGCATCTCGTTTGGATCAGAAGAAACCGGACGCTAGCGCGTGCCGGCTGATGGGGGTGGGTAATTGTTGAGGCCCGGTTATTGTAGATCGTCTGTCGCGGATCGACTATTGCCGAGCCTGTTCTGCAGCGGGTTTGGCGGCATCGGTTTCGGCACTCTTCTTCATCCGGTCGAGGAATTGGCGAGTGATGTCTTCGGGGACGACACCTTCTGGCGGTTCAAACGTGAACTGGTCCTCGTTGACAGGCGCATCAAACTCAACATTCTTGAATTTCAGGCTGACGAGCGGTCGGTAGACCTTTTTTTCTTTTTCGATCACTCGCTTGATGTAGACGATACGTGTCGGAAACATCGCCTTGGAATCGACCCAGATCCTGACCAGATCGGGAATGTAGGCAGGTAGACTGTCGTCCTTGCCTCGTGGCCAGCGCTGCACGATTTCGGGTTTCCAGCGGCCTTGGATGACGGTCCGTGCTCCGTCCTCGCCGGACTCCTCTTTCATGGCGTCGAAAATCATCGTTCGTTCCAATGAGGCCAGCAGGGCGGTTAATCCTCCCAGCCCCAATTCGGCGGTCAGGACGACATCTGGAACATTACGGTTGGCGTTGACTGCCGCTTTGATTTGCTGGACGTCGCGGTGAGTGACTCGCTGCGTCTTGCCAACCGTCATCAGGCTCCACAGATCTTTTCCGTCGCAGATTTCCAGCAGAGAACCTGCGACTCCCTGATCCGAACGGATCTTGTATTCAAGACGTAACTTCTGGCCACTGCTGAGGTAATGTCCGTCGACCTGGAACTGCTGAGTTCCGATCGAAGCGGTTTGTTCGACGTCCGCTTTGATTGAAGTGCGCTTGTAGAGCGACTCGTGAACAGATTTGACGAAGTCTGTTGCCGCCTTGATTGTCGCAGGATCGGCGGCTTTGGGCTCTTTTTTCTCGGTCGCTGGCTTGGCGTCCCCCTGCCCACGCGCCGTTCGAACGCCTTCGCCAATTGCCCAGACCGCCATGAGCGAAACTGCGAGCAACGCAGAAAAACTGGTCAATTTCCGCCAAGGATTCGGAATATGCCGGATTTGCCAAAGATACAAGGCGATTCCTTCCGAAAAGAGAACAGACCGATGTACGACCAGTCCGGGTTACGGACCGGCTTTACTTGGATCTCCAGACGACTGGAAGCCAAGTTCGCCCATTCTACCTGGAAATCGACACCGAGGTCGACGGAGAAACTGGTGGATCGAAGATTCAGCAGGTCAACGTGGTGACATTTTATGGAAACCCAACGCGGCACGTTGACCGCTGGGCAGTTGAAGTGAACGGGATTCGGCAGGGACAGCCGATTCGAATGATGGCCTGTGAGGATGACAGTTGTTTGTCGTCATACAGGTTGGCAGCGAGTCGCAGTGCCTATTTCGGAGAGGGGTCGCGATGAAGTACTACTTTCTGGCTTTGGGCACGGTCGTCGTCGTGTGCGTCGGCTGCGCCATGGATGGCAACCAATTAACGAACAAGGGCGAGTATCACGCTCCCCCGGCTCAGATGTTGTCCGAGCCAGGTCCAATGGTGGGCGGTCCCGGTCCGGGTGTGATCCCGATGATGGGTGGACCCGGTATGTGGGGCGGCCCCGGGGGACCAGGTGCACGGCCTGCCGCTCCTTCGACAACTCAGGTTCGCTTCGTCGGTCCTGACGGAATGCACATCGGCTGGTTGATTCCCAGTGGCTATGCCGAGAATCAGCTCGTCACCCCAGCTCGTTACAACTTCTTCCAAGGTGGTACCTATCGCCTGAAGATCAACAACATTCCAGGTCGTGAAGGTCTGACCCTGTACCCGACCCTGCAGGTCTATCCAGGTCACCCCAACACGGAAGCCTATCTGACGCACAACAGCGTTCCGATGCAGCTCACCGAAGAAGACCTGGAACAAGTCGAAAGCAACAACTTCGTTACCAAGGTCATCTATCTGCCGGATGCAAAGTTCCAGGAACTGGCCATTGCCAACGTCGAAACCCTCGTCTCGACCCGTCTTGATCCCGGTGTCGATCCAATCCAGGAAGCCGACAAGCGTGGAACGATCATGGCTGTTCTGCGAATGGGTAACATGGATCTGGAAATGCCAGGTCAGGCTGGCGGCAAGGCCATGACCGCTAACGAACGAGGTGAGATTGATCAGGTTTCTCACTCGGTTGATGGTGAACAAGGCCAGATGATGCCACCACTCCCCATCGGTCCTGCTGGACATGCCACCCCAGGCATCCCCGGTGCGATGATGGTTGCTGGCTCCGGAATGCCAGGTGCCCCGATCTCGGGTGTCAACATGGCTCCTTATGGAATGCCGATCACCGGAACCCCGATTGGTCTGCCGGGTCCAACGCACCTGCCTTATGGTGGTCCTGCATCGCTGCAGTCACACACTGTGCGGAATCGGACTCCTCAGAATCTGCCTCAGGGTACCAAGGACATGCTGATCGATGTTTCTCATGAACCTGGATTGAGCATGCCACCAGCTGTCAACTACATCCAGTACAAGGAAAAGCATCCAGTCTATTCGCCAGGGGAACTGTCGAATCCGGCCTGGAATGCTCAACCGCAACGCTGATTGGTTTGTTGAGACTCACACATGTCAGCCCGGTCGAATTTCGGCCGGGCTGATTTCCAGCGCGTCAGTACACTTCTCAGGGCTGTGATCGTGGTGAGGATGCCTTCAATCATCGCGGGGCTTTCGCTGATGGCAATCATGCTGACCAGCGGCCTGCCCGCACTGGCTCAGCAATATCCCGCTGTGGATGGCCGCCAGTTTCCGCTCAATCAATCAAGTCCCCCCGGAACGGCTGCTCAATGGGCCCTGAACGCGGGACGAGTTGCTCCCAACACGTTTCAACCAATTCGTGTCAGCCTGCCTGAAGAAGGAAAAGTGACCTTCTTCGAATCGTGGGATCGACCCGTTGAACTGGCCGCGCCTGCTCAGGCGAGCCTGATCGTCGGCCGGATCTATCGACTGAAGATCAGCGGTTTGCAGGACTTCCCCGGTGTCGAGTTCTATCCGTCGATTGAACTGATCGATCGATTGCATCCACCTGTGGGACGTGAAGAAGACTTCCCCGTCGATTTTGAATTCACAACCGACGAACTCGAATGGGCCGCAGCGGGCCGACTGGTGACCAAGGTCATCTACCTGGAACAGCCCGATCGCATCCCCACAGCACTGCTGGATCATTCACCTCGCATCACGACGATTGAACCTTCAAAGAACGTGCTGGCGGAAGCGGATTCACTGGGCCGACCGATGGCAATCGTGCGACTGGGTGGACGCACCCCTGATCCACATCGTCCCGACCCGACATTCTTCGGACAAGGTGGCCCGGTTCGTCTGGCCAAGGCAGCACCTGCCGTCAAACAGACGCGACATTCGGCGGGTCAGACCATTCGGTAAAACATGTTGGTTGACGACGCGATTGAAGACGACCGGCGACTGGAGATATTTGCGATGATCGACCCGACACAGATCCTGTGGAAGATGTCTCGAACAGGAGGGATCGCCCTGCTGGCGTTCTCGTGTTGCGCGTGTGCTGGTCCGACTTCGATGTCTCGACTCTTCTCGCGTACCGATGCCAATCCTGAAGGAAACGTTCAGGCCGTCTATCGCGAAACAGTACGAGGCCAATCAGACTCAATCGAACAGCCTGCGGGGGTCGTCAAGCTCTCCAAGCCGCGTCCGAAAGTCGAACGGCCTGCTCCACGCGAAGCGATTCCATCTCGATCAGCTGTGCAGACGGTCAACCATTCGGTGAATCAGCCCGATGCGGCGTGTCCTCCATTCACCATCACCGAATGCCCACCTGTACCTCGCTGGGTCGCACCGTCACCGAACCCCTTCGCTCAGGGGATGCTCGGCTGCAAGTGTGAGACGACAGCACTGGCCGAAAAGTATCCTGACGAATACCTCTGTGATGGTGGTGACCGTGCAGTGCCCGTCCATTATGACAGCAGCATGCGGATGGGTCTGGACACCGAAGATACCGTTGCAGAATTCACGGATCATACAGGGAAGAACCGAGTCCGGCCGACGAATCGTGTGTGTGTCTACGCTCCACGCTTTTCGACGATTCGGACCGTCAGCAGACCTCATGAAGGGATGAACCTGAATGAGATCGCCGGGGTTGGCACTTCGGTCAGTACCGATCAGATGCATATGCGTTTGAAGGCAAGTCACCATGTGAAGAACGAAACCTCAAATCGAGTCCTCGTTCGCTCGCGAGCCAGTGGTCTGGAAAGCGAACAGTTTCAGGGTAACGTCTCGAACGTCCGCAGCCTGATCATTCACGAAAAGCTGCTGAACGTCTACCAGGATCTGAACTTCGTCAAGTTCGGAAAGATGGAAACCACCGATGCAGCCCGTTTGAACTACGGGATCAAGGCTTCGATGCTGTGGTCGCGTGAACAGTATCCCGTCATGTCTGCCAAGACGGACTCTGCGATGGCCGGTGTGTATGAAGCTCACGCTGCGACAATCGTCGGAATCGACGACAAGAAGTCTGATCAGCCTGGCGATCTGCGACTGGTCAAGCTGGCAGACAAGCAGACAGCTGTACCCGGTGACGTCGTCGAGTTCACAATTCGCTACGACAACATGGGACAAAACTCGGTGCACCACGTACGCATCGTCGACAATCTGACGCCACGACTGGCGTATGTCGACGACAGTGCAACGTCAGATCGGGAAGGTCGTCTGGTGGTTCAGGACAACGGCGAAGGTAGCCTGGTCCTCGTCTGGGAACTGACACATCCACTGCCGCCGAAGGCAGGTGGGGTCGTCAGCTTCAAGGCGAAGATTCGATAATGTAGAGCCGTTAGAGCGCATTCCATTTCAGTGTGGCGTCTCGCGGGCATCAAACTGCAGCCTCTGATCGCAATAGACCCATCAGCCGGTACGCGCTAGCGTCCGGTTCGCTTTCTCTTTCGGACGAACCCTCTTTTGCATGGAAGCCGCATCAACTCTCGCAACCGGACGCTAGCCCGTGCCGGCTGATGGGTGCTCTGCAATCAACGTCTGGTTGGTACGGTGCAACGGGCTACTCGTAGGCTTGCGTACTCCGATGATCGATCTGGCGCTCAGTCCATCAACTCGCGTGGCCGCCAGATGTTGATGAGTTCACTGCGAGTGCTTTCTGTCACTTGAGACCAGTTGTCGACCGGCAATGCCATCCGAACCAGGCATCCCGTCGGCATGACTTCTGGCTGTTCGATGAGACTCTGCAGCCATTCTTCCATGCCGGGATTGTGGCCGACGATCATCACGCTTTGGACGTTGTCTTCAACGTTATGCAGTGCCGTGACGAATTCCTGAGGTGCACAGTGATATAAAGCAGCAATGAATTCGGTCGCAGACTTCTGCGGGAATTCCTCTTCCGCCAGGCGTAGTGTTTCTCGTGCGCGTGTTGCCGTGGAACAGAGAATCCGTTCCGGGATCAGGTTCTGCTCACACAACAATCGTCCAATCCGTCGTGCGGCTTTGATTCCGCGCGGCTTGAGGGGACGATCATGATCCGGCAACTCGGAATCTTTCCAACTCGACTTGGCATGGCGAAGTAACAGGAGAGTCTTCATGGATCGTGTTACTCGTCAGAACCGGGTCGTCGGTGCGGTTCAAACATCGAGAGACGGGCTCGTTCTGCTTCTTTGATCTCTTCCACGGCACGCCGGTAGAGTTCCTCCTGGCTGCGAATGATCTTGCCGTTGGAAGTCGGCTTTACCGGTTCGTAACGACCATCGGGCAACAGACGACGCGCTTTGACATTATCCTGGAAGCAGGTCTTCAGAATGGTCATCAGCCTGACTCGGGCTGCAGGATCTTCGACAGGAACCAGCAGTTCGACGCGGCGGTCCAGATTGCGCGGCATCCAGTCTGCACTGGAGATAAACAGACGTTCGTCACCCCCGTGATAGAAGTACAGAATTCGGGCGTGTTCCAGGAACCGGTCGATGACACTGGTGACCGTGATGTTTTCGGACAGCCCCGGTACCCCCGGACGCAGACAGCACGTTCCACGGATATTCAACCGGATTTTGACCCCGGCCTGTGATGCCGCATACAGAGCTTCAATCATCTGTTCGTCGACCAAGGCGTTGAACTTCGCCTGGATTTGCGCCTTCTGTCCGTGTCGCTTGCGATCGGTTTCGGCTTCGATCATTTCCAGCAGTTTGTCACGCAGGCCAATCGGTGCCATTTCCAGTTGGCGGAATCGCTGTGGTTGTGAATATCCGGTCACCGTATTGAAGAAGGCTGTCGCATCGGCACCCAGATCCTCGTTGCAGGTCATCAATGACACATCGCTGTAGATGCGCGAGGTGATTTCGTTGTAGTTGCCGGTCCCGAAATGAACGTATCGCTGAATCCCCTGAGGTTCACGGCGGATCACCAGGCAAATCTTCGCGTGCGTTTTCAGACCCTTCACACCGTAAATGACCTGCACGTCGGCACGTTCCAGGTCGCGAGCCCACTCGATGTTCCGCTGCTCATCAAATCGTGCTTTCAGTTCGACAATCGCCGTGACGTACTTTCCCTTTTGAGCCGCGCGCTTCAACGCCGCGATAATCGGGCTTTTTGCACTGGTTCGATATAGGGTCTGCTTGATGGCGAGAACATCTGGATCGTCGGCCGCCGTTTCAATGAAGCGGACGACGGGATCAAAACTCTCGAACGGGTGATTGAGCAGGATGTCCTGCTTGGCGATCGAAGCAAAAATGTTCTCGGCGGGATCGATCTGTGGTGAAGGTTGCGCTGGCCAGGCTTCGTAGCGCAACGCATCGAACCCCTGTGAGTCCGTCAGCCGGAAGAAGGACGACAGATCGAGCGGACCGGGGATCGGGAAGACCCATTCATCAGCAACATCGACGGCAGTCTGAAGAAACTCACGAACGGTCGCACTTCCGTGATCCGCGACTTCCAGCCGGACGCATGCACTTTGTCGACGTGCATTCACGATTTCCTGCATCTCCGACAGAAGGTCGAATGCCTGATCCTCCTGCAGTTCCATATCGGCGTTGCGAGTAATGCGGAACGGAACACACTCTTCGACCGTTTCCCCAGGAAAGAGGTCTGTCAGAAACCTGGCGACCACTTCTTCCAGCAGAATGAAACTGAATCCGCTTTCAGAGGGCAACGTGATAAAGCGCTGTCGATTTCGGCCGAACGGAACGATTGCAAAGCGGGGAAGATCGGAACCGGCTGCAGGTGCCAGCCGAACGCATAGGTTGAGCGACTGATTAATCAGCAGCGGGAACGACGGAACATCGGCATCGGGAAAGAAAACCGGTCTGTCGGCGATTCCCGGTGTCTGTGCCGGGGCCGCTTTCTTTTTGGCCGCCTTCTTGCGAGTTGGTCGCTCAGCTTCGTCGGCGACGTGTGCGAGTGAAATTGCCAGCGGGGTCAGCACCGGAAAAATCTCTTGCATGAAGAGGGTTTGAATGTGCTGTGACTGCCGGTCGTTCAACTCGTTGGGGCGAACACGTCGCAGTCCTGCCTGAGCCAGAGCGGGCTCGAGCTCCGTCAAGTAGCAACGGTATTGTTCGGCAGTGAACCCGCGCATCCGTTCGCCGATCGCCAGCAGTTGTTCGGACGGCGTCATGCCGGCTGGATCAGTACGGGTGTCACCCTGAGTCTGAACGAGTTGCAGGCTGCCGACCCGCACCATCGTGAATTCGTCCAGGTTCGACGCTGTGATCGCGAGAAACTTCAATCGCTCGAGCAGGGGAATCGAAGGGGTCTGAGCTTCACCCAGAACTCGCTGATTGAATTCCAGCCAACTGAGTTCGCGATTGAAAAGACGAGTTTCAGCAGCCATGCCAGCCAGTCTTCCTTTGAAACACACGTCGAATCTTTCGGCGTCACCGCGAACGACCTTGCGCAAGTGATGACGAATTCCAGAATTCTGGCCAATTCCAGCACCAGAATTCCGCCCCAGAGTTACGGACTTCTATCATACGATGCCCACCCCCCTGCCGTCACCGCAAGCGTAATCGATATTTCCGTCAGGGTTTATCGATCAGTAATGGTTTTTGTGAATTACCAATGTGGTTGACTTGAAGGGATAGCCGACGAAAGATGGCGGCAGAATCTGCCGAAGTTGGCCTGTCGCTCAACGTGCGCGATCGAATCGCGCTTTTGGAGTATCGTATCGTGACTTTTCGCAACTCCAGCTACCATAAGCTATTTGCCGCCTGCCTGTTCGTCTTGGGAGCGATGCAGCCGCTGCTGGCTCAGGAAGAAACGGGTAAGTTCGTCGACCAGACACTTCAGGACGAAACGGGCGAGCACAAATATGTCGTTTACGTTCCGGCAGGCTGGCGTCCCGATACTCAGATGCCCGGCATCTTGTTCCTGCACGGGGCTGGGGAACGCGGCAAAGACAACCGGATCACCATGACCGCCGGATTGGCTCCGTACATTCAACCTCGCAAGAACTTCCCGTTTGTGGTGGTGATTCCTCAATGCGAATCTTCGGAAGCCCGCATTCTGGAAGCGTGGCAGAAGGGGAGTCCGGATGCTCGCCGAGCCCTGCAGGCACTCGACGAAGCACAGAAAAAATACAACATCGATCCCAAGCGAATCGTTTTGACGGGGTGGTCGATGGGGGGCTACGGAACATGGAGCCTGGCCATGGCGGAACCAAATCGCTGGTCAGCGGTCGTCCCTCTTGCGGGTGGTGGTGATCCCAGCAAGGTTGCAGCACTGAAGGATGTGCCTGTCTGGGCATTCCACGGCGCGCTCGACTCGCTTGTCAAGCCCCAGGAAAACCGCAAGATGATCGAAGCCCTGAAGGCGGCCGGGGGAACGGGAACTTATACCGAGTTTCCCGATGTCGGACATTACCTGTGCGACCAGACCTATGGCAATGACTCGCTGATTCAGTGGATGCTCGATCCTCGTAAGACTCCGAACGAACTTGGCACCAAACTCGTCAAGCCAGTTGCACCGGTGACAATTCCATTCGTCCCTGCCGTCGAGATTCCTCAAGCGGTCGGAATCCGACTTGGAAACGATGCTCTCGCTGCCATGTCCTACGCCATCCCCGATGCCGTTCCGAAGGACATGTTGACGGGCCGACTGAACGACATGTTCGACAGCACCGTCGCGGAAGGTCGATCGTTCAATATCCGATTCTCGGGGCTGTCATATGCCGGGCAACTCGAACGCGTTGCCACCAAGGGTGTTGGAAAAGACAAGATCCTCGTGCAGCTTGGCCTTCGCAATGTGACGTTGATGATCGCTGGGACTTCCATCTCAGGAGCACGTCATTCGGCGCAGGCAGGTCAGATCAATATCGTCATCGGACATCGGTATCCTGTCTGGTTGAACTTGGAACTTTCGCCCTATATCGACGAGCGACAAATCCGCCTGAAGCTGGTGAAGTCTTCGTTCCAGATCCCCAATGACAACTGGTACGTGACACAACCTGCTGGTGTTTCCGTTCAAGGCTTCGGTATGACCGAAGAAGCGGTTGTCAGCGGGCTGACGAGCGGTTTGTATGGAGCCAAGGGACGGATTGAAAACGAAGTCCTGGCTGTGGTTCCGGGAATCATCAAGGAAGTGGAAAAGAAACTGGTGCTGCCTGACACAGGATCGCCTGTTTCGCAGTCCGGGGCCACGATTTCCAAGCTCTGGCCGCTGCCGATTTATCCACCGCGGCTGCGCATCTGGCCGGAATCGATCGTGACAGACGAAAATGGCATCTCGATGACTGTCGGAATCACGGCTGCCAGCATGGACCCCTATGGGCCAGCCAAGCCGCTGGTGGTTGTGCCGGGAGCCGGTGCAACGATTGATCGGTTGCCAACCGACAAAGAATTGCACGCCATGGTGGCGCCTCAGGTTTTGACCCCGCTGACTCAGATGGCCGTCGAAGCCGATCAGTTGAAACTCGATTTGCTCGACATCCCCGAGCCCATGTTCGCTCAATTGGCAGAACGCTCAACACTGCAGGAACTGATTCCTGATTTGAAACAATATGGAGATCAACTGCAGGTTCGTTCATCGCTGAAAGTGATTCAGGCACTGGAAGCGGGGGATCCGACCATGCCGACCACTGACAAGGACAATCGCCCCTTCGAATTCCGCGTGAAGGGAGTTCAGATTTCGGTGGCAGTGAAGACGGATCCAGCCCAGAAGGACTGGAAGCCATGTGCCATTTATGAATTGAATGTGGCCGAGCAGGTTCGGGCAAACCTGAAAAAGCCCGCTCATGATCAGCGAATTGTCAGCCTCGACTGGCTGCCTGTGACCAGTGTCCAGGGAACCGCTCGTTTTGCAGACGGGTATACGCCAAAGGACAAGACCTTGAATGCGGATGCCTATGCGGACAAGTTCAAGCAGGCCTGGCAGACGTTCAGCAAGGGAAAGACCGTGGCATCCATGGAAATTCCTGACCTGGCCATTGGAACATCGAAGCTGCGGATGCACGACATCCGCTGGAATTCCCCGCTGGTCGAAGTCACCTATCATCTGGCTCGAATCAAGTTGACCAATCTCAGCAAAGAGGAATTCACCTACGAGACCAGAGCTCCCCTTGGTGCATTTGGCGAACCGTTTAAGCTTGCTCCCGGAGAATCCCACGAATTCGCGATTCCATATCCACTGACGTATCGACGCAAAACCACCACGGGCGAGGAACTTTACACTCTGCCTGTTGGGGAGCACTTTGAGTTCCGTGTTCCCTCTGCAGGAGGCGCGCCGCGATTGTTCACGGCAAATCGACCGTAGTTTCCCCACACCTCGCAGTGCATACGAAGGGACGGAATGCTGGTAAATCGCAAAGTGCATTTTCCTTGGGCGATTCGTAACTCGCAGTTTCTCTGAATCTGTCTTTTTCGGCCCGAGGGGCCAGCAGTTCACCCAGCCAGGGCCCTTCGGCCCTGGAATCGCCCCCACCAAAGTTTTCATGAGGCCTGCAGGGCCGTTCGATCCTTTCGATGAGGTTAAAATCGGCCCTTCAGGCCTCAGGTTCTGTTTTACATCGTTTCCCA
>CAXBSB010000129.1:0-22665 GCA_963977965.1 uncultured Schlesneria sp.
CTGGCATCGCTCGTTCTTGTGTTTATCCGTGCCATCCGTGAAATCCGTGGTCAGATTTTACAACCACGGATGTCACGGATAATGGGGGCTGAGCACTTTCGGCTACCCCTCACCCGCTCATGCCGCGCAAACAGCACGGCGGGGGTATGGGAAAACCTGCTTTACAATGCCAAAGCAAACTAAATCAACAGGCCGTAGCGCGTGTCGGCTGATGGTCTTTTGTCACACAACGCAAACGCGCGAACTCGATCGCATCCAACGTAAGCGTGGCGTCCCGTGGGGCACCACTCGTGCTCCGACGCGACACGGACGCGCAATCCGAACGATTGCAACGCGTGACGCATTACGTCAACAGGAACTGTCACATCGTGAACCTCAATGGCACGTTCGATTACTCGATTCGGTAGCGTTTTGACCTCCATCTTAAGGCGATTAATCATCGCGTGCCTGGGCATTCCTGACGAGCGACGAGATCGCCACGTAGGAAAAAATGTTTCAGCGATATCGTAACGTCACGATTGTAAATACGCAGAAACATCATCATTGTCTTTTTGGATTGTGTTCATTTCCGCGGTCGCTCATTCGTCGCGATTGGCAACCTGTACACACCGTACCCATCACAATCGACCGTTCCCCAGGAGCTTCACCATGGCAAAATCGACGGCGCAGTCGGTCCTTACTGTAAAGGCGTATCAAGGAGACGCCCGGACACTTCTGGCCTTTAATCTGCCTAATCGAAAAAGCGCCAAGAACCTTGCCGGCTTCACAATTCAATGTACACCCGATGGCTCAACTCCGTACTACCTGTTCAACACTTTGCAGTTTCAGACTCCTGGAAGCCACGCACAGGTTGCGACGGAACCGGCAACGTCCAGTGTGAATGCCCCGATTCGTAAGTTTCGCTGGCTACATGTTCCAGGATCGGTTCATCAGGGAACCTCGCCGGTCTTCGGGAAATACACCTACACGGTGACGCCCCGCTTTTTTGATGGAAAAGGCTCTTTACTGGCGATTGATCCATCCCTCAGTGTTTCGGTAAAGACAACTGTTCAACCGTTCAAGAAGAATGGATTGGAACTCGGGTTCACACGCGGATACACGCAATCGCAAGCGTTCGATAATCATTTTGGAATCAAGGCGCTGATTCGTCCGAAGACCGACGAACTTTTGTTCGATACGTCGCAGCAGTCGGGGGTGAACAGTAATGGTGTGAAATACACCTACCAAGACGAGTACGTCTGGCTTGGCTTCACGGCGCGACAGAAGATTTTCGACGTATTGAATCAGGTTCTCAAGGACAAGACGTTGTCTCTGAGCATGTTTGCCTATGACCTGAATGAACCGGACATCCTTCAAATCCTGCTGCAACTCGCCAAACAAGGTCGGGTTCGCATCATCCTCGATAATGCAACATTGCATCACAACACGTCGAAGCCAACATCCGAAGACAAGTTCACCGATCTCTTCAACAAAGCCGCCACAAAGGGAGCCGCGATCACGCGCGGGCACTTTGGGCGGTATGCTCACGACAAGATCTTTATCGTTTCCAATAAGACGGGGGCTATCAAGGTCCTTACCGGATCGACGAATTTCTCGGTCACGGGAATGTACGTGAACTCTAATCACATTCTTGTCTTCAATGATCCTGCAGTTGCCGCGAAGTACGCTGAGGTTTTTGAAGCCTCGTGGACGGGCGGAGTGAACGCGGCCGCTTTTGCTGGGTCGGCGTTGGCTGCCGCCCCGTTCGCATTCAAATCGAAGTTGACGCCACCGACGACCATTACGTTTTCACCGCACACCTCACCCGTCGCGGGCACGGTTTTGCAATCGCTTGTCGATCGAATCAATGTTGAATCAAAGCAGAAAGGGAACGGTAGCGTTCTGTTTGCCGTCATGGACGATTCAAAGGGGACGGGACCCGTCTTGCCAGCTCTGCAAAAGCTGCACGAGAACACTTCGATTTTCAGTTACGGAGTTTCTGATGCAACGGAAGGCATCAGCCTGTATAAGCCGGGCTCAAATACGGGTGTCCTGGTAACAGGAAAGCCATCCAGCGCCATTCTTCCACCGCCGTTCAATCAGGTCCGTTCAATCGGAGGGGTGGGACATCAGATTCACCACAAGTTTGTGGTCTGCGGATTCAATCGTCCCGATGCGGTCGTCTATTGTGGATCGTCAAACCTGGCGCTGGGCGGGGAAACAGCGAATGGAGACAACTTGATCGCCATTCAAGATCAGGATGTCGCGACAGTTTTCGCGATCGAAGCGATCGGATTGATTGACCACTTCAACTTCCTCGACAATCTTGCCACAGGAGGAAAGGGATCAACAAAGCCGGGGACCACAGCCAAGACGATGAAGACTGCATCCAAATCACACGCAGCGACCGAGGCAGGCTGGTTTCTGTCAACAGACGACAAGTGGGTCGATGCATACTATAACAAGAGCGACCTGCATTGCGTGGACCGACTCCTCTTCGCATGAGAAGTCAAGATTGCGAGGATCCCGGACAGTGCCCTGAAACTCATCGAGTTTTCAGGGCACGTGTTTCCTCATGCAAAAACGACAGTGGGCATCCCGCGTGCATCGCACAGCAGCGTCAACCCATGCTCCGACCCGACACGGAAGCGCGACCCGCACTATTGAGCCCAACTGCGTGATCGTTCGATCGCTCGCTTCCAGTCGCGGTAAAGTTCGTCGCGGGCCTTCGATTCCATTTGTGGCGTGAATTCGCGATCAAGCCCCCAGTTCTGGCGAAGGTCATTCAAGTCTTGCCAGTATCCCACTGCAAGCCCTGCCAAGTACGCCGCTCCCAATGCCGTCGTCTCTTGAACAACGGGACGTCGCACGCGAGTCGACAGGATATCGGACTGGAACTGCAACAGGGAATTGTTGGCCGTGGCTCCTCCATCAACCTTGAGTTCAGTCAATGGAACACCGGCATCGTGCTGCATGGCTTCCAGAACATCACGAGTCTGGTACGCCATCGCTTCCAGAGTTGCCCGGGCCAGATGCCCCTTGGTGGTTCCGCGCGTCAGTCCAACGATCGTCCCGCGAGCATGCGGATCCCAGAAGGGAGCCCCCAGACCTGCCAGCGCCGGGACAAAGTAAACCCCACCGTTGTCTGCGACAGATGCGGCCAGTACTTCGATATCACTGGCTCGCTCAATCAAGCCGAGCCCATCGCGCAGCCATTGAACTGCGGCACCCGCGATGAATATCGAGCCCTCGACCGCGTACGTCGTTTGATTTCCAATCCGCCAGGCGACCGTCGTCAGCAGTCCAGTTGTCGATGCGACGGGACGATTGCCCGTATTCATCAACATGAAGCAACCCGTGCCGTATGTGTTCTTCGCATTCCCCGCGTCGAAACAGCATTGACCGAACGTTGCCGCCTGTTGATCTCCTGCAATTCCTGCGAGGGGGATTGATCCCCCCAGGTGGACAGGGTCGGTCTGTCCGTAGATCTCACTGGAAGCCCGCACTTCGGGAAGGATTGCTCGAGGGACATCCATCAGTTTCAGGAGTTCGTCATCCCATTCGCCAGTGTGAATATTGAAAAGCAACGTCCGGCTGGCATTGCCGGGATCCGTAATGTGCAGGCTTCCTCCCGACATCCGCCAGACGAGGAAACTGTCGATTGTTCCAAACAGGATTTCACCACGTTCGGCGCGTTGTCGCAGGCCAGGAATGGAATCCAGCAGGTACTTGATCTTGGTTCCGGAAAAATACGGATCGAGAACCAATCCTGTTTTTGAGCGGAAGACATCTTCGCAACCGGATTGCTTCAGTTGCCTGCAAATCTCAGCGGTGATTCGACTTTGCCAGACAATCGCATTGGCAACGGGCTTGCCCGTCTGTCGATCCCACAAGACCGTTGTTTCTCGCTGATTGGTAACCCCCACTGCAGCAATGTCGGCTGCCGTCAGTCCCGCCTTCTGTAGAGCGGACCGAGCCGTCAGTAACTGCGATTCCCAGATCGCCTCAGGATCGTGCTCAACGTGACCTGGTTGAGGATAGATCTGCGGAAATTCCTGCTGTGCCGAGGCGACAACTCGCCCATCACGGCCAAAGACGATCGCCCGGCTCGACGTAGTCCCCTGATCCAGTGAAAGCACGTAGCGCGACATGACAGGGATCTCCGAAGAGGCGCATCAGGAGGAGACTGGCAATTCCGCTGAATAGGATGACGTCAGGCTGTTATCACTTACAGCAGCGTCTCCAACAGCATCCGGATCTTTCGCATTTCCAGTGATCGGTCCTGGCCGTTCAACAGACTTGGCAGAATCTCGACAGACAAAGCTCGGGTGTAGTTGAAACGCCGCAATTGACCGATGATGCGGTTGTAGTCGACTTCACCAAGGCCGACGGAGACTTGGATTTCTGTCGGCGACGTGTCTCGCAAGTGAGTGTGATACACGTATGGATAGACTTGATCATGAGACTGATTGGCATACCGGCCTGTCATGTAATAGCTCGGATCGAGCGTGAGCCCAAGCCCCGGAACAGCCTGACAGAGTTCGACGGCGGTCTGCGGATCTTCCGTCAGATAGCCCGCCTTGGTTTTCAGTGAGACCCGAATTCCCGAAAAGTTCGCAGCAGCAAGACGACTGCGCAGGCGGTCAATCTCTTCGTTGAAGGGGGTACCCAGCACAGCAGCGGGGATCGTGATCTGCGTAATTTTCATCATCTTGGCGAGGCGGCACATCGCATCGAAGTCCGACGCAGAGACGTCATTTTCCATGCAGATGGCGACCGGAGTTAACCGGGTCCATTCGCGATAGAGCGTGAAGAAACGTTCCGGGCTGGCCGCAACAAACGACGGCTTCAGATGTTCCGTCTTCTCGTCCATCCAGATTTCGATCTTGTCGTAACCCAGATCGGACACCTGCTGGCATGCCTCAGCGAGGCCCATATCTTCGAAACATCGTGATGAGGCTGCGACAAACACTCCACACTCCCTTGACCGGACGCATCGCACGGAACCAGCGCAATCGGCTGCACTGCCGTCCGATTCGAATTTGCCATCAACTCGGTTTCGGACGGTACTGACTCTCTGATAACGGTTTACTCGATTCGCCCATTCAGCGAAACACCATTTTCCGTGATCAATGTCCACTGGTAAGTTAATCCGATTGCGCAGATTCTGCAAGAACCATCGGTTGTACTCAGAAAGATGATTGTAATTGGTGTAAGGAATGTTCGTGTTTTTCCGGTCAGCCTGCCGATAACTGAGAACGAGCGAAGAAGCCGCCGATCTGGCGGGCGCCGCAAGCCGGCTGAACAGTTCTCGGGGGAGTTTTCATGAGTATTAAAGCAAGCTGGGGATTAACAATTCTGCTGGCTGCCAGCACTATGGTGGGTTGTGGACAGTCACGTCAGATGGTGCGTGGCCAATCTCCATCCGGTCCAGTAACGACTTCAGCGGCTGCGCCTGATGAGAGCATGGGGCCAATTATTGGATCCGCGCCAGGCTATGCGGATGCAGTTCACGGGTCCAAACTGGGACGTCCGCATCACGACTTCAAAGCGTACAACGGCTTCCGCGACAACAACTTCGGATACGAAGGCGGATACTACGCCGGGCCTCAAGGCTACTACACGGATCGCGATCGAACCTACATGGCTGAAGGTGCCTCAAATGGTTGCCCGGCCTGTGAATATGGTCGGGGTTGCCCACAAGGTGGCTGCCAGCACTGTGGATGTCAGGGTTGCAACAGCGGTCCCGGTGGCTGTCCTCAGCACTACCAGACGTACCGATTCGACTGGCCTCAAAACACCGTCTCGCCCCCGCCGGGACTCCCTGCCGGGATGGTTCAGTACCCTTACTACACCTTCCGTGGACCGACCGACTTCTTTATGAAGTGATTCCACGAATCGAAAACTTGCGACGACCTCAGGTCTGCTCAAGCCCGTCAGTTTCTGGCGGGCTTGAGCCATTCGTGCGGGTCGCACTTCCGTGTCGCGTCAAAACATGGGCCACCCGCTGCAGTATGATGCCCGCAGGATCCACACTTAAATGGAATGTGCACTAACGCGGCCTGAAAACAGCTCCGCGGCTGCTAACTGAAAACACAAGATTCAGATCACAGCTTCACCAGACAAACTGTCATTTGTGCCTGCCGACTCGCCAATTGCGGGACGAATCGACATAGTCCCGTATTAAGATCTCCTTCGTCACGTGGCCGAGAGTGAAACCAAGTTAGACCTGCCAAACAGGAATTGGGCCGCAAATGATTACCGTCAACTGTCCCGATTGCAGTAAGTCCTATAAGGTCTCGCCGTCGTTGATCGGGAAAAAGGTCAGGTGCAAGGCTTGCGATACCACCTTTCCGATCGTTGATGCGACGGAATCTCAACTCGACACCGAAGATTACGAGACATCCTCACCCAAATCCAGCTCCGCGAAAAAGCCAGCGAAGCGGGCTGAGAAAAAAAGTGCGTCGTTCGAAGAAGACGCATTCGCTGGCTTGAATTCTGTCAGTTCCGAAGGCGAGGCGATTGACGAGTTGCCGGAACTACCTGCCAAACGGAAGAGAAAGTCCAGCAGCTCGGATGAGGACGATGCAGAAGAACGTCCCAGGAAGAAACGGAAAGCCAGATCTCAATCTTCAGGATTTTCTTTCGGTGGTCCGTTGCCCGCAGTTCTCGCGGCCTGTGTCAGCGGTGGCGCTGGTGCCATCATCTGGTGCGTCATCGTGATCGTTACTCATTATGAGATCGGCTGGATTGCGTGGGGGGTGGGGGCACTCGTCGGAGCATCTGTTCGCTTCGCGGCGAAAGAAATCGAGGAATCGACTGCGGGGGTCATCGCCGCGATTGGATCTGCGGTTTCAATTATGGCTGGGAAATTGCTTCTGGCAGTTCTGATCGTGCAATTCGTTCCGGTGGAGGAGATCGACGCAGAACTCGGCAAAATGACGAATGCCGGGCGGTTGATTCATCTTTTCGCAAGCAGCTTTGGAATCATTGACGTCGTGTTCTTTTTTTTGGCGGTTGGAACCGCTTACAAAATCGGGGCAAGTTATTCAGACGAATGATCTGGTGCCTGCACTAACGTTGAAGCGGCGTGATTCGCGGTAGATCGTCTTGAGTCAGCGTGGCTGCGGGAATGTGAATTCGCCGTTCAAATCCTGAGTGGCTAACCAGGAAAACCCCACACAATTCAGCACAACAGTCAGCCAGAAATTCAATCGGAATGACACCTTGGCCGTCTTGTGGTGGAACAGTCCCTGAGCAAGCATCGCGCCTGGCCATCCGCCCAACAGGCCAACAATGTGCAGCGAGCCCTCTGAAGTTCGCCACTGACGCCTTTTCGCTGCGAACTTATCCTTGCCATACAACCCGATCGCAAGAACACTCATGAGGATGTAAGCGATGGCCAACGGCAGTGGAATGATCTGGTGATTCGCCCCCAAAACGATTGCCGTCAGAATGAACGCGCCAACAAATGCTGAGCACCATGCGAAACGATTAAGGTGGCGATTTGGACGATGGTCAATGCTGCAGACACCGACCGCACATTGCCGACCATACATGTCTTTTCCGAGTTTGAATTTGACCCGCATGCCGCAACTTGGCCGAATCGTTCTGTACGTGAAGTCATTGACATGAATAAATGTCCGCACACCACCTGAGTCTGATTCAACGAACCCGAAGCCGCGATCGTCGTTCCATTCGGTGATGCGTCCGATGTGATGCATTCGCTGTCGATCTCTATAACACGTGCAACTGTTTTCTGCCCATATTTAAGCACGACTACAGAAACATAGCACAGAACTGATCAGATCGCCGTAAAACGTTGTAGAACAACGCAAGTCTTTTGCGAAGTGGTCGACAAGGCCATCAACTTGCCAGCGTAAGCGCGTCGTCGCGCACGCCTGGATCGGAGCTATTGCAGTTCCGGTGTGGCAGAGGTTTCGTCGGCTTCAGTCGGCGAATCGAAGGATTCACTGATTTTGTCGAGTTCCTGCTGCTCCATTTCGCTGAGATCAGCGGCCAACTTCGCGAAGAAAAGTTGAGCTAGTGTGTCGCGTGGATTCATTGGAGGATTCGATGTGACCTGCTGGCTGATCGTCGGCAATCTGTTTCCGTGATCATTCACAGTCATAACGTAATTCATCACAAGTGCATCGTCTGGACTTGTCGCGAGGACCACAGTGGCACGATTCTCTTTCGCAGTGCGATGAATTTTCTGAGGAATGATCAAAAAGGTTCGTCTCCCGAGTTTAAACGACCCACCGCGAATTTCTAATGAACTCGAAGTATTGTCAGGATTGCTTGTGTGGACGGTATTCAGGATCAGTTCTCGAGGGAGCGCGGCGTCAAAATAGTCTTCGAGATTCAACCCCTGACATTGCGAGATCGCAGACTGGTCCGGCAATGTCATGCTTGTCAACTTTCCATCAAACGCGCTGCACGTGTAGCGAAACTTGTCGCCGAGGAAAGCGATGTCCATCGAAACGGGAATCGTCTTGCGGATTCGGGAGTGCAGTTTCGGGAAGATCGCCACCTGAATGTGACGCTGGAAGTCAGGCAATTTTGACGGCGTGGTTTCAATTGTCAGGCGATCACTATTGGCGGTGAGTTCCCCAAATTCGATCTTTCCACTTTCGGCCTTGAAGCCCGTCCAGAGAATGGTCGGTATTGAAAGCTGAAATCCCGTTGCATCGTTCCTGATCTCGATATCGTTCAAGCTCAGACGATCGATCTGAAGCAACTTCAGCGGAGAGTCTTCATGGTGAACGATCGTGTTCGCAGGAATCGTTTCTTCATGATCCGTTGAATCTGGTTGAAATCCTGTGACGTTCAGGTGAGCTTTGCCGACATGGATTTCTGTCAAAATCAATCGACGGGAGTAGAGGATATCAGCGATCCCGTTGTACTTGATTCGAACGTCGGATACCTGCCCCGTCTTCCATACCATCGACTCGACCTGCATGCCCGATGAAATTGAGCCAGACACCCCTTTCAGTTGCAGATCGACATCCGCACCGGCCTTTTCAATCAATTCTGCGACACTGCGCAACGGCCACGAAGTGTGCATTACGACGTAATAGATCACACCAATCACGATCAGGGCCAGAAGCATCAGTCCCAGCAGAATTCGGATGATGCAACCGCAGCCTGATCGACCTGACGGGACAGGATTTCTTTCCACGGGGTCGTCCGCGACCATCTTCATGGAATTGTTGGCATAGGGATTGGGGGCCAATTCGCTTTCGGTGTCATCATTCATCTGGCGTTCTCTCTCAACAGTCCGGGGGGAACGAATGAACCATATCTTATCAAGCCATGAACCGCATTCGACATAAAATGAGATTTCGTTCGTCTCATCGCCCCCGCGGGAACTTGGGACAGAACGGGCGATCCCGCTTTCCGCGGTCCGAAAAAGGGCGGCCACCTGTTGACGACAGCGTGCGTGCTGACGACCATACCGGCGGTTCGTCAGTAGATGGTGATTTCTCGAGGTTCCAATGCGTCAGATCGTCGGTATCAGTTTTGTCGTAGTCGCTTTCGCCCTGCGAGGTTGGGCCGCCGAGCAACAGGAGAATTCTGTGGATCAGGCGTTCAGTCTCATCGCCAAATCGTACATCGACGAATCTCCGTCTCTTTCTCCCAGTGGAGCAACATCGCTGGGGGACCACCGGTTTGATCAACAGCTCGATGATGTCAGTCCCGCCGCACGCCAGCGACAGCGAGACTTCTGCCGCAAGTATCTGGATCAATTGAAGAAAATTGATCGCACCAGGCTATCTCGCGACAATCAGGTGGATTACCGATTGCTTGAACACAGCCTGCAAGGAGACTTGTGGGCTCTAGAAACATTGCAGGATTGGGCCTGGAATCCGATCAATTACACACAACTCACGGGCGGAGCCATCTACGGTTTAATGGCTCGCGAATTTGCACCGATCGAACAACGATTGACAAGCGTTGCGGCACGACTGGAACAGTATCCGCGACTCTTTCAACAGATCCGCGACACACTGGAACCATCCCGCGTTCCCCCGATTCATGCGGAAACAGCCATCAAGCAGAACCGTGGTGTTCTCAGCATCATCGATAACATGGTCCGTCCACATCTGGCATCGTTGCCGGATGCCTCACGTGATCGATTGGTCAAGGCAATCGCGAAGACCACCGAAGAAGTGGAACGGCATCAGAAATGGCTGGAAGGCGAATTGCTTCCGAAGGCCAAGGGTGACGCTCGCCTCGGGCCAGCGCTGTATGACCAGAAACTCGCCTTCACGCTTGGGACGAGTCTGACACGAGCAGACATTCGAGAGCGGGCTGAGTTTGAGATCCGACGCGTCCGTTCTGAAATGTATGCTATCGCCCGGGGCTTGCAACCGGATGCTCAATTGCCAGAAACTCCGACGCCAGATCAGCAGCAGAAGGCGATCCTGGCATCACTCGAAAAGGCGTATGCCGAGATCCCGCCGCGCGATGGTGTGGTTCCCGCCGCCCGAGAATCGCTGAAGATCGCAACAGATTTTGTACGAAAGCACGACCTCGTCACGATCCCCCCTGATCCGCTCGACATCATCGTGATGCCCGAATTTCAACGCGGAGTCTCTGTGGCATACTGCGATTCTCCAGGCCCGCTTGAAGTAGGCCAGAAGACTTTCTACGCCGTTGCGCCGCTACCGTCCGACTGGAGCGATGCTCAGTGCAATTCGTTCTTACGCGAATACAACATTCGGTCGATTCATAACCTGACCGTTCACGAAGCCATCCCGGGACACTTTCTGCAATTGGCGCACGCGAACCGCAGTCCGAATCGCCTGCGAGCTTTACTGTCGTCGGGTGTGTTCGTCGAAGGATGGGCGTGCTATACCGAACAGATGATGTCTGAAGAGGGCTTTCTGGATCGCGATCCACTCATGCGTCTGGTGACACTCAAGTGGTATCTGCGAGTCATCTCAAACGCACTGCTCGACCAGTCGTTCCACGTTGACGGAATTCGTCGTGAAGAGGCAATGCGGCTGATGATGCACGATACTTTTCAGGAAGAACGCGAAGCCGCAGGAAAGTGGATTCGAGCTCAGGTGACATCCACTCAGCTTTCGACCTACTTCGTCGGCTATCAGGAACACCGCGACCTGCGCAACGCGGCAAAAATGGAGTGGGGAAAGGACTTCACTCTGAAGCGATATCACGACGGCGCAATCTCGTTTGGTTCTCCTCCCGTCAGGTTCGTCAAGGCGTTGCTGTTGAATCAACCTGTCCCTGAAAAGTGATTTGCTGCTTTCAGTGCCGGTTGAGAATTCAACACCGGGAGTTCTTCTATTCATGTTCCCACTGTTGATGGTCGTTCTGTGCCTGCTGGGGCAATGGCTCCTGGGAATGGCTGTATCGCGACTTCTGTTTCGCTGGTGCGACCGAACAACAACACATCATTTCTGTGAACAGGTGGGACTGGGAATTGTTCTTGGAACTGGTTTGAATGCCTGGGGCCTGTTCCTCTGGTCATGGCTTGGCGGACGCCTGGGAACAGGAGTCAGCCTGGCGTTTGTCGGAGTAGGGTTTCTCGCTGGTATTCCACTGTTCTTCTTCAAGAACCGTACGTCGGATGGCAATCCCCCTGTAGGAAATCATCCAGGCACTGTCGAAGGCACAGCTTTCTGCCGCGCATGCCAATGGGGGATTGGAATACTTACGGTCGTGGCCATGGTGCAATCGTTGATGACCCCGTTACGTCTCTGGGACGAACGAGCTCACTTTTCCATCAAAGCATCTTTGTTGTTCGAGGATCGGTCGATCCAGAGTGCTGATCTAGCTGAGCGAGATTTTGTGCAGGGACATCCACGGTACCCCCTGTTGATCCCGCTCGCACAGGTCCACCTGTATTTTGTTCTCGGGGAAATCAACGACCGGTTGGCAAAAGTCTATTTCCCGCTCCTGTATGCTGGCCTGGTTCTGACCACTGTTGGCGTTTTGATGCGACATATGACTGTCGCAAGAGCCTGGCTGTGGGGAGTATTGCTCGCTACGGTCCCGGCCCTGATGCCCAACGAATATGGTTTCCTATCAGGACAGGCAGATGCACCTGTTGCCTGTTTTCACGGCGTTACGGTGCTCTATGCCTGGGACGTTCTTGAACGATTGCGGCGCGGCAGCGGCTTGTCGATCAGTTCGCTGGTGATAGCAGGCCTAAGCTGCGGGTTGACAGTTTTCACCAAGGACGAAGGGATTGCGTACCTGATCATCGACGTCGTGGCACTCACCCTGATGCTGATTGTCCAGACTCTCACGAGCCAGATTCATCGACGTTCCGAGACGGCGCAAGAGGGTCACTCGAGCGAATCAGTTCGAACAATTCTTGTTGCTGCGATGGTCGTTTCGACTTGTGCCGCAGTGATTGTCGTACCATGGCTGATCCATCGACGTGGTTTGCCGCAGACTGCAGAAATGACGTATGCCGATCGCCTTTCGGTCGAATATCTTTCTCAGCGACTCTCAACATTGACCTGGTCGATTCCTCATCTTTGCCAGCGAATGTTTGGGGAGTGGTATGAGTGGGGGATCCAGTGGTGGCTACTCGTCGTAGCGCTGGTCCTTGCTCCACGTCGCCTGTTGCGGCCAGGTCAGATGTTGTTACTGATTGATATTCTGGGAGCATTAGCGGCACTTCTGGTGGCAGGAATGCTGGCACCAGTCCAATTGGAAGAGCACATCGGGGGATCGAGCCATCGATTTTTGATGCAGATCACCCCCGTAGCGATCTTGTTTGCTGCCGGCCAACTGGGATTCATCGAAGAATCTGGCGGTGAGAGACACGAAGCAGACGCTTCGTGATCCCTGGTTTTGGCTAGTTTCCAGCCACTCAGGCGAGATCCCGGCGAAAACGTCGAGGATTTCGAAGACTTGCAGGAAAAATGTCACATTTCTGGCGCCGTCATCCATTCATGGGTGTTGGATTACTTTCTCAATTCCTGCAAAGCCATACCGCCATGCACAGTCCAGCAGTTTCGACATCGTTAAATAACAAACGTGTTCGCAGCGAACTGTCGAAAGTTGGCCTGGGTGAAACCCTGGAAGTCCACCTGATTGGCGGTGACGTCAGCTCTGTCAGTGTTGTCAGCAGCGACGATTTCATCAGCGGTTGGAGCTTGAACAAGACGGTACTGGTATGGACATCGGCCTATCTGGGGGTTGTTGATCTGGACCACAGTCTGGTCGAAATTCGCGAGTTCCATCCCGCAAGGACTTTCAAGGATTGGCGACTGAATGCCCCGTGTATTCAATTGGCCATCGGATCATTAGGTCCCGGCGAAGTTCTGGAAGTCGATACAGAGCGAACAAGTCTGGGACGAATGCAAAAACGAAGTCTGCCAGACTTCGTACGTGACTGGGGCCATCTGCTCAAGAACACATCCGTTAACATCAATCAGTCCTACATCGGGCTGAAGCATGAATCGGGGATGCTGATGCAGACTGTCGATACGGCGTCGCGGTGATGTCACTTTGATTTCGCTTTGAATCGAAATCAGATCTTTCAGCCTGCAACATCCATCGAGTTCGACCTGACAACCTCGCACTGTCAGAGGCGACATAGAAATGCGCCTCGCACCAGCCGACGACCTCCCTGTCCCGCAGGCGTTCCGTCGACCTTGCATGGCACGCGCACGAAAGATCGGCCGAATCTGCTGCAGTTTTGCAAACAATTCAAAAGCGGTCTTCGAAATTGCTGGAATTCGGTCTGCGCCTGCCGGATGCAACGACTGTAGTGGATCAACCCTCGATCACAACGAACAAACTTCGAATCCTTATTTCCAACCGCGTGTTCGAAACAGGAAATTCGCCGCCGTCAACCAGACCACGACAAGTACCAGCATCGGCCTGAGATCGACCGCACGTGTCAGTGGAATTGCCCGCTGCAATGACACGTAGATCATCCCAAAGCTGTAGTGCTCGAATGAGAACGACTTGAGAGTCGCGAATGCTGAAAACCGTGTCGCCAGATAGAAAATGACAGCCCCGATCAGCATATAGCAAAGCGCCAGCAGACTCGCCGAACTCTGTGACTTCGAAAGCGACGCGATCACCAGTCCGACACTGCAGAGCCCCAATCCGGTCAGCAGCAGCGTGACCCAGAGACTTGCATTGGCCAGAGCCACGGGTTTCAGCACGGCAATAACACAGGCCGAACCGACCCCAGCCAATCCCAGGTGAAACAGCAGTTTTGCCTGCATCAGTTCCGTCATCGTGATCGGCGAAAGTGCCAGCGCGGTCAGCGTACCCCGTTCACGATCCTGGCTTGTGAATGAAACCATTAACTGGCAGCAGGCCACAAACTGAATAATCAGCAGTTGAATAGCTGCAGCAAGGTCTTCATTCATCAGATCGCCGACCGATCCGGATTGCAGCTTCTCCATCACCAGTGTGGCAGCCGATACCGGTCGACTGATTGCGGGAGCTTTTTCTTGCACGGCAACCTGACCAAAATGATCAACAGCGATCGGCCAGAACCATCGCAAAAATGGCTCCAGCACTTCGGACTTTGTACCGGGGTGACGATAAGCAATGCTCAGCTTTGAACCTTCAGAACTGTCCGGCAACTCCAGCAATTCAATCGCGCATGTCTGTGGTGGATAAACCCGCTCTTCTCGAAGTTTCGGGACCTGTCCCATCGAGACCAGTCGAATCAAGCGGTTCTGTTTCGCCTGCTGTGACAGCGTCTTCAGAAAGTCGTGCTTGAATTCTCCCTGGGGGAACGAATCAAATGCGTCCGGGTAAACAATCCAACAACCTATTTGCGGCTTCTTGTCGCTGCGACTCAGCACAAGCAGAATCGAAAACGTCACCATCAAACCAAGCAGCATCAGAGCAGATGGGTTCTTAACCAGCCGCATCGCTTCCCGCTGCATCAGGGTCAGTAGCATGTTAAGGCGAGGCATCATGGAAGGGGCCGCTACGAGTAAGCTTGTCCGGTTAACTTGAGAAAGACATCTTCAAACTGAAATTCCTGCGAGTGCAATCGGACACACGCTTCTGTCCGAATGATTGTCGCCAGTCGCTCGCGTGATTCGTCGTCATCCAGATCCAGCGATTCTCGCTGCATCTCGCCATCGCGATCAAACTGCACCAGCACGTTTCGTTCAGCATGCCGTGTCATGAAGTTGACGGGGGTATCACAGTCGACAAGTCTGCCTCGACAGAGAATTGCCACGCGATCGCAAATCTGTTCGACCTCTTCCATGTCGTGTGTTGTCAGGAAGACGGTTGTTCCGTTCGCGGCCAGTTCACGCAGCAGTTTGCGTACGACATCCGTTGAGTGGCGATCGAGATTCGCGGTTGGCTCGTCCAGGTACAAGATGCTCGGTCGATGCAGGATTTCGCGAGCAATCAACAGCTTTTTCCGCATTCCTCGCGAGTACGTCCGGACTGGCAGATCTGCAGCTTCGGAAAGTTCCAGTCGCCCCAGGGCCTGCTCGACTTCGCTGAAAGGAACTCCATAGAGCTTCGCGAACAGGTTCAGGTTCTCGCGTCCGGTAAACTCTTCGACATGGTTTTCCGCATCGGGAACGTATCCAAACAGCGGCTTAACCTTCGCAAAGTCTTTCGGCAGCGAAAAACCCGCCACTTCAACTCGCCCGGAAGTCGGCTTTTGAGTCCCGATGAGGACCCGAATGGTAGTACTCTTCCCAGCGCCGTTGGGACCCAGAAAACCAAACAACTCACCGGCGCGCACATTCAGGGACAGCGAGTCGACGGCCGTAAACGGACCGTACTTGACTGTCAATTGATCAATCACGATTGCTTCGGGCCGCTGATCTTTTCTTGAATCGGAAACACCGGGATGTGTATAGCTACTTGTTGCCGACAACGGATTCTCCCTCAGGTGGTTTCTGATGGGGCTCGGGAATCGCATCGGGAGCCGCGGGTCTGATTTCATAGATCTGCGGTTGCAGTTGAGCGACGGTTAAGCCCTCCAGTTGGCGTCCAAAGTCTTTTCGCTGCCGAAATGCTACGAGAATCGCTTTTGGCAGGTCCTTCAGCTTGTCGTGAGGGAACGTCTGAAACGCCGGATAGAACTCTTCGATCTTGATTGCCACGTCACGTTCAACAATGCGGAACGGAGTCACAGAGACGAAGTCACGCAGATTGTCGTTGCTGAGTACCAGGAAGTGGATTCGGGGGGCAAGATCCGGGGCGTACCGCGTGATCGGATACATCGTATGACGCGACTCAAACAAGAGAGGCACCTCAGAGTCCACCTGCCGCAATCTGGCGATCATCTCTTTCTGTCGGTCTTCAGTTCGATGCCATCGATCAAGCTGCGTCCCCAGATTCTGTAATCCGGCAACAAAGAACCAGATTGTGAATGCGGCCGCAGCCAATTTCGGAGTCGGTCGCAGCAACATGGCAATGATGACAGCGAAGCCAATCGAACTGACGGTTCCATAACGAGAAACAAGAGACGGTTGCAGCAGGACAGAAAACAGGATCAGGCAGACGGGCATCAGAGACAATCCGATTGCCGCAGGAATGCCGGGGTCGGCCTGGGTCTCACGGGGTTCCTCTGTTGCCTCACTGGCAACTCGTCGTGACAGGATCCAAATCACAAACGCGATGGGGATAGCCCAGATCGGGACCAGTTCCTGCAGGAATTGTTGAGTACTTTTCCAACTGATCTCGGGTACCCATGTCGCGACTGACAATGCCGAACGCTGTCCACGATAGAACAGGACGATGCAGATCGATAATCCCACAATTGCCGGTATCAGCCAGAACACAAACGACAGGCCACCGCGTCGCCGCACCATATTCCTTAAGAGTTGCGTACCAGCCAGCAGCGCCAGCGATATCACTCCAAAATAGTGCACAGTGCACATCATCGTTGAACCGAGAATCAAACCGATTGTCCAGACGACATTCGGTGTTACAGAGACTCGTTGCAGACAGAGGGCTGTCAGCGCTGTCGCAGCCAGCCAGGGTGCATAGAAACGTGACTCGAAGGCCTGGATTTGCACAACTTCAAATGACCAGATCAACGTCGCCGCGGCGGTTGCAACAATCGGTGAGCAATCGTCGCGAACCAGTCGGTAGACGCAGACACAGCAGAAAATGACGCAGATCAACGAAAAGACTCGCTGGCTGATTTCTGGCGATGGCCCAATCTGTGAGACCAGCCGGGCCAATCCGTAATACGTCGGCGGGTTGAAGTCGACACCACTCGCCAGCGCTGTTGCCGCGTGAGTTATGCTGGAATCTTCGACAAGAAGTTGCGTGTGGATTTCGTCCAGCCAGAAGGAATGTGTGAATGGGATCGGGTCGCCAAGCACCAGCAACTGAAAGCAGATGATTGCCGGGACGATCAAATATTCCGCCCATGAAAACGGTCGCACTTCGCGAGGCGTTCCTGAGGGAATCGGCAAATCTGATTCGGGTGCGACGACGGACGACATTTTTTCATACCGGCTTTCGCCAGACTCCCACGACCGATTTTCCCAGGGAATGCAGCAGCAACGGATCAACCCAGCGCGACGAACGGACCAGCACTTTGTCCCAGAACTGGATTTGCCGACGTGTCGGCGCGGCCGCATTCAGCAGCAGCCGATTGGCCAGAGAAGCGAGCAACCCGACAGAATCGAGATAGATCAACTTCTGACGCTGTAGCCCGGTTGGGATTACGGCGCGTAGAGATGATCGTGAATATCTGCGGAAATGCCCGATCGCCTTGTCAAATGGTGTGTAGAGCCATTGATGGGCTGGAACGAGAATGATCAGGTGCCCGCCAGGCTTCAGCAGATGTGCCGCCCGCTCGAGCTCTGCTGCATCGAATTCGATGTGCTCAATGACGTCGATGTACAGCAGAGCTGAAAACGATTCTCCCTGGAGATCATCCGTCATTCCAATGCGAACATCATGCGGAACAGGAAGCGGGTCATTCCCGAGAGACTCCTGGAGACGACTGGCGAGTCCAGGATCTGGTTCAAGCATCGTCCATGATTCAACACCGTCGTGACAGAGAACGCGCGATGTACCACCTATTCCCGCACCGACTTCGAGGACGTTACCTTTCAGGTACGAACGCAGATGTGATGCAAAGTACGACTTCCAGCAGGTGGCTTCCTGAAAGAGTTCCAGTTCGTTGCCGAGATATTCAAGTGTCGTCGCTTCAGCCATCATGCTTGTGCCTCATCGAAATCCGAGACTGGAGCGGCAGGGAATTCACTGGGTCCAAATCCGTTGCCATTGCAGAGTGTGACAGACTTGATGAATGTGGCTGCATCACGGCACGGGAGAATCTGCATCGAGGATGCTGCTCCGGCGACAAACAAGGCAAACTGAGCTGCCAGCCCGACCAGTTGCAATGTCAACAGGACCAGCAAGCCACCGATCGTGGACGACCAGCCTGGCAATGCCCAGTCGGTAACGAGCCGAATGGTCGCAACGACTCCGATCATCCCGGCACAGCCCGCCAGGCAAATCAGGCTGAATAAAAGCACTCGAGCACCGACGATATCACTGCAGACCGAAAAAGCACGAATCGCGTGGAGCGTCAAACTAATCAGATTCATCTTGCTGTTGCCAGCCAGACGACGAGCTCGACGAGTCGGAATTGCTTCATAAGGAAGCCGAGACTTCAAGACTGCAGCAGCGTAATGCACCCACAGTTCTGGAACCACAACCAGCGTCGTCAGGAATTCGCGTGGAATAATACTGAAGTTGCCGAACCGGATACGGCGTCCCGTGAGAATGCGATGGACCATGCGATAGGTGACATAGCCAGCTCGAAACAAGAGTCCTTCGGATCGGTACGTTCGCTCGGCAAACACGATTCGGGGTTCGGGTTGCTGTCGGATTGCTTCGATCAGGCGTAGGGCATCCGCAGGAGAATCTTCACCGTCGCCATCCATGATCAACACGGCGTCGCATTCGAAATGCTGCTCAATATGGCTGAGTCCGATGGCAATTGCGGTCTGATGTCCAAGGTTCCGCCGCAGTCGCAGTATCCGCAAGCCTCCGTTGTCGTACCAGGTGCAGCGGGCAAGTTCCGGAGGAACTCCTTCGCGGCTCCCATCATCCACCAGCAGAATATCGAGTCGCAAAAGTGGGGAAGCGCAGTGCTCAGCCAATTGCCGGATCAAGAGTTGAGCCGATTGCCAGTCGTTCCAGACTGGAATCAGGATCACGACGTGAAACGTCGATCTCAGGTCGGGCGTGATGGAAGACGAGGCATCCATAGTTGTGATGCAGCATGGACGGGAATCATAAAGTTGTTTGGCCTGTCAGAATGGAGGCGTGAATGCGAACATTCTGTGGCGACTCTATGAGCATCCGTACCGCAACCAACCGCGTGCAATTGGCAACCCTGCGTGGCGATACGTTTTCGGGATGATGCCGTTCGAATCACCCGAATTAACGGAATGACCGTCAGGTCATGCAGCGACTGACCTCTTCGGCTCACCGAATCTCTTCATGCGATGACGTGTCAGCGACAGCAGAAAAATTCCCGCTGGAAAAGCAAAAAGCGAGGGAAATCCATTTGATTCCCTCGCTTTGGTACCAGATCAGCAAGGCCTGACGGCCCGATGAATTTGTCGTAGATCAGCCACCAACGCTGACTGGAGCAATCCCTGCGGCGATCATGTCGCAGGAGGACATGCAATCGCAGTCATCCGGAGCATCGGTGTTGATGGAACCGTAGGTGTAAGAAATGGGGTTGCCACCCTTCTTGCATCCGATGAAGCCGCAGAAACCGAACGATTGATTCAGGGAACCGATGGCATGAGCGGTGTCGAGCAGTTCTTCGTTGACTGCGACGACAACGCTGCTCAGACCGACGATGATTCCCAGGACGCAGATCGTCAGGATCAGCACCAGTTCTGCGGAAATAATCAATCCGCATTCGTCATTGTAGAATTTTTGAAGCATGTGAGAGACCTTCTGCAATTGAGAGACTTGTTGAGACTTAGCCAGACGCGCGACATCCTGTCGAACCGGATTTGAAGCCAGTTCAGTCATCAAACTCTGGTGTGGCCAGACCTGATGCCTGTCATCAACCAAGTGGTACCAGCCTGGTCGAATCACGACACAACGTCACGGCTCGAAGACATCGCACAACCAATGCCATAGGAGTCCTCGGAGAAACCCGCATAACCGGTACAGCCCGTACATGACTGAAGTTTTGTCAGGAGAATCGCTACAGGCGTTACAACCGGAACCGACGCGGCAGTAGAATCGATACAATCGCTACAAACAGGACATTCGCTGTGATCGTAATCTTGAAACATTACGGACCACCATCCAATGACGTTTCGCCGGTTTGTTAATCGAGGCAAACGAGACCTTTACGAATCGCTCAGCAAATTGAACCCTCAACAGGAGTTGCTCACCGATCCTGACGACACGTTAAAATCATCGGCCACAACAATGGGGACATCGCTACTAAGCTCGGAGCTGGCGTTCCCATCGAGAAATCAGGTATCTGCATGCATTGGATGAGAGGCCCCGAACGCCGATTGTTCCCTCTGAACTTAGGGGATCCCGTCGCAACACACCTGATACGATTGGCGATCCCGAACAAATTCCGGATTGACGAGAATCTCGTCTTCATGTCGACGATTCACATAGGCGACAATTTGCGATTTGCAGACTCGACCCACGGTAACGATCGGCGTAGTGAACTGGTTTTCGGGAGATAAAGGTGGCGTACGTATTCCTGTATCACTTCTGCAGGCCCAATCAATTGCCACATTTGGATTCAGCGTCCAGCAATTTCCGTATTCGAGTTCAGAAAAGTGCCCGCGAAAAACCTGCAATTGATCTGGAAGCTCGGCAAAGCAATTGCGTTCATCTTCCACCATGAAATGAAAGTTTGGGCTTGTTGGGAGACGAAATCTAAAAAGGCATGTGAGGGTATCGGAGTTGCAGGTTAACAACTCGGGATCCGTCCACACCTGGCCAATGAGCTGATGGTACCCGTCCTGACCTTTTGGATAACCAAATCTCTCTTCGAGAAGTTGTTCAAGAAGCCAACCAAGTTTGTCGTATGACGACAAATCAGGCCAAAGGCGATTCCAATCATTGAACTCTCGATTCAGGCCCTGTCCTTTGCGCAGTCGATATTCGAAAAGATGGTTCAAACGCGAATAGAGTCGCGGGTCGACACATTCAAATTGCAACAGTGGATGACGAAGACTTTGTCCAATGAGATGCTGCTTCAATTCATGACGCAGCGATGTCCGAACCAAATTCGTGAACGGACCGAATTTGTACATGATCTCGTCTGGGGGGATTCGCGAAAAATTAAAGAACGATCTGTCTTGGAATAAGGTGGAGCGAATCATCTGGTGTATTCGCGAAATCATAATCCTGTTTGGGAGTAAAACAAGGGCCGATGAGTGTGCCCAGGAACGGTGGACATAGCCCCGTAGGTCAGGCTGTGCCTGACGAAGTGATTTCAGATAGCAGCATTGTTCGCCAAACTGCGGTACCGTTATGCCTTGGCTTGCAAGAGTCAGGCACAGCCTGACCTACGAAACTGAGCGTTTCTGACGACCACGTCGTCGTCAACGAAACGCGGACGCACTCAGCTTTTGCTCACCATATGCAATTCCGTTGGGCGTCACCAACTTCATGAATACTGCCTTGTCCATATTTTCGGACAAGAACTTTGCTGAGCCATCGGCCATCACGACGTTGACGCCACCATGATGGTTTGAGCTAGGGCGTGGAGCATTGCCACGAGCGGCCGACCGGTTCCGATTGATAAACCAGTTGTCCGAACTTGGGGCCTGTTTAAGCATCAGCAGATCGGTCGTCGCACCAGCGTTGGGATAAGATGCTTCCAACGAAACAGGAAGCTGGACTCCAAAGCCGAGATCGCTCGTTTGTGTGTCGTACCAGTTGCCAGCCTGCAGGTTTTCGGTCAACAGAATCGTGGTCGAGATGCCGTCGCCCGTAGCAACGTATTCCAGTGAACTGACGTACCCCTCGGGCCAGACTACCCCAGTCGCCAGCCCCACTTCGATGTCGTTGGCATCGCCTGGGCTGGGTGCCTCATACCAGTCAATGAGATCCGGCGCGTTGTTGGTTACTGTTCCCCAGACGCCTTGCGGCATATGCCCCGCATTGACGATGAAACTAAATCCGCCTGGCTGTTTGTAGGCAGGACTATCGGCGCACGTGAAACCATACACAGTGACGTTATCGAAGCCTGGCTCCAGATTGATAGTCGCTACGTCCCCAACAATGACCGCGTTGTTCCGAATGTTCATGAGCCGCGCAGCGTTATCCAGAGCGGGAAGCAGCAGAAGTGGCCAAGGGGCAGTCATCGTTCCCTGCTGGCCGCTGCTGTTCGTTATCGATTGCTTCGACACCAGGGGCAGCAGTTCACCGCTGTTGTCCGAACCGTAGTTGTGCATGGCCAGTGCGATGTTGCGCATGTCGCTCAGGCATTGTACCTTACGCGCAGCACGTCGAGACGATCGCGTGGCTGGCACGAAAAAGCACGCCAATAGACCGAGGATCAGAATGAGCACGATCACTTCGATCCGCGTCAAGCCGCGACGCCGTTGCCGATACGCCACAGCGCAAGTTCGCGTCATGTCTGGTTTCTCCTGATGAATCCGACGACGCTTGATACTTGCACGTCTGGGTTCATAAGAGGAACTCCAAGCATGGTTACTTCAGGGAACAATGGGGACACAG
>CAXBSB010000130.1:0-22355 GCA_963977965.1 uncultured Schlesneria sp.
GAGGCCCTTCTCGACTCGGATACGTCGAACTTCATTCAAGACTTGTTCGACGATCTCGATGCCGACTTCGAATGCCAGTACAAGTACGTTGTGAAGGCAATTTCACGATGTGCCGACCGGTTTGATCAGAAGACTCAGCCGGTCACTGGGACATCGAAAAAATCAAATTCGCGCCGCCACAAAAGCCAAAATGACATCATGGCTGAGCTGTCGAGAAGTGCTGACGCCGCGTCCGACAAATCCCGGAAGTGTGCTTTTCGAATTCCAGCAGAAGCCCTTGCATGAGACGCGGTGTGCGAATTCTCAACAGCAAGTCTTGCGGGCTTCTCCCCATAGTTACGTTGCGAATGTCGCATGCAGGAATGTCAGGGTAAGCTTTGCGTCACAGCGTGCCCGCAGGAGTGGTCGAAAACATCTCGCGGATCGGTTCACCCCCTGATAGCACGGGAATGGGCCTGCCGGAATAATCAATCGGAGCTGTGTCTGTTGAGATTCCCAGAAACCGGTACATCGTTGCCAGCAAATCTGCAGGTCCGAAAGGTCGGTTCAATGGAACGGCTCCCCTGGCGTCACTCGCTCCAATCACCTGTCCGTGACATAATCCCCCGCCAGCAAACAGTGCACTGAATACATTGCCCCAGTGGTCGCGGCCTGCTGTTGTATTGATATTCGGTGTTCGTCCGAACTCCCCAAATACCTGAACAAGGACGTGGTTCAGCAACCCTCGATCCTTCAGATCGGTAATCAAGGTCGACAATGCCATGTCAAGATTGGGGCCCTTCGTTCTGGTTCCGTCGATTCCCGGTCCTCCAACCGTTCCGTGAAGATCCCATTCGAAGAATTCATAGTCCTTCACATTGACGAATGTTACTCCCGCTTCAACCAGTCGCCGTGCCAACAGGCAGGCCTGCCCCAGTCGGTTACGTCCGTATCGGTCGCGCAGACGCGGATCCTCAGCAGAGACATCGAAGGCTCGTCTGACTGCGGGGCCAGAGACCATGTCTAGCGCGGACGCCTGAAAAGCATCCATGGCAACGGATTGACCTTGTGTATCCAGATCTCGCCGGAAGCGATCCAGTCCACGCAGAATCTGCAGACGATCGTCAAGTCGATGAGTCGTGATACTGTCGTGCAATTTCAGGTTCGGAACGTGAAAGTCTGCCTTGTTCGGATCACTGATCTCCATCGGATCGTAGCGAGACCCAAGGTATGCCGACGTGCTGTAGTAGAAACCATCGGGAATCGCGACATTGGCAGGCATTCCTTGCACGTTCGGACCGCGAAACCGGGCGATCATAGCGCCGGTCGCCGGGAATTGATTCTGGCCGAAAACCAGTTGATTTGGGTATCGACCGGTCTGCATCCAGTGGACACTGTGGTTATGACTGCCGTCCCCGTGCGCTACAGAGCGGACCACGGAAAACTCGTCGAAAATGGTGGCCAGTCGAGGGAAGAATTCAGTGGTGCGTACACCAGGCATCGCCGTTTCAATGGAATCGAATGGGCGACATTCTGCCGGGCCGAGTGGCTTCGGATCAAACGTGTCGTGCTGGCTTGCGCCCCCGCACAGAAAGATCTGAATAACGGCAGTGGCACTTTGCTCATTCCCCCGGGCACGCTGTCGCAACACGTCCGCAAGGGAAATGCCACCCGCTGCCAGCGATCCGAATCTCAGAAAGTCTCTACGGCTGACATCGGTGGAGACGAGATTCAACATGGCAGAGCCTCCATCGGGTGCAGGATGGAATGAACCTGAAACCGTTACTGCGATGGCATCATTCCCGCCACCACGGAGCCTGATCATCCAGACTCTTTTAACATGTCAGATAGATTCGTGCGACATCGGCTCCCCGAATGTCTGCCGGAGTTCGCTCAATCCAAGTCTGAACTGGATCAGACAGCGAGACCCTTCTCGACTCGGATACGTCGAACTTCGTTCAACACTTGTTCGACGATTTCACCGTTTCGCTCCAGAGCCTGAAACTCCAGGTAGTTCACGGCAACGTTGATTAATATCGCACTGATGGCGCAGATCAGATGTAATGTCGATGGAGCCAGACCAAGCCATCCGGTTGATTGCATAGGTGAGGCAGGATCGGCCGCGGCTCCCAACGCCCCTGTGAACAGTAACAGCAGAAATGCAAACACCATCGCAGGGATCGTTCGATACTTGATCTGCTGATTGCGCTGATAAAAGTTTTCCGGAAGGCGGTATGCGTTCGAGGTCTCTTCGATCCAGCGCCCGGTTCCCATGAAGTACGTCAACACGATCGCATGGACCAGGGTCGCAAAGCACAGCGAAGAAAGTGCAGTCAGGAAGTGATACTGCACGCCAGCCTGCACGGCCTTGGTCGCGACCTTTGGGTCATCGATCGACAGTCCCAAGGCGAGTGTAATAACCAGCGTTACCGTACTGAGCAGCGCCAACGGCAAAAAGATTCGAACCACCAGCTTCTCCAGAGAAATCTACTTCACAGGACGTTTGTCTTCTGCGAATCGAAAGGGCTTCCCACCGACAAAATCCGTGCTCAGAATCGTGGGGCACCAGTTCTTTTCCACATGCCCGATCACCAGGTCTGTTCCATCAAAGTGATTGACGAATGGCTTCATCTTTGAATTGTACATGGTGTCTGTCATGTCACGGATCAGGACCACGGACTTCTTCTGAGCCACCAGTTGGCGAATTGCAAATGGCCGGCCCAGAACACACATGTTCAAATGAACTCCCATGATAATGACATGATCAATTCCTCGCTCGGCCAGCAGGTTAAAGGTCTCCTGCCCATTATCGGTGATGGCGTCTTCGTCGGCGATGTCGATGGTCTTGATCTGACGTGTCCAGGGCGGTTCGATCTTGCACTTGATCTCGCAATCGCAGCCCATGTCCGTGTCATCGATCGGAAGGTCCGATTCTCGCTTGGGATCGGGATAACACCACGCCGTTCCCCAGCGTTCGACAGTCGCCAGCGGCGCTGGAGTCTTGACGAATTTGGCTTGCTGTGCCCGTTTGCGCTGAGGCGTGTCTTTATAGAAATCGACGGTCGTGCTTGGAGCGTGGATGATGAAGACGCCGCGTTCGCGGGCGGCCACGATCACTTTGTTCATCGGGACCGCCAGTTCTTCGACCCGTCGGGCCGCCCCTTTACACCAGTGGTTGTCCCACATATCACAAATCACAAGAGCCGTCTTCCTGGGCTCCCACAGCATTTCCCGGTTTTCGGTCGCATAGACGGTCGACCCGTCGGGATTTTTCACCGCACTCTGTGTCCGGGCGTGCAAGTGCAAAGGCTTAGCGGCCTGTTCCACAGCTTTATCTCCAGCAGTCAGACCATTCGTCGGGCTCATCCAGATCCCGCATGCGGCCGCAAACAATAGTCCGCCCACAACCCAACAGCGTCTCATGGAGTATTTCCCTGCGAATGAGGTTGAAATTGAACGTCGTTCAGCAAAGCAGCCGTGGCTGTGCCTCAACCACATGGACGGCTAACGAGGTATGAAACTCCGAATCCGCTCGAACTGTCAAGGATGGCAAACACCTTATTCCCAAGCTTGGTAGTCCCGATTCCGGCTTGTGGGAATCAATGCTTGCCTGCTCGCGGTGAACCAAAACTGGTTTTGACCGCCAGCCGAACGAATCGATATACTCCGCTCCGAGGATGCACGAGGCAGAATTCTGGCCACTGATTGTCCAACGAGAGTACAACAACATGACGAACCCGGACGTGGATCGCTTTTGTCAGCAAGGCCGTGCTCTGATGAAAAGTCGTGACTACGAAAGTGCCAGTGCGGCATTCGCAGACGCGGTCGCAATGGACCCTGACTGCTGCGATGCTCATGAGGGGTTAGCGACGTGCGCATTCGCCAGTGGTGATTATCCAGCCGCAATCGATCAGTTCCTGAAGCTGACTTTGCTGCAACCCATGGAGAGTCGGTACTACACGAACCTGGGAGCGATTCACAACCGAATAGGCGACTACATGAAAGCCTGCGACTACTTGCGGAAGGCAATCCAGCGCAACAAGAAATGCGCGGAGTCGTATTACAACCTCGGCATCGCCCAGCGAAAGCTGAAGCAGAATACCATGGCAGTTTCGGCATACAAGGAAGCCATCAAGATCGACCCACAGATGGTCGAGGCGTACCAGAACCTCGGTAACGTCTACGTGGACATGGGCAACTTGCAGATGGCGATTACCAATTTCAAAAAGGCTCTGGAAATCAAGCCTGATTTTGAAAAGGCGCGTGCAGGTCTGGAAAAAGCGGAACAGCAACTGGAGATTGCCAAGGGACGAAATACTCAATTTGGTCGTCTGAATGCGATCGAATCGACCGTCAGCAACGTGACTGTTGGGCAGACACGCGAGCTTCGCGACGACGAGCGAATCGAAGACCGTAACTGCATCCGGCAAATGTCAGAAGAAATCGAACGCCTGTCAAAAGGCTGCGTTGAGCATCTTCGGCTACATGTAATCCCGGCGATTCTCGAAGTGGAACGGGCCATGGCGACGACCGGCGACGACAAGTTTGAACTGGTTGAAGCCGCCGACTTGATGAAGACAGCAACCCATCAATGGACTGCATTGCGGCGGACCGTCAAGAAAAAAGTTGCGGAGTTGGCGGATCACGAGCGATTTGTGAATGCGCCCGCGAACTGAATCGTTCTGCGTGACGATCGTGGATTGTCTGGGGGGGGCGCTGAATCACTTCCGAGAAGTGCTGAGGCTCGCCGCGTTGAACCGGTTATGCCATGATTCCACGCCACGCTGAGATCAATCGCACTCTTTGAGGTTCGCATCCATGGTAACTATCGATCTTTCCGGAAAGATCGCAATCGTGACGGGGGCAGGCCAGGGACTTGGCCAGTGCACTGCTACTGTATTACACGCTGCCGGTGCCAATGTGGTCATCAATTTTTTTGATGATCCCTCCGGAGGAAATCGACGTCGTGCGGAAGAGACCGCTGCCAGACTGGGAGAACGCGCCGTCGCGATTGCGGCCGATGTTCGCGACGGAGCGCAAATCCGCCAGATGTTCGCTGTGGCAGAGGAGCGTTTCGGGCAAGTCAACATCGTCGTCAATAATGCCGCGATCATTCGTGATCGAACACTCAAGAAGATGACAGACGAGGAATGGCAGGATGTGATCGACACAAACCTGACGGGTGTGTTTCAGGTGTGCCGAGTTGCATCGGATCGACTTGTGGAAGGAGGCCGGATCGTCAACATGGCCTCGATCTCTGGAGTCGTCGGTTTTTACGGGCAAGTGAATTACTCGGCGGCCAAGGCCGGCGTGATCGCGATCACCAAAGTCCTGAGTAAAGAACTCGCCAGACGCCGCATCACCGTGAATTCGGTTGCTCCGGGAGTGGTCCTGACCGAAATGGGAAAGACGATCCCAGAAGAAGTGCGAGCGGGAATGATTGCACAAATCCCACTGGGGCGATTCGGGGAACCGGAAGAAATCTCGAATATCATTCTGTTCCTGTGCAGCGATCTGGCTAGTTATGTCACTGGACAAACGATCCACGCCAATGGCGGCTGGATCGGTTGATCTCTGCAGGCGATGCTCGAACGGCTGCGCACCAAACGACTGCGCGCCGATTGCATCCAAATTGCGAGATGCATCCACCGCGGCTACAGTCTGCAATCTGACAATTTCGAAGTTGACATCAATCTATTGTAAAAAGGCCACCAGAATATGATTCGTCGTTTTCTTCTACTCGTTACATTCAGTCTGATCGCATCTCGGATGGCATCTGCGCAGGAACAACGATTGCCGCGAAGTTCACCGGAATCACAAGGGGTTTCGTCGCGGGCGATTCGCGAATTCATCGAAACTGCGAATCTGAAGATTGACACTCTGCACAGCTTTATGCTGGTGCGACATGGCCATGTCGTCGCAGAAGGCTGGTGGAAGCCAGAGTCTCCCGACAAGCTGCATGTCCTGCATTCGCTCAGCAAGAGTTTCTGTTCAACTGCAGTTGGCCTGGCAGTTGCCGAGGGGAAACTGAGCATCGACGATCACGTGCTGAAGTTCTTTCCAGATGAGGCTCCCGAGAAGCCCTCGGACAAATTGAAGCAGATGCGAGTTCGAGACCTGCTGACGATGTCGACCGGTCACGATACTGAACCAAAACTGACCGCTGACGAATCCTGGGTGAAATCATTCCTCGCGCACCCGGTCCCTCATAAGCCGGGGGCTCACTTCCAATATAATACTCCCGCAACTTACATGCAGTCGGCCATTGTGCAGAAAGTCACCGGAAAGACGGTACTCGAATACCTGAAGCCAAAATTGTTTGAGCCACTGGGAATTGAGAACCCCGAATGGATGAGCAGCCCTCAGGGAATTTCAGCAGGTGGGTTTGGCTTGAAGGTGCGCACAGAAGACATAGCCAAGTTCGGGCAACTCTACCTCCAGAAAGGGATGTGGAACGGCAAGCCGTTGATTCCTGCGTCATGGGTTGAGCAAGCAACAGCCAAACAGGTCTCCAATGGCAGCGATCCGGCACGGGACTGGGATCAGGGCTATGGATTTCAGTTCTGGCGATGCCGCCACGGAGCCTACCGTGGCGACGGTGCGTTCGGGCAGTTTTGCATCGTGCTTCCAGAACAGGACGCGGTCATTGCCATTACCGCTGACACGAAAGATATGCAGGCCGAGTTGAACGTCGTCTGGGACAAACTGCTGCCTGCATTTCATTACACGTCGCTTCCCGCAAACGCAGAGGAAGAAGCAAAGCTGAAGTCTCTCCTGGAAAATCTTACTGTCCCGGTAAACCACGTTCCGAACACGATTAAGCTTCCGGGGAGTCGATGATTCATCGGCACCGGCATGCGTGCGGTGGATGTGAAGCTGCGCACTGCCCCGTAGCCCCGTAGTGGTCGATCTATCGTTTGATGTCAGGTCCGGCATCCTTGCCTCCTCACCAATTCACGACTCAAATCACTCGCTGCACCGTCACGGCAAAGTCTCTTCGAACCTGACATCGGACGATAGATCGACCAGTAGGTCAGGCTGTGCCTGATACGATTGTTTATAGACCCGTCATTGTCATCACCAGCGAAGAGTCAGGCACAGCCTGACCTACAGGACTGGACGGTTTCTGACTGTTGGCTCGAAAGACGGACCTCCTTGCTGGCAATTCCCATCCATTCAAATCAAACTACTCCGATGTTCATGTGCCTTGGACAATGGAGCTTTGCAATGAAATGTCGGACGTGTTGTCTTGTGATGGGGTTGATGGCAGGAATCGTAGCGGGGCTGTCCGTTGATGCGGATGCCGCCGATGCGAAGCCGATGACTTTGAAGATGCGCAAGCGAGTCGAAGTGGCTCCGGAAACCGGACGATATCACACATTGACCACTCCCACCGAATGGGATCCGCAAAAGACAGCCGTCGTCATTTGTGACATGTGGGACAAGCACTGGTGTCCGAATGCGACCGCACGCGTTGCTGAGATGGCACCTCGAATGAATCAGGTCGTCAAGGCGGCTCGGTCACGCGGTGTCTTTGTAATTCATTGTCCCAGCGACACGATGGAATTCTACAAGGATACACCGCAGCGAAAACTCGCTCAGTCAGCTCCCATGGTCGAAACGAAACGACCTCTCGAACGCTGGTGCCGGATTGATTCGTCGCATGAATCGCCTCTGCCGATTGATGACACCGATGGAGGTTGTGACTGTGATCAGCCTGTGAAGAATTATCGAGCCTGGTCACGCCAGATTGCCGACATCGAAATTCACGAAGGTGACGCGATCACCGATTCCGACGAAGCCTTCCGGCTGATGAAAAGTCGCGGGATTGAAAATGTCATCGTGATGGGTGTTCACACCAACATGTGTGTCCTCGGCAGGCCGTTTTCGATCCGGCAGATGGTCTATCAGGGGATGAATGTTGCACTGATGCGCGACATGACCGACACGATGTACAACCCCGCCATGAAGCCATTTGTCAGCCACTTCACGGGGAATGATCTGGTCGTTGAGCACATTGAAAAGTACTGGTGTCCCACAATCACCAGTGCCGATTTCCTGGGAGGCAAGCCGTTCACGTTTGCGAACGACAAGCGGCCTCACGTTGTGATCCTTTCCGCCGAAGATGAATATCGCACGGAAGTTACGCTGCCCGTCTTCGCCGCGAAGCATCTGGGCAAGAACTTCAAAGTCAGCTTTGTGTTTGAATCCCCCGCGAAAAAGTACGATCTTCCCGGCGTTAATGTCGTCGAAGAAGCTGATGTCCTTCTGATCAGTGTTCGTCGCAGACCGATTCCCGCCGACCAGTTGGCATTAATTCGCAAGTTTGTTGCTGCCGGAAAGCCTGTCGTCGGGATTCGCACAGCCAGCCATGCCTTTCATCTGCGCGACAAACAGCCGGAAGGACTGGGTGTCTGGCCCGAAATCGATAAAGAACTCATCGGTGGCAATTACCGTGGTCACACCGATGGCGCAACGCGTGGAATCATTCGTCCGCTTCCTGATGTGAAGCACCCGATCCTGACGGGGATTCCAGCCGGTGAATTCCTCAGCGGTGGCACTCTTTACCTGAACACGCCACTGGACCCCAAAGCGACCGAACTGATGCGGGGGCGAGTTGAGGGGAATCCGCAACAGGAACCTGTCGCCTGGACATTTCAGCGACAGGATGGCGGAAAGACCTTTTATACGTCGCTGGGTCACAAGGACGATTTCGAGCAACCTGCATTCAACCGTCTGTTGTTAAACGGAATCTGCTGGGCCGCAGGAGTCGACGTTCCCCCTGCCGATCAGAAGATCTCGGCCGCGATCCCCGGCCCACGACTGCTTTCAGTGCCTGGAACATGGGAACAGCAGGGCCAGGACCTTGCGAGCCACGATGGTTATGCCTGGTATCGCTGTGAAGTGAAGGTGCCGGAGACGTGGAAAGGTCGAGGCAGCTTTCTGTATATCGAAAAAATCGACAACGCCAGCGAATGCTTCATCAATGGTGTGAAGGTGGGTGTCAGCGGAGCCATGCCGCCGAAGTACGCCAATGGCCATGACAACATGCATCGCTACGTCATTCCGGGCAACACGCTGAAGCCCGGCGAAACCAATCTGGTATCGATCCGAATTTACGACGAAGGGGGAGCGGGTGGGTTCAAGGCAGGGGCGCCGCAACTGATCGCGGGAAATGAAGCGATCGTCCTGGAAGGAAAATGGCAGTTTCGCGCCGGAGACGATCCCGCGTGGGCCAATCCGCTCAAAGAGGGACTGCAAATAGCAGGGCTGCAGCCGTTCTCCAGTGTCGTTCCCGCTCCCAAAGTCAGCCCGTTTGCGACGGTGATCCGGCGGGAAATTCAGCAGTCAGCTCTGACGCCTCAACAATCGATGGACAACTTCAAAGTCCCGGATGATCTTCAAGTCGATCTGGTTCTGGCAGAACCAGTGGTCTCACAGCCACTCTTCATGAACTTCGATGAACGAGGCCGTTTGTGGGTCATGCAGTACCTGCAGTATCCCGAACCGGCAGGCTTGAAACTGGTCAGCAAGGATCAGTTTTGGCGAGCGGTCTATGACAAGGTTCCCGAACCTCCACCACACGGAGTGAAGGGACGAGACAAGATTACGATTCACGAGGACACCGATGGCGACGGAGTCTATGACAAGCACAAGACGTTTGTAGATGGGCTGAATATCGCAACGTCGTTTGTGCAGGGGCGAGGTGGCGTCTGGGTTTTGAATCCCCCGTATCTGCTGTTTTATCCTGACAAGAACGGCGACGACGTTCCCGATGGTGACCCCGAAGTTCATCTTTCGGGGTTCGGTATTGAGGATTCTCATTCGGTCGTCAACAGCCTGCGCTGGGGACCGGATGGCTGGTTGTATGCGGCCCAGGGGAGCACGGTTTCAGCGGCTGTTCGAAACGGAACGGGTAAATCCGATCCCGCAAAACAACCGCCGAAACCGATCTTTTCTCAAGGCCAGAACATCTGGCGTTACCATCCTGAAACACGACGGTACGAAGTTTTCTCGGAAGGGGGCGGGAACGCCTTCGGGCTGGAAATCGATTCTGCGGGCCGAGTCTTCTCGGGGCATAACGGGGGAAATACACGCGGGTTTCATTACATGCAGGGAGCGTACCTGCAAAAGGGCTTCACCAAGCACGGTCCGCTCTCGAATCCCTATTCGTTTGGATATTTCCCAGCCATGGAACATCACAATGTTCCTCGTTTCACGCACGAATTCATCATCTACGAAAACAGCACCGGACCTTATGCGCTGCCCGAGAAATATCACGGCAAATTGTTCGGAGCGGCCGCAATCCTGAATCATGTGGTGATGAGTGATGTGATCCCGGTGGGTTCCACCTTCAAAACGAAAGACATCGGATATGCGATTGATTCGTCCGACACCTGGTTTCGGCCGGTTGATGTGAAAGACGGACCAGACGGGGCCATCTACGTTGCCGACTGGTACGACGGACAACTGGCTCATACGGCGAACTATCAGGGTGGTCTCGATCGGGATCATGGGCGGGTTTATCGTATCCGTTCAAAGTCTGCTCGTAAGCCGGGTGGCGCGACAGATTTGGCAAAGCTGCCATCCGCAGAACTTGTCACTCGACTCGACAGCCCCGATCGCTGGCACCGTGAAGCGGCTCGACGCGTCCTGGCAGACCGCAAAGATCCGTCGATTATTCCGGCACTTCGCTCAAAGCTCTTCACAGCGAAGGGGCAATCTGCGGTGGAATCACTGTGGGCCCTGCAGCTATCTGGTGGACTCGATGAACCAACCGCACTGAAAGCACTGGATCATCCGGAAGCACAAGTGCGAGTTTGGACGACTCGACTGCTGGGTGATGAGCGTCGCCTTCCGTCGGATATCGCGACTCGAATCGCGACACTGGCACTGACAGAGCCGAACATCGAAGTGCGGTCGCAGTTCGCAGCCACGGCCAAGCGACTTCCAGCTGATCAGTCGCTGCCAATCGTCCGCAGTCTGATGACCCGTGACGAAGATGCCAGCGACCCACGTCAGCCGTTGATGGTCTGGTGGGCTATGGAAACCACATGCGATGTCATTGTGGAGGCCAAACCGGGTTCGAATGCTGCGCCGGTGCATACACAACCTGCATTAACACTGGATGATCCAGAACTGTGGAAACGCCCGCTGGTCCAGAAAGAGATCCTGCCGAGACTGATGAGACGGTACGCATCGACGGGACAGCGATCCGATCTGGCGATTTGTGCCCGATTGCTAAAACAGTCTCCAACGCCAGAAACGACGAAAGCCTTGATGCAGGGATTCGAAGAAGCATTCCAGGGACGATCACTGGGTAACGTTCCGCCCGAATTGATTGCAGCTTTGTCGGCCGCGGGAGGTGGATCGTTATCTCTGAAAATCCGTCAGGGAGATCAATCGGCGATCAGTGAGGCTTTAAAACTGCTTGCGGACGAAAAGAGTCCCGCAGGGAAGCGAGCGGAATATGCCAGCCTGTTTGGTGAAATCAAAAATCCGAGCGCCGTTTCTGTGCTGTTGGATACGCTTTCCAACACAGGCGACGATGGACTGAAAGCCAGCATCCTGACAGCCCTGCAGGCCTATTCAGATGCCAAAATCGGGACGACGGTTCTGCAACAGTACAAAAACTTCAACGAGGATGTCCGCACGGTTGCTCAGTCACTACTCGTCAGTCGCAAGGCGTGGGCGTTGCCGCTTGTGGAATCTGTCGAACGAGGTGAGATCGCCGCGGCATCATTGCCGATCGACACTGTGCGTCGTCTGACAATCTACAAGGACGAAAAGCTGGCCAGCCTGATCGCCAAACATTGGGGAAGTGTTGAAGGGGCCACCACCGCAGAAATGCAATCCTTGATCGAAAAGTATTCGACCGTACTGGCTGGTGCGGGGGACCCGTATCCGGGCAAGAAGCTTTACATGCAGTCGTGCGGCAAGTGTCACACTCTGCATGCCGTAGGCGGAAAGATCGGGCCCGACCTGACAACGTATAAGCGAGATGACGTTCGCCAGATGTTACTTCACATCGTGAATCCGAGTGCCGAAATCCGCGAGGGATTTGAGACTCAGATTGCATTCTTGAATGACGGTCGAGTCGTTACGGGATTCCTGGTCGAACAGGATCCTCAGACGTTGTCATTGCGAAGTCCGGATGGCCAGACAGTTTCGCTCGAACGATCTGAGATCGACGAACTGGTCAAGTCTCGCAAATCTTTGATGCCTGAAGGTCAATTGAAAGATCTGTCAGACGAGCAACTGCGAAATCTGTTTGCCTACCTTCGCAGTTCGCAACCGCTGAGTGATTGACATTACGTTTGAGTTAATTTGGATATTGATTTTCGCAGAGTCGACGGGCGTATCCAAATTCGGGAAATCGTGGATTTCCCGAGTCGCTGCGGATGCTGTTGGTAAAATTGGAAGTGGAGTTTCACTTCAGTGCCACAGAATTCAGAAAGGATCACCGATGAACGGCGAACATCTCCAAAAGCTGCAGAATCAAGACTTGTTTCGTGGGCTGACTGCGAATGACATCGAAGAATTGATGGCCCACGCAACGACAGTGACTTTTGCCACCGGGAATCCAGTCTTTGAGTCTGGTGCGGAAGAACGGGCGCTCTACTTTCTGTTGGAAGGAACAGTTGAAATCGAATTGATAGTTCCATTCGTAACGGAAGTGGTCTTGGATGAACTCGCCCCGGTCTGCGTGTTTGGAGAAAGCTCATTCTTCCACGGGAATTCGCACTCCGTCACCGCTCGTGCATTGACCGAAGTGACGGTTGCGCGGCTTGAGCGATCCGACTACGATCGATTGTTGGATACGAACAGTCTCGCGGCATGTCGATTGGGGGCAAACGCCGCAGAAGTCTTGGCCGCAAAGTTGCAGCGAACCGACGCTTGGATCGTGGAAACCATGCAGACGGAAGAAGCTCATCGAGTAAGACAGAAATTCTGGGACTTTCGCCAGGAATTGGGTCATCGCTTCGACAGACCTGAAGGGGGTGGCTTCAGTGCTGGTGCCGGTTGGAGGGCCTAACACTGATGATCCTGCGACATTTGAAGCCGTGAACATACGGATTCTGTCGACTCTGCCACATCTTCCAACAATGCCGTTGGCGCATTGCTTTATTTGGAACTGACACACCCCGCCACATCTCCAATTTGGAGCTATGTTCTGGCGGGGGGCCAATTCGATCCCGAGGAAAAAAATCGGCCTTGCCCACGAGTTGGAGCACATTTCTTATTTGCGCATCGATCAAAATCGTTGCGTACCTAAGGACGCTGCTCTATTTCGTGGGCACTGCCATTTTGAGCACACGGAAGTTCACCGTCACCCCTGCGGTGCTTTTAATGATTCTTGATTCCGCGAATTGGTGCGGGGAATCACGGGGAAATTCATGCGTCTTCCTTCCAAGCCAGTCTGGATGCTGATCGGGGTGCACACGTTGTGCCTGGCGGTCGGCTTCTGGTTTCTTCATCAACTGGTGAATTCATTAACGGAATACCATGCGGTGGAAAGCCGATGGGATGAACTCGCTCTCAGGTCGACTCAACTCGCTCACTACTCAGATTCACTCAATGTCAGTGACCTGACGTCAGAGACCGAGGCACAGCAAAAACTGGATTCCATTGCGAAGGAAATCCCGAACTTCGAAGAAATCGGTGTTGTTCTGGCTGATCGAAATCTGAATGTCATTCGCTCGGTTGCATCTCGCGATGCCTGGGAAGCTGGCGATCAGATCAGATGGCAATTCGAACATTCCAGCAATTCCGCTGCAGGACCCGCTCGCGGACGTATTTCAACCTCTGCAGGAACCCGTTCAGCCATTCGTTATCCAGTGGCAGAAGCGAATGGATTTCTGGTCGTCTATGACGTTCAACTTCCGACCCCGTATTGGCGAGGAATGTTGTTGACGACGCTTCCTCTGGCGGCGGGCATCACGTTCCTTTGGACCTGGATTCTGTCGTCGGTTGGTACGTATTTGATGTCTTCGAGGTTGAACTTCGAAGAATCCAGTCGCAAGACTCAGCAGGAACATGACGCACTGCGCAGTGCCCAGGACCTGCTCCGAACGCGCGACGCTGTCATTTTTGGTTTGGCGAAACTGGCAGAATCTCGAGATCCTGAAACGGGGCATCATCTGGAACGAATCTCGCTGTATTCAACCCGACTGGCCACGGCAATGCGGTCGGTCCCGAAGTATCAACGGACCGTCACACCAGGATTCATCAGATTGCTGGGAATCAGTTCCGTATTGCACGACATTGGCAAGGTCGGACTGGAAGATACGGTATTGCTCAAGCCGGGCAAACTCGATGCTGCTGAACGCAAGCGGATGCAGGAACATACCCTGGTCGCAGGGGCCTGTCTGAGGGAAATTGAACAACGGTTGGGTGCTTCGAATTTTCTGCAGACCGCTCGTGAAATCGCCTTGCATCATCATGAACGCTGGGATGGGAATGGTTACCCCACAGGTCTGGCGGGTGCCGAAATCCCATTGTCTGCGCGAATCGTTACGGTGGCAGATGTTTACGATGCGCTCTCCAGCAAACGTGTTTACAAAGAAGCCTTTCCTCACGAGGAATGCGTCCGTCTGATCCGCGAAGGATCGGGAACGCAATTCGATCCGGAACTGGTTCAGATTTTTCTATCAATCGAAGCGGATTTTGCGGAAATCGCCCGCAGATTTGCCGCTGCCGACAAGTCTGCTGCCGACAAAATCAATACGACAGCAGAAGGCACTACCGACCTGATGTCTCGGAACGACGAAGCTGTGCTGCTCGAGATCGTCGCTGCGAAAACGGCGGTCTCCTCGAACCATTCTTCATCCGTGGCGTGAATGGCCTGTCATCTTTCTTTACTGGCTGGGATTTTGGTTAAATGAAAACGACTGAAAAAGATGAGCATTGGCTCGAAATCGCGTTGATCATCGTGTCGCTGGGGCTGACCAGTCTGATGTGGTCGATGACGGGTTACAAACTCGTCGTGTTGAACCTGTTTTATTTGCCAGTCGTGCTGGCTGGCTTCTTTCTGGGACGCTACCGCGCCGGGGTTCTGGCGTCGTTTTCTGTCCTCGCAGCATCGATTGTGACAGCTCTGAACCTGAATGATTTTGCCGCCTTTTCTTCACCACTGGTCGTAGCACTCGCTGTGACTCTGTGGGCCGCAGTCCTGGGACTGGTTGCCCTGCTGGTGGGGACGTTGAGCGACGAACGCAACCGCACCCTGAAAGATCTTCACGAAGCTCATGTCGGCGTGGTTGAAGTCCTCGCCCGGTATCTGCAATCCGCACATCCGAAATTGAAAGACCGATCAAAGCGAGTCGCTCAACTAAGCGAAGCGGTCGCTCGCGAATTGAAAATGCCGACACGAGACTGCGATGACATTCGCGTCGCCGCTCTGTTATTTGACATGGGAAACATCGAGATTACTGCTCGGGTCATCCGCAAAGCTGTCGGAGGTTTGGAAACGGCTCAGGATGCAGAACAGCATTCGTTCCATGGTTCGGAACTGGCTCATTCGCTTGGTTCAGTCCTTTCCGGTGCCTTCCCGCTGCTGATGAGCCAGGGCGAGGCTGAACCGCTTGGTCAGCACCCGATTCCTGCCGCAATTCCGCTGGGAGCTCACATCATTCGAGCCGTTCGGACGTACGACAGTTACGTTTATGAAACCAAGTGGGGCCCGGGTGATGGTTGTGCGATGGAAGACGCGATTCTGGAATTGCGTCGGGATATCGACGCCAGTATCCCGGAACATGTCATCGATGCGCTGGAACGCGTTGTCACGCAGGAAGCCCGTGCTTCCGTCGATCAGTTTCTGGCAGCAGTCAGGTAGAAAGCCTCCAGCGATCTGATTTCTTGCCCATCGAAATGACAAAAAACTTGCATCTTTCAAATCTTGACATAGATTTCATTTTGTGAGCCACCGAGCTCAACTCGCACCCCCGAGTGTCAAAGTTCAAAGGTGCAAGACCTGCTGATGCTTCCGTCTGCCAATGGGTGGCAGACGAGTGATGTCGCAGGATATTCAAAATACAAGAAGGAATGATGCGATGACCAAGTTTGTAACAAGCGTTAAGAATTTCCTGGTTTCCGAAGATGGCCCAACCGCTGTTGAATATGCGATCATGCTGGCATTGATCGTTATCGTCTGCATCGGTGCCGTTCAGAGCATCGGCCGAAGTGCCAATGCGAAGTTCGGTGCAGCCAACACAGCCTTGAACCTGTAATTTCAGGAATTCGCATCAGCGAAGTTCTTGATAAACGAGTACACGTCGACCCCGTCATCTGGCGGGGTCTACGTCATTCTTTGGCAAGAATCGTGACGTTGTTGATCCTCTGCGATCTGATTGTCGTTGCCAGAAAGATCGCTGAACTTCCCATTACCGATGCTTTGGCATAGATTGGCGAGAAATTCGGACCTCATCTCAATGTTGACGCCTTTCTACGGAGGCCACCTTGGCCGAGAAGAAGCCAGATTTCGACGAGTTTCTCGATAAGTTTCGCAAGCATCGCGAATTGATGATCGAAGAGCTGCACAAGGTGATCGTTGGTCAGGAAGCGGTCATTGAACAAATCCTGGCGGCGATTTTTACCGGCGGACACTGCCTGCTCGTAGGGGTCCCCGGACTCGCCAAGACTCTCACGGTTTCCACAATCGCTCAGATTCTGGATGTTCAATTTAAGCGAATTCAATTCACTCCGGACCTGATGCCGTCGGATATCACGGGAACAAACGTCCTTGATGAGAATGATACCGGGCGACGTGAATTCCGATTCGTCGAAGGACCTGTCTTCACCAATATCCTGCTGGCAGACGAAATCAATCGAACGCCACCGAAAACTCAGGCAGCCCTGCTGCAGTCCATGCAGGAACGAGAAGTGACCGTCGGTCAAACGACGTACAAACTGCCAGAGCCTTTCTTCGTCATTGCGACCCAGAATCCGATCGAACAGGAAGGAACCTATCCACTTCCTGAAGCACAACTTGACCGCTTCATGTTCAATGTGAAAGTTGATTACCCGAATCTGGCGGAAGAAGAACGGATTCTGACCGCTTCAACGTCTGGCGAGCGTCAGGAAGTTCGCAAAGTACTCTCTGCCAAAGCCATCCTTTATTTGCAGAAGCAAATCAGTTCCATTGAAGCGGGACCGCTGACGATCAATTACGTAGCAAGACTGGTTCGAGCCACCCGACCCGGAGATCCAACATCTCCCAAGTTTGTACGTGACATGGTCGACTGGGGAGCTGGCCCTCGAGCAGGGCAATTCCTGATCGCCGGGGGAAAAGCGATGGCCGCGATGGATGGACGCCCGAGCGTTTCCATGGAGGATATCCGCCGCGTGGCAGTGCCTGTACTGCGTCATCGCATTTCAACCAACTTCCAGGCCCAGGCCGAAGGGATGGATCCTGAAACAGTCATCACACGACTTCTAGACGAAGTTCCCGAGCCCAAAATCCCCAAGTACGTCTGAGATTGCTGCCGACATCGCGTGATGGTTTGCTCGTAAAAAAGGCCGGTCGATCTCGACCGGCCTTTTCGTTGGGATGTCTACGCGATTCTGTCATTCACCTTTGACATCGTAGCACAGCAACTTGTCCTGATCGCGCACATACAACTTACCGTTGCTGACAACAGGATGCGTCCAGATACGGCCGCGCGCACTGCGTTTGGAGGACTGTGGATTCATCTTGAAGCGACTGATTTCCTTCCAGCCTTTGGGAGAAGCTTCGACCAGCGCCACTTCACCTGATGCTTCGTCAATGCAGTAGAGCATCCCGTCTGCAGATGTGACACAGCCTTTTCCGAGGGCACCACGTTCATTCCAGGTGATGTCGCCAGTCTTCAAATCCAGACACATCCAGCCAACTCCATCGGAGTGTCCGTAAAGATGATCACCTAGCAAGAGCACTCCGCCATGATGATTTTTCATGTTTTTATTGAAGTAGACTTCTTTCGTTTTGTTCTCGGCATCGATCTGAATCAGCGTGCAACCGACTCCATACCCCGACGTGACAAAAACCTGATTGTTGGCAACGATCGGCGTTGGGATGACAGCCGTTTTTCCCGGCCATTCCGCCTTCCAGAGCAGTTTCCCATCATCGGGCGAGACTGCTGCAACGGCATCCTGAAACAGTTGGACATATTGTGCCTGCCCGTTGATCGTTGCCGGGACAATGCTGGCGTACTGTGCCCCGTTGGTCAGGTCCTTGGAACGCCAAAGGACTTCTCCATTTTCCTTGTTGAATGCCGCAACTGCCCCTTGTTGTCCTCCCGGTGTGCAGACAACGCGTGGCCCGTCGATGAGTACTGATTCGCAATACCCCCAATTCGGACGTCCTCCGCCGAGTTCCGACATTCCAGTTCGCCAGACTTCGCTGCCATCTTCAACTTTCAGGCAAACAAGACCGCCGGTTCCACCCATCGCGTAAACGCGGTTGCCATCAACCGAAGGCGTTCCTCGAGGTCCATTCCCCCATCCGTTATCCAAGACCGAACCGACTTTGCTGGCCCACTTTTCCGTTCCGGTGTTGGCATCGAGACAGATCACGTACTCGGCGTCTTCTCGAGCTCCCATGGTGAACAGGTTGCCTGCGACGATTGAAACCCCGGAGTACCCGAGACCTGCGTTCTCGTTCAGCCAGACCTGACGAGGACCGCCTTCAGGCCACTTCTTCAAAAGCCCCGTTTCTTTCGAGACGTCTGTCCGATCCGGGCCGCGCCAATGAGGCCAGTCGGCCCCCGATACGGCGGAGATACAGGCGGCAAGTACCGCACTTGTCAGGCAGGCGAATCGCGACGCTCTCATAGCGGAATTCCTCAGCGGATTTTTGACGATCGGAAGTTTTCGAGAAACGCGACGACGATCCCGGAAACTGCTGCTCTGCGAGAATACTCACACGCTCTGGCGGATTCCCGGGACCTGGTTTTTGCTCCCCGTTGGGCCGGAATTCTAGCTACAAACGTTCTCGTGTGCATCAGTTCCAGCAAATTACCGTAACTTTCTAGAAGCCTGACCCAATTGAAATTGTGGAAAATTCTGTACGGCGGCCGAAAAATATCAGCAGATGTTGATTTGTCCTGTCAGAATCAGATAAAATCTTGTGATTGCAAGAATTCCTGGTCCCAATCAAAACACGGGCTTTCGACCCCGAGAGCCAAAAATCTGGAGGCTTGGCCATGCTGACGATTCTTGGGCAGAAGCATCGGTTGTGTGACGGAATCGGACGCCGCGATTTCCTCAAGATTGGCGGACTGGCAGTGGGTGGATTGAGCCTGCCACAACTGCTCCAAGCAGAAGAGTTGGCTGGTGCTCGCGCCACTGGCAAGTCGATCATCAACATTTATCTTCCCGGCGGTCCAACCCACATGGACACGTTCGACTTGAAGCCGACTGCGGCGAAGGAGTTCCGTGGCGAGTTCATGCCGATTCCGACCAACGTTCCCGGGATGGAAATCTGTGAATTGATGCCACGGCTGGCAGCTCGTGGCGACAAATTCTCTGTCATTCGGTCCATCTCTGGATTGCGAGATGAACACGCTCCTCAACAGAGTGATTCGGGATGGAGTGAATCCTCGCTGAGAAATATGGGTGGTCGTCCTGGCATCGGCTCGGTGATGTCAAAGTTGTGGGGACCATCCCAGACAACGAAACACGGAACCGCTCCAACGTTCGTCGACTTGACGGGCTGGACCAAGACGGGTTTCGTGGGTCAGGTGAATGCAGGTTTCCGCCCGGATGGCGAAGGACGCCAGAATCTGACATTGAATCAGCAGATCAGCCTGAGCCGTCTCGACAACCGCAAAGAACTTCTGACCGGACTGGATCGCCTGCGTCGCGATGTCGACAGCCACGGGATGTTGACCGCAATCGACAGCTTCACTGAACGAGCTGTCGGAATTGTCACCTCGGGTGATCTGGCAAAATCGCTGGACCTGCGAAACGAAGATCCTCGCGTTCTGAAGCGTTACGGCAACGAAAATGGAATGGGGAATGAGCGATTTGTATTGGCTCGCCGCCTCGTTCAGGCCGGTGTCCGATGTGTGGCTCTGTCCTGGGGCGGTTGGGATACCCACGGAAACAACTTCGTCGAAATGCGACGTCAGTTGCCGCCACTCGATCAGGCACTGAGTGCTCTGATTGATGACCTGGAAGCTCATAACCTGCTCGACCAGACGATCATCATGATGTCGGGTGAGTTTGGACGTACACCGCGCATCAACGGGACCGCAGGCCGCGATCACTGGGCGCGGGCTTCGTTCTTCTTCCTCGCTGGTGGCGGGTTGCGTCATGGCCAGATGATCGGCAAGACCAATCGCAACGGTGAAGAACCGATCGAACGTCCGGTTCACATCCAGAACGTATTCCACACGGTTTACCATCAACTCGGAATCGATGCGAATGCGGTGACATTGACCGACCCGAACGGTCGACCACAGTTCCTGGCCGATAATCGTCAGTTGATTACCGAACTGATCTGACATCTGTCAGTACAATGATCCAATCACGCCCCAGTTGGCTGATCGCTGCTGGGGCGTTTTCGTTTCTGCAGCGTACGTTGCGAAAACTCAACGCGCCCGCACATCTATCATCAGTTCTTCAGGTGCCACGAAAATCCGTCCCTTCGCAGCCTTCATTGGACAATTTCTGTCATATGTTCAGTCCTGTCCGCATTTCTAAAGCGGCTCATTTCTGGCTGAATCGCGGAAATCGTCAGCGGTTGCAGGGCATCACAATTTCAGGCCGCGCAATCTTCTGATCGACTGAAGACTCGTACCGAGGGAAACCCCCATGTTCGATCGACTGACATCAGGCACCACAGTCAAAAATCGAGTCACAAGTCCTGCCGAAATCACCGCACTTACAGAGGAATTGCTGAAGGAAATCGGGGCACTTACACCGGTGCGCCCCGTCGGACCACTCGGCTTCCTCGTATCCAGTAACGGTGGCCCATCGCTCGTATTGCGAAAAGAATCCTTGGTCATCGGCCGGTCAGAGACCTGTGATTTACCTTTAACGGACCGCCGAGTTTCAACACGGCACTGCATGCTGGAATTCGTCGATGGTTTCTGGTGGATCACGGATTTGGACAGTTTGAATGGTACGACAGTCAATGGACGGCGCTGCCACCGCACCTATGTTCCGCCATCAGCCACGATCGGTGTGGGGAAATCCCGTTTTCGGCTCGAATACAAACCAACTGGAGTTCCTCCTGTCCTAGAAGACGATGTCAGTGGCTTGCCTGAACGGTTAGAAGGCGACCGACTCGGCAACACCAGCTACGACGAAGCGATCAAAGAAAGTCTGTCAGGCACGACCTTGGACATCAGTCTCGATTGATTACGGAATTGGGCCGTGGCGAAGCGGGAGGGTGAGGCTCCAGCCGAATCGTCTTCGGATCGGGAAGCGTATTACTCAATCGCGACTCGGCGGGAGCCTCGCCGCCTCGCCCTCCCGTTTTGGCACCAAAAGGCTTTCGCTGGCTCATGCCGTCGATACGCCCCTTGCAATCGTCAATTTAGGCATCTGGTGTCCCACGTCCCACCGGTTTTCGGATTTCGCGGTGACAGCAGCGTTGGTGAGACCCTAGTCTTATGTTGTCAACTGGCAACATCTGGCATTTTCCCGATGAAATGTCTGCTGTTACCCGTATGATTCATTTCAGTCGTCAGACTGGGACTCTGATCAGAAGCGACAGGTGGCTCCATGAGTGGTACTGTGGTCGAAGAACCAATGACGGATGCTGTTCCTGATGAACCAGCGTTTCGCGGACCTGACATCTCTAAACTCCAGGATCACACGCCTGCTGCGATCCGTTCGCCGCGCGTGCTTGCCGGGCTTGTCTTTGCGGTGGGGATCATTTACCTGATCTTCTGCATGCGTCCCCTGTGGCATACCGACATCTGGGGACACCTGGCCTATGGTCGAGTGATCTGTGAAGGAAAGTCCCTGCCTGCGACCGAGCCATTGATGCCGCTCGCGACCGGGGTCGCGTTTGTCGATACGGCGTGGTTGAGCCAGGTGATCGGATACCTGACCATGCAGAATGTCGGAATCGCCGGATTGCAGGGACTCTATGCGCTGGCAAGTGCCCTGTGTGTGGCGCTGCTGGCCGCTCGGACCTATGGAAAAACCAGGAGCGGTTGGTTCAGTCTGGCGGCGATGCTGGGGTTCCTCGCAGTCGCAGCAGAATCACTTTCCATTATTCGTCCGCAGGTTGCAGGAATCGCCTGTTTTGTGACGCTGTTGTTTCGGCTGACCTCACCGCGACTGCATCGCTCCGACTGGATATTGATCCCGTTCCTGTTTGCATTGTGGGCGAACTTGCATGGTTCATTCCTGACAGGATTGTTCCTGCTGGGCAGCGTTGTGGC
>CAXBSB010000131.1:0-22126 GCA_963977965.1 uncultured Schlesneria sp.
ACGCTCGGCCGGAACCGCCATTCCATCGATACTGACGGAAGCGACAGGAGCATCCAGACGACCGAAGAGGATTGCTCGTCCCAGACCCAGCAGATGAGACAAGTCTTCGTCTTCCAGCAGTCTATTCGTTAGCCCTGTGTACTTCGAGCCATCCGCTTCCGTGTGAAAGGTCAGGATCCTCGTGATTTCCAGAGGATCGCGTGACATCTGGTCATACGTGGAATATTGATTCGAAACACTGGTGGACTCCCCCGGCTGAGTCTTGCTGGTGGCGACTTTACCAATCAGATACGCGCGTAATTCGCGGGGAAACACTGTCGGCTGATCGATCCGCAGTGTCTGACGCGGCTTCAACGGGATCGACTTTGGATCGTCGCGTGTCTTCTTGTGTCGGTAGACACGATTGCCATACGCCAGAAACCAGTCTTCGATCGGCCCGCCAAACCGATGAGAAATCGTTCCTGAAACCTGACCGACTCCGTTACTCTTCAGATCGGCTTCGACCATCCCTTCGACAGAATTCCTGACTTCGGTCAAAAGTGGCTTGGATGACCACTGCAGAAGTGGCAGACCTTCGATCGAAGTCCCGGCGACATAGTCAGCCGCACCGACATTCACCCCCGCACGACGCAGCATGCCGCCATAGGCCGTTTCTGCAATCCCCGACCAGCCTGATTGAGTCGCCTGCGCGGGATTCGCCTCTTTCCCAGCGATGCTGGATTCGACAGTGATCGACCGCCGTTCCGTCGCCGGACTGTACACATTCGTCCACAGTTTCTGATGGCTCGACGAAGTGACAACATCGTAATTGACGAGATTCAACTGGTTGATTCGGACCGAATTTCCATTCCATTGCGTCGCAAGCATGGCGCTACCGCAGCCTGCCAGCAGGACCCAGAGAGGTAACGTCAACCAAGTCGCACGCGGCCGCTTCAAGAGTCGATGAACAATCAGATAATCCAGCGGACCAACAACCAGCAGAATGGCCACCAGCAGTCCCATCACAACCCATGGCGATGCCCGGTAGACGCTGGGGAAATTCTCTTGAACCGCATGCAACTGAGTTGCCAGGTCGGTGACCCCGGTGGAACTGAGTTGCAGTGCTCGGGCGGGGGTTGTTGCTTGAGTCGCAGAGTCAGCGCTCGCCTGCGAAAGCTTTCGAGTCAGTGCCGTCAGTTCAGTCCATTTGCTCAATGGTGGCTGAGTCAGGTCAACGGTCAGCAGTGTGACAGAACCTTTGCCGAATGGAGTGCGAACAAAAATTGCTTCGTCACGACTTCCAGACAAGACTTCGCCATGCACGATTTTCAAACCGGGAACACGCATCCGACCCGCCATCGGGATACGAACGCTGCGCCCGGCAAACAATTCAATCTTGCCCAGTTCGCTAATCGTCAACGGCTCTTGAGCCAATGTGGCTGGCAACCATTCCGCGATGGGGTTCAGTACAGCTTTGGCAGCAGTCAGATCCATCGGCAGCGAAATGACAACCCTGCCACCATTCATTACCCAGGCCCGCAAGGCGGCAGCCTGATCTGCAGACAATATGGATCGCCCTGCGATGACCAGAATCGAGATGGAATCATAGGCCCGCGGATCGACCGGCAGGTCGTCGACCTTGATTGCGATCGGTCGCAAGTTTCCGGTCGGGGCTGCTGAGGATTGATCGTCACCTGGCCGGGGATCTCCCCAGTCGAAACCGGATGGATCGCCAACCGTGACTATCAGTCGGTGGCCGGAATGCAGGGGCGAAGTCCCCTGATCGGCGGCGCGTCGAGACGATTTCCATGTCCAGACCGGCTTCTTCGTCGCTGCGGCAATGACGTTGACCTCAATCGAGGTTGGTTCGAGCTGACCAACTTTGAAGTATCCGCGGACCGAATGCTTTCCGACAGTTAAGTGAGTCGAATTGACAAACGTCACGCGGTGTCCATCGGGATCTGGCGCAGTGACCTGCACGGCATATTCACCCGCTTCTTCGATGTTGACGGGAACTCGCACTTCGGACCAACGCCCGACAAGACTGTGGCCGCGTAATCCAAAAACCGGTGCCGATTCGGATTCTGATGCCGCATCCTTACCGAATAAGGACGATTGGGGGATCAGCGTCAGGCAGATCGCGAGCCACAACATGGAGCGTAATCCCATGCTGCTAAGAAGGTTCCGCAATGACTGGCATCGGAACGGTGCGTCAGATGAACTATCGAGTGAGCCGCTCACCGAAACTCCGCAATTCGTGGCGTGACGATGGAAACCAAAGCCACGACCCGGTTCGCGGCAAGACGAGCATGATACGCCGAAAAATCAAAAAGCGTGAGCGCATCGAAGGGGAATCTCGGTCAAATGCGCACTCGATGGCCTGTTTCCCGTTCCGAACGTACTGCCGAACTCACATCAGAAACCGTTTAATGGAGAGCCGGTTGGCCGAGGTTGGCCGATCTCATGAATTGATACTGAGCCGCCGCATAGCTAAAATCGCGGCCGGCGCCTCTGCAGATTTTACGCCTTTTCGTACTCAATCGGTTTCGACCGAAGGTCTATTGTTCCACGCGCACTGAAGCTGCTGGAAGAATGGACCCTCAGTCGAATCGTATCGCGAACAGGGGCTGGATGCGTCACCAGTTCGGGCATCGGGCGATGCCTTTACCACCAACCTCCAGATCACAGGCAACCAATGTCGTTCTTCCCAGAAATCGGCAAGATCCAGTACGAAGGCCCCACCAGCAAGAATCCACTGGCGTACAAGTTTTATAATCCTGACGAGATCGTCGAAAATCAGCGCCTGAAGGATTTGATGCGGTTTACGGTCTGCTACTGGCATACTTTCCGCGGAACAGGAAGCGACCCATTCGGATCAGGCACTCTGCAGCGGCCTTGGGATGATGGATCAGACTCCGTCGCCAATGCCGTCAAGCGAGTCGATGCCGCGTTTGAATTCATTGACAAGCTGGGCTGCCCTTACTACGCATTCCATGATCGCGATGTGGCTCCCGAAGGAGACTCGCTGGCACAGACCAACAAGAACCTCGATGAAGTCGTAAAGGCTCTGAAAGCCGCTCAGCAGCGAACAGGCATCAAGCTGCTGTGGGGAACAGCAAACATGTTCTCGCATCCGCGCTTCATGCACGGAGCTGCAACCACCTGCAACGCCGATGTCTTCGCTTTCGCAGCCGCTCAGGTCAAGAAAGCTCTGGAAGTCACGCTGGAACTTGGTGGCGAAAACTATGTCTTCTGGGGTGGCCGCGAAGGTTATCACAACCTCTACAACACAGACATGAAGCGTGAACTGGATCACCTGGCCAGGTTCATGCACATGGCAGTCGACTATGCCAAGAAGATCGGCTTCAAAGGACAGTTCCTGTTTGAACCCAAGCCAAAAGAACCAACAAAGCATCAATACGATTTTGATGCGGCTGCCTGCCTGAACTTCTGCCGCGCCAATGGATTGATGGACCACGTCAAACTGAACATTGAAACCAACCACGCAACGCTGGCTGGTCACACGATGATGCACGAGCTCGAATATGCTCGTATCCAGGGGGCACTGGGAAGCATTGATGCCAATACTGGCGACCTGTTGCTCGGCTGGGATACAGATCAGTTCCCGACCGATATCTACCTGACCACGCAATGCATGCTGGTGATTCTTGAACAGGGCGGCCTGACGCCCGGTGGAGTCAACTTCGACGCCAAGGTGCGAAGAGAAAGCTTCGAGCCCGTCGATCTGTTCCATGCTCATATCGGCGCCATGGACGCCTTCGCTCGCGGTGCCAAGATCGCGGCGGCGATTCGCAAAGATGGTGTGCTGAAAGATTTCGTCAAGAACCGATATCGCAGCTTCGACAGCGGAGTCGGGGCCGAAATCGAAAAGGGAACGGCCAACTTCGAATCGCTCGAAAAATATGTGCTCGGCAAGCAGAAGCTGGACCCGAACGAATCGGGACGTCAGGAGTACCTCGAAAACATCATCAATCAGTACCTGTAGGCGCTGTGCGGGTCGCACTTCCGAGTCGCGTCGGAACTTGGGTTTGACACTGCCGTACGATGCTCGCAGGACGCCAAACTGAATTGGATGCGATCAAGGCTGATGAGAGCGAATGTGATTTGGAACAGGACTGGAATCCTAAAACGGAGTAATCGGATTAATGTCCAGCTTCAGCGGTGGTGAGTTTACTGATGCAGAAACAATGCGGGGCCGTACATGGCCCTGCCTGCGTCAGTTTTGCGTCTTCCTGGAAAACCGCGTCGGTCGCCTGAATGATCTGATGCGGCATGTCGAGTCGATGGACACTCGAGTGCTGGCAATGAGCATCGTTGACTCCGTCGACTTTGCCATGGTTCGCCTGATGTTTAACAACTCAGATCGCGCTCGCGAAAAGCTCGAACTGTCAGCCTTTCTGTTCAGCGAAAGCGACGTCGTCGGAGTGGAACTGCCGGAAGGCGAACAGCCGTTTCACGACGTCTGCACCACGCTGATGAAGGCCGAAGTCAACATTCATCACGCTTATCCGCTGCTGTACCGTCATCGTGGCCGGGCTGCAGTGGCAATCTATGTTGATGATGTTGATACTGCCCTTAACGTTCTGCATGCGGCCAAGCACCGCGTGATCACCGAAACTGATCTGCAAGACGACGACGAGTTCATGTGATCGACGTCTTGGTCGTTTCGCCTGCCTCAATGATCAAAGGCGACGGCCTTCTTAATCTTGTCACAGCAGCGGTTCGCGAGCATCCAGCGTCCACGCCGATGGATGTTGAGTGAAGCCGAGCTGCGGGTAATAGTCGACAGCAGCCGGTGCAGAAATCAGAACCAGTTTTGAGGCTGGCCCCAACTCGGCTCGCGTTCGCCTGATGAGTTCTTTGCCGATGCCCAGTCGCTGATGAGACTCGCGGACAGCCAGATCGGACAAATAGGCGACGAAGCTGAAATCGGTCAGACTGCGGGCAATTCCGACAAGAAGCGAACCATCCCAGGCTGTCACGGTCAGGTTTCCGTGCTGAATCATACTGGCGATGGCACCTCGATCATGAATCGGACGCCGCACGCCCAGTGACGTGGCTTTCAACAAGTCTACGACGTCATCCAGATTCAAGTCGTTTCCAAGGCGATAGATGATCTCTGACATAAGGCAACCTTGAATGGATCTATGGCGATTCGTTGAATGTCAAAACTTTTCGTCGTCTTCGATATGATCCGGTTGAGCGTCATCGATCAGTTGTCGCCCTGCTTCGATGGATCGCTCGGCGGGAGCACGCGGGTCTTCCGTGGCCTCCAGCTCCCAGCAGCAATGCAGAGCATAGATGTCATCCGCTGACATGTCTGGGCTGGTTTCATCGAGGAGCGAAAACGTGATGCTGCCCGTCATGCCGATCCCATGAGTCTCAGATTCCTCATCGTCTGAGGCAAAGTACCGATACTTGAACAGCCATAGCGGCCTCCAGTCATTGGTCGGTGGCCACAGCATTTCGCGCGTGTCGTACAATTCGATCTCATCCGGTGCCTGTCCGAATTCTTGAGGATGAGCCAGCCAGTCACACATTTCTGCCATCGCCAGGAAATCCGGATCGTTCGCCTCATCCGGGATGGCATCCATCCGCTTCAGTTCTTTCAGATAGGTCCGGGCCGTCATCGCCAGATTTGGGTCCAGGCAAAGGCGAGCCAGGAATTTGACTCCGGAATCACTTCCCAGATACGCCGTGGCCCAGGCCGCTTCCATCTGGACACCGATATCGGGATGATCGATTGCGAGGGCGATCAGTTCTGATCGCGGCGGATCACTGATAAATGGCAAGGCTGCAGCCGATGCGTGAGCGTACGTGAATTCATCTTCATTCACACTCACCAGCCAGCCTCGCAACTTTTCAATTCCGGCGACCGTATTGAAAGGGTGACCGGAAATGATCTCGTCACGACAGAGTCGATTCACCCAGTCGAGAAGTGCCACGCTGACAAATCCATCGGGCAGCGGCTGACTCAATCGCCTGACCAGATCCCGAATGGCGGGATCGGTATCACTCAGTTGTTCAAAGATGACAGACCACAGGAACCCGTCCTGTAGAGCCATGCTGAACGCTGCGTCGACGATTCGCTCCAGCCCATCCTCAGTTCCGTAGCGAGCGAAAATCTTCAGAGCGAATAGCAGATCGTTTTCACATTCGCCCGGATCAATCAGCCTCGCATCATACGCTTCGATGAGCAGCGGAATTCCGTGTACGGCCAGATATCGAAAGGCTTCAGCCGACGTGACCGATTGAAACAACCGCGTCAGCTCTGGAAAGGCAGAAACAGCTTCATCCGAGTCGAGTGGCCGCTGGACGAATTCCGTCATGGCTTTCGCCAGGGCCTCGGCTTCAGAACGGGAATCGATTTCGTATTCCCCAAGTTCCGACAACTCTTCGTATAGATCCCCCTCGGGAGCCATTCCACGTGTCAGTGCGGCTTGAAGGAGGCTTTGCTTGGTCATGTGGCCTGTTCCTGAAACAATCTGAATTCAACGGATCGAGCAGATCCGGGCGTGGTGCATCAGCACCCCTGTCAGATTCTAACATTCGCGGAAACGGTAAGAAACAGGTTCCGCATGGAGTTGGTCCTTATGACATTATCTTTTGAAGCTCAGCAGGAATTTGGTGGAGTCGTCGTTACCCAGATCTTTGTCTCGCGGTTTGGGGCGATTTCGCAATGATCGGCTGTTTGTGATCAACTCCGATCGGGTCGCGTCTCGCGACCCTCATCGGAAATAAACGCGTAGAACGTAGAATCTATCGAACTGCGGTAACGGCATCATTGACCCATGCGTTCGAAGGCTGCTGGACGGGTGGCATTGAGGCAGGTCTTTAATTGATGCGACTCGACCAACTCGAACGATTACGTCAGGAGCAACGGGTGGAACTGTTCTACTTTCCCTGCGAAGTGCGGGTCCATGGGAAGGACATTTTTGTCGTCTGGCATGAAGGCAGGTTTGTCCTGCGCCCGGATGGCCAATTGCTCCGTGCTTGGTCGTTGGATGAACTCGTATCCGATGCAGACGAAATGGGGCTATCGCTTATAGAAGATGAACCAGTGAGATACGATTTTGATCGCCTCCGCGACTGGTGCGCCGAAGTTACGGCAGAAGGTGTAGATTGCCCGGACTTTCTTAACGCCTGGAACTTTTTCGACGATTTAGCGAAGTCACACGAAGACAGTGAATCGGTTCATTTCAGAGTCAGCCGAAGTGCCGATCACATCTATGAAAAGCTGTTTTGGGGTAACAATCTTCCCAGCGTGACACCACCAGGGGAACGCTTCGCTCCAGTTTGGAGTACAGATGAACTAGCAGAGATCCGGCGCCTGATTGAGAGTGGTTTACAACTCGTGGAAGAGATGCTGGGGCGTTCAGGCCCAACGAAGCAGAACTAACCTGTGAATGGGGGGCTGACGATGTGGGATTTGAAGTCTTGGCTTTTTGGCGACAGTCGTAACTCTGGTCGAACGCCGCCGACGAGGCCGCAGCTTCCGAAGCCTGTTTACCCTGCACCGGAAACATGGGAGCACGCTAACGACCTTCAACGCAAACGTGCGCTCCGTTCCTTCGCCGAACTGAAAAAGCGATTGGTACCTGTTTACCATGGTCCGTTATTCGTGGATGATGAGAACGAGGTTAAGATCCAGCCACCTGACGAAGTTGCGCGGCGCGCGATGGTACTTTGGGCTGTGGAGCTTCGAGCAGAAGGAGTTTCACAGGCCGAGGTGATTGAGATCATCGAGCGACTCGATTTGTGGAACAGCGTGAGTCCACTGGAGAAACAGTTCCTGGAAAACGAGAACCCCAGCGCCGACGAATGTCAGCAACTCGTTTGGCGGTTGGAGAGCATTTGGGTCTTGATGTGGGCATTGGGCCACATCGAGGTGCTCGATTGGCCGCGAGGCATGTGCGATGTCCCTGTACTGGCCAAACTCATGAGTTCGTACGAAGCGGATCCCTCATTCATTACCTCGGCCTGCTTACGGCCCGATCATCAGATTCTGGATGCCCAGGACTTGATCATGCGAATTCACTGGGCCGTTCGCGATGCGTATCTGCACCAAGGCGGAATGTTGCCCGCGGGGCTGGACTGGTCGCAGGTCGACGATTGGAAACCAAGTACGGTGAGTGCAGAGGTGGGTGTCGTCGAGCAACGCCATTATACGCTCAACTGGTTGACCAACTTCCTTGATCCAGAGGATTGGGACAGCGTTGATACGCCGACGTAGCGAGGCGACGGAGAACAACGCAGCCCCGTGATTCATCTTCGTGCCCATCGCGTTTTTCGTGGTTCATCATTTCCTGCAATTACCATTCGCAATGATTTGTTGGACAAGTGAACCATCTGAATTGCGGTCCAAAGTGGAAATCGTAGACGCGATGTGAAAACTGCTCGACCGTCCATGTTACGGCGTTCGACTCAAGAAACTTCGCTGGCGGTATCGCCTCGACGAAGCAACAATCTAAAAGCGTATCACGAGTCTGGCCGGATGATTGGTCTTCAAAGGAAATTGAGATCCCGGTCATGAATGACGATTTGTCACTATCCTTGCAACCGTAACTGGTTTGAAGTTGCCCGACCATTCCAATGACTCATCAGACAGTTGTTCTTTCAAGCTATGAAGCTTATCTGGCGTCCGAGAATGAGTCGCCCGAGGACGAGGAGCGTGACAAACGCCTTCGTCGCTTTCCATTTTCCATCATGTTGCAGGTCGCGTATCCTGAACTCGATTTTGCAAATCGGTGGTGTTGGCAACGATTTGGACCGGCGCACGGTGAATGTCATCAGAATCAATCCGAGTATCCGGCGTGCGATATGACATTACCGCATTGCCATTTCGGAGTGTGGACTCATCACTGGTTCGCTAAGACGGATTACGATTTTGGATTCAACGAATGGTATTTTGCAGATCCGTCGCACTATCAAGCATTCCTTGCGAGTGTGCCTGATATCAACTGGGGCGAAAAGTTTCCAAGGTGAAACTACCTGATGCTGGGTGCGACGCAATGTTTTCTCACGTGCACTTCGATATTTGAAACCTCATGTGCTTGCAAAAACTTGTTGAACACGAAGTACGCGAAGATCACGAAAACAAAAGATTGAATCCGTTGGTGTTTTGCGATGTTGGTCAGGAACCGGAACTCGATCCCGTTTTCATGGTCGGCAATCGTTCTCGGTACGTTAATCGGAATTCAATCCCGTTGTAGATCTATGTGATTCATCTTCGTGCCCATCGCGTTCATCGTGGTCCATCGTCTGCATGTGACATCACCAAGAATTGTTGACCCCCACAACGCCCCCAGCTATTCGAACGTGTTTACGTCATCTTGCAGAAATTGCCGGTTTCCACTAAATGATCATTCGCCTGCGGGAATGGAATCCGCAAAGGCAGGTAGGCGAACGGGATACTGCAGCCAAAATTCTTTGATTTTTTCCAAGTTGCCTCAGTTTCTTCGGTGCAAATCCACTGAATGCTGCTGAGTTCTGATTGGCGGAAGTCTCTGTCAAAAAAGCAGTTGTGCCAATTCGCCAGGTTGATCGAGGTTGACGACACGCAGGGAGGGGTGCCGTGCGCTGCCTGATTCTTGGTGGGGATGGAATGCTGGGCCACCAGCTCTTGAAGAGCTGGCTGGGACGGCACGATGTCCGCGTGACTCTGCGAGGCCCGCTTTCCGCATATGCGCGCTATGGGCTGTTCCGCCAGGAAAATTCTTTTCCAAATATCAATGTTCAGGAGACGGATCGGGTCCTGGATGTTCTGGGTGAATTTCGACCCGACGCCGTTATCAATTGCGTCGGGATCATCAAACAACGTTCGGCGGCGAAGGAATCAATTCCCAGTCTGGAAGTGAACTCGCTGCTGCCGCACCGATTGCGACTGATGTGTGCTGCGGCGGGAGCCCGGCTGGTTCATCTCAGCACCGACTGTGTCTTTAATGGACGCCGCGGGATGTATCGGCAGACGGACCACGCAGACGCCGAAGATTTGTATGGGCTGAGTAAATATCTCGGAGAAGTCTCGGAAGCCCCGGCGATCACGATTCGGTCATCGATCATCGGCCTGGAACTCTCTCGCAAGCAGAGTCTGATCGAGTGGTTTCTGGCACAGCAGGGGCCGATCCGTGGATTTACGCGAGCGATCTATTCTGGCGTGACGACGGCAGAGATGGCACGCATCATCGAACATGTGCTGGTTCAGGAGCCCGAACTGCACGGACTGTGGCAGGTCGCATCCGCTCCGATTACGAAATTCGATCTGCTCTGCAAACTTTCGGCGCTGCTGGGTCGGCGCGATATCACGATTAACCCCGATCACTCGTTTCATTGTGATCGCAGCCTGGATGGTTCGGACTTCGCAAGGCGAACCGGATATCGGGTTCCGGATTGGGACCGGATGCTTGAAGAACTGGCCGCTCAAATTCAAGGACGAGGAGCCCTGCATGAAGCCGCGTAAGATGTTTTCTTCCTTTGATGGACCAACCGTCGCCGCACAGCCGATCCTGGCTGGCAAGCGAATCCTCGTGACGGGCGGAACGGGTTCCATGGGGAAGGTTCTCGTCCGCCGACTCCTCTCCAACGAACTCGGCACGCCCGCCAAGGTCATCGTTCTGTCACGCGACGAAGCGAAGCAGCATGACATGCGGATGTCATACCTGCACCGCAAAGTTTCGACCGATGAAGTGATCTATCGCAATTTTCTGAACAGCCTGGAATTTCGGCTAGGGGACGTTCGACGGTTTCAGGATGTCTGCTCTGCGATGCAGAATGTGGACATTGTCATCAATGCTGCGGCGTTGAAGCAGGTTCCTAATTGCGAATACTTTCCCGAGCAAGCGATCGAAACGAACTGCATGGGGCCGATCAACATCGTCCGCTGCATTCGCGAGCATCAGCTTCCAGTCGAAACCGTCGTCGGGATCAGCACTGACAAGGCCTGCAAGCCGGTCAATGTCATGGGGCTGACCAAAGCAATCCACGAACGAATCTTTACCTCGGCCAATATCCTGAGTCCCAAGACGCGATTCATCTGCACTCGCTACGGCAATGTGCTCGCGTCACGCGGGTCGGTGATTCCTCTGTTCCATGAACAGATCAAGAACGGTGGTCCTGTCACATTGACCGTCCCCGAAATGACTCGATTCCTGATGAGCATTGATCAGGCTGTCGACTGCGTGTTTGCGGCCCTGCAATTCGCTGAACCGGGTGAGACGTTTGTTCCTTCGGCGCCTTCCACGACAGTGATGAACATGGCCAAGGCTCTGATTGGCGATCGCGATATTCCAATTCAGGTCACGGGAATTCGTCCTGGCGAGAAGATGCACGAACTGATGATTTCTGAAGAAGAATGCCATCACACTGTTCGTCGAGGCAACTTCTTCGCAATCCGCGCTATGCTTCCAGAACTGCAACCGGCGACCGATGCGAAGCCCGCCGGTTTGACGAAAGAGTTCAGCTCGGAAGACACGGTGATCGGGTTTGAAGAGACCGTCGAATTGCTGCGTCGACACAACCTGCTGATGGGTCAGAGCGAAGCTGCAGATGGCATCGAACTGTTCGAAGCAGCGGCCGGCAAGCGAGCGGCATAACAACCTTGTTGGAACTGTTCTGGCTGCTGACGAAGTCGGGAACTGGAGTCGACTGTGAAACGCCTGAAAGTCATGACGATCGTGGGCACGCGTCCGGAGATCATCAAGCTGTCGCGCGTGATCGCAGAACTCGATCAACACGTCGATCATGTGCTGGTCCATTCCGGACAGAACTACGACTATGAATTGAATCAGGTCTTCTTCGATCAACTCCAGATCCGGCCACCGGATCGCTTTCTTAACGCTGTCGGCGAAACCCCAGCCGAAACGATTGGAAAGGTCATTGCCCTTTCCGATGTCGCCATGGCCGAAGAGCGTCCCGATGCGACACTTTTCTATGGCGACACCAATACGTGTCTGGCTGCAATCTCGGCCAAGCGGCGCAAGATTCCTGTATTCCATATGGAAGCAGGAAACCGCTGTTTTGATGACCGAGTTCCGGAAGAGATTAACCGCCGAATCCTGGACCACATCAGCGACATCAACCTTCCACTGACCGAACATGCCCGTCGCTACCTGCTTGCAGAAGGGATTCGACCGGAAACGATCATCAAGTCCGGTTCCTGCATGGAAGAGGTTCTGGATTACTATCGGCCAGGGATCGAAAGTTCGCGGATTCTGGAAGAACTCGGGCTGACCGAAGGTGGATACTTTGTCGTCAGTACGCATCGGGAAGAAAACGTTGATTCTCCGGAACTGCTGACAACGCTGCTCAATACGCTGGATACCCTCGTCGAACGCTACAAGCTTCCAATCATCGTTTCCGTCCATCCACGTACTCGTAAGCGACTGGCTGCTCTTGGTCGAGAGCTGGATGAATCAGGGCAGGGGATGATCCGAGCTTCCAAGCCATTTGGCTTTCTGGACTATGTCAAATTGCAGACACACGCGTTCTGTGTTCTGTCGGACAGTGGAACCATTTCAGAAGAGTCGTCGCTGTTGAACTTCCCAGCCGTCAATCTGCGGCAGGCTCACGAACGTCCTGAAGCGATGGACGAGGGGACTTTGATCATGAGCGGGCTTGAGCCTGACCGCGTGATACAGTCCGTCGACATCGTGACTTCGCAGTTTGACAAAAGCCGCCGGGTCATGCGCGTGGTGCAGGACTACGAAGGGGGACCTGTTTCCAAAAAGATGGTACGGATCATCCTGAGCTACACCGACTACATCAATCGCACGGTCTGGAGAAAGTAACGCCATGCGAGTCTTGATCCTTTCACAATACTATTCGCCGGAACCGGTGGAGAAGGTCCACGATCTGGCTAGCGGTCTGGTTCGTAACGGCCACGAAGTCGAAGTTCTAACCGGCTTCCCCTGCTATCCGCATGGCAAGATCTATCCAGGGTTCCGACAACGATTGATTTCGCGCGAAGAGATGGATGGTGTGACGGTTCGTCGGATTCCGCAGCTTCCTGACCACAGCCGTTCGGTGATTCGCCGAGTTCTGTATTACGTCTCGTTCGCGATCAGTGCGATGCTGATCGGGCCGTTTGCCTTGCGGCGTCCTGATGTCATCGTCGTCTATCAGGCGGCTCTGCCTGTGGGGATCGCTGGCTGGTGGCTGAGCAGACTGCGCGGGACTCGACTCGTTCTGGACGTTGTCGATCTCTGGCCCGAAAGTGTGACTGCCAGCGGTTTGCTGAATCGACCATGGATCATCTCCACAATTCGACGAGTTGCGAAATTCATTTACGGTGCAGCGTCCCATGTGAATGTTGTGACGGAAGGGTTTCGACAGAACCTGTTGAAGATGGGGGTTCCTGAAGAAAAGTTGTCTGTCATCGAGAACTGGATGCCGACAGCGACCTATTCCATGGCTCAACCTGATGAAGAGTTTGCTCGGCAGTTCGATCTGGTCGGCAAATTCGTGGTCATGTACGCCGGTAATATGGGGGCATCGCAGGACATGCACACGGTCCTGGATGCTGCTCGCCACGTTCGCAACGAAGCCGACATTCGGTTTGTATTGGTTGGCGGTGGAACTCAGCATGATGAACTTGTCGCACGAGTGCGAAACGAAGGTTTGTCGAATGTGGTTCTGCCTGGCCGGTATCCACCCGAGAAAATGCCGGGGATGTATGCCTTCGCGAGTGTTCTGCTGGTCCATTTGAAGCCTGACAGTTTGTCAGATGTCAGCATTCCGTCGAAGACTTTTGCCTACATGGCCAGTGGTCGACCAGTTCTGATGGCGGTGCGAGGGGACGGAGCGACGTTTATTGAGAAGAACGAATTCGGGATTACGGCCGAACCTTCGAATGCAACGAGCCTGGCTGCTGCGGTTGTCAAACTGCGTGATATGCCGACAGCGGTTCGCGAGGAATTCGGGATGAATGGTCGCAGAGCGTTTGACCAACGCTATTGTTCTCAGGTGCAGATCAATCGATTTGAACGGTTGCTTGAACAGACGGTTGGCGCGAATCGCTCAGGAGTCACTTCATATGCCATTCGAGCCGGACAGTAGCCGCACAGCCGACGTTCTTCCATTTCATCGGAATCTGGAGCCTGCGGATGTTCTCGTGACAGGAGCCAGCGGGTTTCTGGGGCGTGAAATCGTTCACCAGCTTTGTGACGCCGGTCTGTCAGTCCGAGGCCTGGCTCGTTCCTGGACATCTGAGAGTGCGCCCACCAACATCGACCGACAGTCGGGTGATATTACTGATGCCAGCAGTGTCGAACGTGCGGTCCGGGGGGTTCGAACGGTCATCCATTGTGCAGGGCTGGCACATCAGTTTGGCAAGTGTGCTGCCAATACAGATGCATTTCAGCGTGTGAACGTTCAAGGCACCGAATCTGTCGTGCGAGCGGCCGTGAAGGGGGGCGTGGAACACGTTGTCCTGGTCAGCTCCGTCTCGGTTTATGGCGGGGGGACACAGCCCACTACCGAATCGTCCCCGTGTCGACCAACAGACCCCTATGGAATCAGCAAGTATCAGGCGGAGTGTGTCGCCACAGGGATTGCGCAAACAGCGGGGATCGGGTTGACCATTCTGCGGATGGCGACCATCTTTGGGGAAGGAGATCCCGGCAACATCGCACGACTGATGCGATCAATCGATGCCGGGCGATTTGTCTGGATCGGCTCTGGGACGAATCGCAAGAGTTTGATCTACCGGGGTGATGCCGCTCGAGCGTGTGTTGTTGCGGCAACGACGCAGCCAGCGAAGAAATCGAATGGTAATACCTACAACATTTCGCTTCCGGCAGTGACTGTGGCACGGATTGTTGAGTCAATCTCAATTGGTCTTGGCCGTACTACCCCTCGCTGGTACATTCCCGCGCCGCTCGTCCGGACGGTCGGGGGTGGTTTGACGATCTGTACGGCAGGCAGGGGCCCCTTCGCACGGCTGAATCGTACCATTCGAAAATGGTTGTCTGACGACATTTATGCTGGAGAGCAATTCGAACGGGATTATCAGTTCCACCCCGAAGTGTCGGTGGAAGAAGGCTTATGGAGAGCGGCAGCGTGGTATCGACATTCCAAAGCGGCATGAAACGTACCGTCGATCTGATCATCGCGATAACGGCACTGCTCATCCTGGCGGTTCCGATGCTGGTGATTGCGCTCATCGTCCGTAATACCTCACCTGGTCCGGCGCTCTACTGGTCTCGTCGCGTTGGTCGCAAGAACCAGATTTTTCTGATGCCTAAGTTCCGCAGTATGCGGACGGATACGCCACAACTGGCCACTCATTTGCTGACTGATGCAGACAAATGGATTACGCCGGTTGGACGATTTCTGCGAGTCACCAGCCTGGATGAGTTACCTCAGCTTTACAACATCCTGACGGGTGACATGAGTTTCGTGGGGCCTCGACCTGCTTTGTTCAATCAGGATGACCTGATTGACTTACGGACTCGATGCGGAGTCAGCCAGATTCCACCCGGGTTGACGGGCTGGGCACAAATCAATGGTCGTGATGAACTGAGTATCCCCGAAAAAGTACGACTCGATGAATACTATTTGAATCATCAGTCAGTGCTGTTTGACCTGAAGATCCTGGTCCTGACGTTTGTCAAAGTCTTGCGACGCGACGGTATCGCTCAGGCTGGAGAGGAGAAGGCTCGTAAAGCCGCGTGATGCGGTTGAACAGATCATGCAACAGAACCTGCGAAATCCTCACCTGAAACCTGGCATTAAGGGGAATAGTTCTCCAACGAATCATGTCATGCTGGCAACCTGCTGGTTGGCGGCAGGCGTGATCCTTTGCGGGCTGTTCATGACTGGGCAACTGCTGCCAGTGCGCCTGACAATCTGTGTCCTTGCGGCCGCTTCGGTCTTCGCGATCGCGTCGCTGCAGATTACCGCGTTGTCGATCATGACCCGGTTGTACATCCTGCTGTATATCCTCCCGTTTGCTGCAAACCTGGGATATCTGTTCGATCGCAACTTTGTCTGGTGGCAGACCCCCACGAATATTCTGCTTTGCCAGAATCACACCTTGATCAACGAAATGCTGACGATGGTTCTGGTTGGCCTGTGCGGCCTGATGACCGGGATTGAATGGGTTGCGATGTCGGCCTGTCAGCGACTTCAGACAAATTCCAGGTCCACCGCCGACGTTCCCGGATATTGCACCGTGATGCCCCTGCCGATCTACGGCATTCTGCTCTATCTCGCGTATCTCTGCTCGTGGATTTATGCCCCGGAAGAAAGCATCTTCACGGCAGCCTATGCGTCTGCAGATGCGGGTGGCGGGATGTACAAAGACGTCGGGATGAACTCGTCGTATCTGGTCTCGTACCTGTTGTTGATGTTGCTGGTTGTCGATGCAGAACGCGAAGCGCCGCGCAGTTCACGTCGAATGCTGAAGCTGATGTCGACACTGATGGTGACAGCGTACATCGTTGTCGTGTTGCAGTTGTTGCGTGGCGACCGTGAATGTGCCGGACTGCTGGCAGCACTTGTGATGCTGTACATCACCAGTCCGTCCATGGAAGCGGCGCGAGGGCGAATCCAGCGTGGTCTGGTTCAGTTCTCCCGAACCCTTAAGATATTCATTCCGCTGGCCGTTTGTGTCGCAGCATTTATTGCGATGGGTTCATTGCGTCATTCTGCCAGTCAGAAATCTTCGGAATTCTCTGGTGTGTGGAACACGCTTGTGGAGGGAGCGACGCAGAACACCTGGACCGCGGTGGCGTTGAACAACCTCGGGCTTTGTGCGGACTACAACTACAAGACGATTACATATCTCTACGGACAGACGTACGTCGATTATTTTCTGTCGCTTCCGCCAGGTTCGATCACCATGGCCATGGGTTATGAACGTCCGCTGGAGTCAAACGAGTCGAACCCGTCGATGTGGTATCACGGCCTGATTGCGGCAGGGGGAATGCATCCAGCCGTCGTCCCATTCCGCAATTTCGGGATCGTGGGAGTGCTGATCATCCTGATTCTGGAAGGCGCATTCATCTGCTTCTGTGAAACCTACAACGAAAATGGAACGCTGGCGTCACGATTGTTATACGGTGCGATCGCCACTTCATGCATGCTCTGGTTCTGGTACGGTGATATGAACTTTATCCGTACCGTGATGATGTGGTGGATCGTGTACGTAATGCACTACCTCACGGCGTTTCGTCCGTTCCGCGGATACGAGCGACCGCGTGTGCGACCTTCGTCTGGACAAACGTCCCGACCCGCAATCGGCCAGACACAGAAGAAACCAGCCACGGCCCTGACATGAAAAGATCAAGCATCCGAATCACAACATGATTGAAACGCCCGTGTTGAAAGGAATCACATGGTAGCGACCGGCGATTTGACGAGCGCGAATTATTGGGAAAAGCAATGGGCGGCGACCGATGTCAGTCGAGATCGCCTGGCACCCTTGCGTGCGATCTCTCAATGGAAGTTTGATCGCATGATCTGCCGCATGCTCGATACTGTCCCCTGTGCACGGGCTGAGGTTCTGGAACTCGGCTGTGCCCCTGGCAGCATGCTGCAACGCATTCACCGCCTCAGGCCGCAACTGCGACTCACTGGGATCGACTATGCCGAGGAGGGGGCGAAAACAACCGCTGCGATGCTGGCCAGTCTGGGGCTTCCCAGAAATGTGCATGTCGGTGACGTGCGCACGTTTGAACTGCCGACGAAGTTCGATCTGGTGACTTCGTTCGGTCTCATTGAGCATTTTGATGACCCCGCCGAAATCATCCGCTGCCATAGCAGGTTCTGTCGTCCGGGTGGTGTTGTCGCGGTCACTGTTCCGAATTTTACGACACCTGTCGTGAAGTTCTTTTCCAGCCGGTTCTGTGCTGACAACCTGGCGATTCATAATCTGCAGATCATGAATCTGGCGGCGCTGAAGACTGCGATGGAAGCCGCCGGACTGCAGGATGTGCGAGTTGGTGGAGATGGCGGAACACAGATGCACCTGGTCATTTCGCAAAAGAACCTTGTGTCACGCGCGTTCGCAGCGGCGGGCCGCGTCTGGAATGCGGGAGCGGTACTGGTTCCACCGGGATGGGGATGGAATTCGTACCTCTGGGCCATCGGAAAAACTGCGGGATGACGAGGGGTGAGTGACGTAGACGGTTGCTACCGATGCTATCGCGTCGGGGAACCACGTCCGCCGGATTCGCACAAAGAAAAGGCTTTGTTATGTGTGGCATTGTGGGATGCACCGAGACTTTGGCAGAACTGACGCGGGCGCGCGACAGTATGAGCCATCGTGGTCCGGACGATGCCGGGTTGACCTGGACTTCATCCGGCGAGCATGACGTCGGTCTGGCTCAGCGCCGGCTTGCGATCATCGACTGCTCCCCGGCTGGTCATCAACCGATGGCGGATTCTCAACAGGAAATGACCATTGTCTTTAATGGCGAGATCTACAATTTCCTGGAACTTCGTCGTGAACTGGAATCCCTCGGTCATCGCTTTCGCAGTCGTTCGGATACAGAAGTTTTACTCGCCGCGTATCGTCAATGGGGCGAGGAATGTCCGAAACGCCTGAACGGCATGTTTGCGTTCTGCATCTACGACACACCGCGGCAAAAACTGTTTCTGGCTCGTGACCGTGCTGGCGAAAAGCCATTGTTCTATCGCCACGCCGATGGCCGGCTGATTTTCGCATCTGAAGTGAAAGCTCTACTGCAACTTCCCGGTGTATCACGCCGCCTGAACTATGAGGCGCTCGAATTCTATCTCGCCTACGGTTACGTCCCTGGCGACATGTGCATGCTGCAGGAGATCAAAAAGCTTCCGCAGGGGCATGCGATGCTGTATGACCTGGCGAAAGATGATCTGCGAATCTGGCGCTACTGGCAACTTCCTGAGCATCAGACAGATCCGAACGTCAGCGATGACGAACTGGTCGATGAATTCGAATCACTGCTGGAAGACAGCGTCCGGCGGCAACTGGTTGCCGATGTCCCTGTCGGTGTTCTGTTGAGCGGAGGGCTCGATTCCAGCCTTGTGACAGCAATGGTGGCTCGAGCGTCTTCAAAACCCGTCAAGACGTTCACAGTGACATTCCCCGGGCATGGATCGTTTGACGAATCGCCGTTCGCCAGACAGGTTGCTAACCATTTCGGAACGGAACATATTGAACTGGTCGGCGAGAGTGCATCAGTGGATCTGCTCCCCATGCTGGCTCAGCAGTTTGACGAGCCGCTGGCGGATCATTCGATGATTCCCACGTATCTTGTTTCCAGGATGATCCGGCAACATGCGACCGTTGCACTGGGGGGAGATGGTGGTGATGAATTGTTTGGTGGCTATTTCCAGCATTCGTGGATTCAGCAACTGGAACAGCGCCGACGATTTGTCCCGCAGTTCTTGTTTGATCTGCTTCGCAATCCTGCGCAACATTTGATTCCGACCGGAATGCGAGGCCGGAATTATCTGCTTGCATTGATGCAGAATGTTCCCAATGGGATCGCGCAGTTCAATCTGTATTTCGACTCCGCAACGCGACGTGAGTTACTCGCGCCCTCGGCCGTTTCACCACACTCGACTCCTGAGCGATTCAAGGTCGAACTGGCGTCGCGGTTCGATTCCACGTTGCTGAAGGCGACGGGCGTCGATTTCATGACGTACCTGGTGGACGACATTCTTGTGAAGGTCGATCGATCCAGCATGCTAGCTTCGCTGGAAGTGCGAGCTCCGTTTCTGGATCATCGCCTGATCGATTTCGCGTTCGGCCGGGTTCCTGATCGACTGAAGGCGACAGCGAACGAACGCAAGATTCTTCCGCGAAAACTGGGAGCGAAGCTTCTGCCAGCCAGTCTCGATCTGCGTCGCAAGCAGGGTTTCACGATACCACTGGATGCGTGGTTCAAGAGTGGCTGGGGCGATTTTGTGGGGGATGTCCTGCGAGATGCTGACCCTCGACTCTTCTCACAGAAGGCGATTCAGTCACTGCTCGAAGGACAACGTAAAGGGCGGAACAATACCAGTCGAATCTTCTCGCTGACGATCTTTGAACTCTGGCGTCGGCACTACGGGGTCGAAATCTGACAACTAGAATCTGACATTTCACGAACGCAGCCGATTTATATTCGGAATCTCTTCATGCATATCGTTCTGGCAAATCTGACGAATGGAGGCCTGAGTGGCGGGAGCCGCAAGTACCTTGAGGTTCTTGCCCCGATGCTGGCTCGCCACCCGGTCGTGTCGCGTCTGGACCTGTTTGTTCCACCACAGGCGGTCGAATCTCTGCATAAGTGTACCCGTCTGGAATGGAACTCGTGGCTGCACAATGACGTCTCGCACGGTTTTCGAGGCTTGCGGCGCGAGATCCTGAAGCGTCGACCGGACGTTGTCTTTATCCCTTCCGCTCGCTGGATCGATTGTGGATCAGCGCCTGTCGTTGGAATGGTCCGCAACATGGAACCATTGGCTGTTCCATTCGCTGGCAATCCATGGCTGGAAACACTGAGAACCATTGCGCGTCGCTGGGTTGCCAAACGGGCCTGTCGAAAGGCGGACCGGATCATTGCCGTTTCGAACTTTGTCCGCGACTACCTGGTCGATACGTGGAAGTTGCCGACTGAAAAGATCGCCACTGTCTATCATGGGATCGAATTGCCGAGTGGAAATGACGACGCCTATCCCCCTCAAGGATTGATGGACCATAACCACAAGTTTCTGTTTACCGCAGGATCGGTCCGTCCTTATCGCGGGCTGGAAGATGCAGTCGGCGCGATGCCGTACATCTTGAAGCGTCACAGCGACATGTCGCTCGTGATCGGAGGCGAAACAGAACCTGCCATGCAGCCTTACCGCAATCGATTGCAGCGTCAGGCGGAAGAGCTTGGTTGTGCCCATCGGATCCACTGGGTCGGCAAGTTGACTCAAGCCGAGATGGCTTGGTGCTTTCGTCAGTGCGAAGCGTTTCTGATGACCAGTCGGGTTGAAGCGTGTCCTAACACGGTCCTGGAAGCGATGTCCCAGTCGTGCCTGAGCGTTTCGACCACCAGTCCACCAATGCCAGAAATGTACGGTGATACGGCATTTCTTTATCGTGCCGGTAACAGTGAAGAACTGGCCGCACAGGTTGACGCAGCGCTGAGCATGGATGCTGCCGATCGTTACATTCGAAAATCCGCCGCCCGCCGCCGAGCCGCTGAGTTCTCGTGGCAGCGAACGATGGAGGAAACGGCCCAACAGTTATTGCTGGCGGCTGGACGAACGGGCCGTTTGCGCGCAGCGGCGTAGAGGCGACTGCCATGTTTGCGGTAGATTGTTGTTGAGCAAATGTTCTTTTGCAGAAGAATCTGGACAACCCACGTTGCTACGGGATCTGGGCGCTCTATCTGTGCCGACGAAATATCGGCCGCAGTGTCAAAGGAAAAGAACCGGTCTGCAAATCGCCCATTGTTAAACCGTCGCGTGCTGACGAAAGTGGTTTCGCAACACGCAACCCTCTGTTTCAAAGAGAGTTGCGTGATTTTCGCTCTCGCATGTTTTTGGACAGGTTTTGGTGCGCAATTGAAGCCATATCGTGTGGTGCAGAAGTCGTCCGCATTTGTTTGACAAAGTGCGCTCCATGGTCCACAATCACACGTATCGAAAGTCCCGAATTCGGCGGTTGTATCCTTCGAAATTACTCACCGATCAATTCCCACCGCATTTGATTATGAACTAACTGCACAATGTTGTGATTATGCTCCATCCTCGTGACAGCAGCGCTCTCCGTGTCATCGTAAAATGAGTCGCCACCAATGCGTCAATTGACAAACAACCAGATAATTTTGGGCATCAATGGAGGGCACGGTAAGGCGTCTGCACGCCTTTTTCGCATTGGTGATGACGCGTGCGTACCGTTTGAATTTGATTATTCACTCAACATACATGCGGTAGATGAGCACGAAACGGAAAGTCGGCTGGATGATTTTTTGTCCCGAATCGCACTTGACATCAGTCTCACCCCGGATGAACTCAAATCGCAGCTTGCATCTGTGGTAATTGCATTTCCGGGGGCCGGCCTGACGCGTGATCAGCGTCATTGTAGGCGACTCGTTGAAAAGGCGCTCCCTAATGTGGAAGTGACGATTGTAGATGACACATGGGCTGGTCTGTACTCGCATACAGT